>CAYPUV010000007.1:0-38483 GCA_964413895.1 uncultured Anaerolineaceae bacterium
GAAATTGTATTCCCCTTACAAAAAATGAACGTAACTACTCACCCTCTCCCCCAAACCCCCTCTCCCTGAAGGGAGAGGGGGCTAAAAAAGGGTGAGTGAGGGGAATGGGGAAGTTTTTAAACGATAATTTTGAAAAATTTCTCATACGCTGAAAGTTACAAATGAACGAGAAAAGAAATTATGGAACGGATAACCGTTGATCAAATATACGAATTGGATCGCAAACTAATTGCCGATGCAGTTAAGCTCCGTTTTTTCCCGCTAGCCGTGGAGCGCGGTAAAGGCTGCCGTCTGTACGATGTTGAAGGGAAAGCCTATCTGGATTTTTCAGCCGGATGGGCCTTGGCAAACACTGGCTACAGCCACGCGCACGTTAAGCAGGCGGTGATTGAACAACTGAATCGCAGCACTTTTTCCAGCCTTATTTCCGGTATGCACAAACCGGCGCTGGCGCTGGCCAAAAAACTAACTACTCTGGTTCCCGGCGACTTTCACAAAAAAGTCTGGTTTGGCCTGTCTGGTTCCGACGCCAGCGAAACCGTGGGGCGCTTGCTCCCGCTGGCTACCGGCAAGCGGCGTTTGGTCTCTTTTATCGGCGGTTATCATGGGGCAACAGATACTTCAATGGGAATGTCTGGTCACATTGCTACGACGCAGTTCATCGGCGGTGGACATGTGGTGAAGGTTCCCTATCCCCACCCTTACCGTTGCCCATTTGGTGACGACGTGGCTGATGGCGCAGAGAGAGCTATTCGTTTTCTTGAAGATTACATCTTCAAAACTATCTGTCCGCCTGATGATGTGGCTGGTGTGATTGTGGAAGCGGTGCAAAGCGATGGTGGCGATATTGTACCGCCCGCCAACTTCCTGCCCATGCTCGAAGATGTCTGTCACCGCCACAACATCTACCTGGTTGTGGATGAGGTCAAGGTTGGTATGGGGCGAACGGGCAAGATGTTTGCCTTTCAGCATACCGGTATTACCCCGGATGCGGTGATTCTGGGGAAATCACTGGGGGGTGGGTTGCCGTTAAGTGCGGTCGTCGCCCGCCAGGAAATTCTGGATGTGGGCTTTGCCCTCTTTACGACCACCGGCAATGCTTTGAGTTGCACGTCCGCTTTAGCGACGATTGAAGCCATTGAGCAGGATGGTTTAGTGGAGAACGCCCGTCGGGTTGGCGCGTACCTACACCACAAATTACGTGCGTTACAGGCTAAACACACCCTGATTGGCGATGTTCGAGGGGTAGGGATGGTTCAAGGCGTGGAACTGGTTAAAGACCGAACGACCAAAGAACCAGCGACGGCGGAAACGGCCAAAGTGGCTTACAGGGCCTTTGAATTAGGGCTGCTGGTTTTTTATGTGGGCACCTTCTTTAATGTGCTGGAGATTACCCCGCCTCTGATTATGACCGAAGCCGAGATTGATGAGGGTGTGGCTATCCTGGATCAGGCAATCTCAGATGTTGTTGCCGGCAAGGTTAGTGATGCGGCCATCGCCAAGTATGCGGGATGGTAGCAGTAATAATCGGCGCCGTCTTTGAATAAGTGGTCGAAACCGTTTCAGGGCTACACGTATATGATCAGGATAGTTACCTTTTTAGAAAACCAACTGGACGCTTACCTGAATGACCTCCGCACGCTGGTCAGCATCGACTCCGGCAGCGATTACCGGGCGGGTGTGAATGCGGTCAACGATTGGCTGGCAACGCGCCTGACCGCATTGGGATTTACAGTTGAACGTTATCCGCAACAAAAGCTAGGTGACAACTTGCTGGCCACCCGTCAGGGACAGGGCCGGGGACGAGTAGCGCTATTGGGCCACAGCGACACCGTTTATCCGGTGGGCACCGTCGCCCGACGCCCGATGACCATTCAGCGTGACAAGCTCCTCGGCCCCGGCACTTGTGATATGAAAGCGGGCTTGCTCAGCGGAATTTACGCCCTGGAAGCCTTGCAACATGTCAACTTTACTGACTTCGAGGCCATTTACTACCTTTGCGTATCCGATGAAGAGTACGAAGAGCGGCCTTCTGTCCCCCTCATCCGCGAAACCAGCCGCCGCGCCGACGCCGTTCTCACCCTGGAAGCGGCTCGCGCCAACGGTGACATCGTCACTGCCCGCAAAGGAGTTCGTTGGTACTCCATCGAGGCGTTTGGCCGCGCTGCCCATGCCGGGGTTGAACCGGAAAAGGGACGCAATGCTATTCTGGCCCTGTCCAAACAACTGATCGCCATCGACAAAATTAACGGCAAGAGAGATGGCGTCACCATCAATATCGGCGTCATAGAAGGCGGCAGACTGCCCAACGTTGTAGCCGATTACGCCAAAGCACGGCTCGATGTGCGCGCCTGGACGGACAATGAGATCGACGCCGTCGTGCAAACTATCAAAATGCTGTTGGCCCGCCCCAACACACCTGATGTTACCTTCACAATGACATTGGAAAAAGGTTCGGTTACACCGGCAATGCCCCGCACACCGGCGGTGATAAAGTTGGAAGCACTGGCCCAGACGGCGGCGCAATCGCTGGGATTTACGTTGCATGGAACCAGTACCGGCGGCGGCTCCGATGCTTGCTTTGCCGCTGCTGAAGGGACACCTGCCCTGGACGGACTGGGACCTATCGGCGGCTTAGACCACAGTCCCAATGAATACATTGAACTGAGCAGCATTGTACCGCGCACAGCACTGTTGGCGCAATTAATCATCAACATCACCCAGACCAGAGAATGAATTCTCAAACTAACAGTAAAAACACATTCACCTGCACTCGTTCCCAGCCTCCCGCTTGGAAACGAGCCGATTTTCATCTTCCAGAGGGTCAAAATGGACACAAAAACACTGCTTGACCGTCTCAAAAAAGACGGCATCGAACATTTATGGGTTATCTACCACGATTACGGTGGCCGGCCCCAGGCCAAAGCTGTGCCCCGAACCCGTTTTGCCGGCGTGGCAGAACGGGGCGTTGTTTTTGCCCGGGCCAATTTAGACTTCAACTTTGAAGACCACCAGGTTCCGGACGGCATCTTTCCGGCCAATTCCGGTGACTTTTTGGCCGTCCCCGACCCCAGCAGCTACGCCCCCACGCCCTACCGCGAAGCCACGGCCCGTGTCTACGCCTTTCTACGCCAAAACGACGGGTCGCCCTGGGAAGGCTGTCCCCGCACTCAATTGCAGCGGATGGTCGCCGCCTGTGCCGCCGCAGGATTGAGCTTGCAAGTGGCCTTCGAGCCAGAGTTTACCCTATTTAAGCCGGCTGCCAATGGCGAATACCAACCCGTCGATAGCGATGGTATGTTCACCGTAGACGGCCTGGACAGGCATTACACCCTGTGGCAAAAGGTGATGCGTACCTTGCAAGGGATGGGGGTGCAGGTTGACCAACTGGGCAAAGAGTATGGCCCCGGTCAGTACGAAGCCAGCACCCATCACGACACCCCACTCAAAGCCGTTGACAACTACCTGACTTTCAGAATGGTGGTTCGGTCGCTGGCCCGCGAAGCCGGTTATATTGCCAGTTTTATGCCCAAACCCTACGTCCATCTGCCCGGTAACGGTCTTCACCTTCACCTGAGCATCTGGGACAGGGACGGACAGCGCGATTTGAGCATCGGCAGAAGCAACGATGAACCTCTTTCGCCGCTGGGGAAACATTTTGTCGGGGGTTTGTTGACTCACGCCAGAGCATTAGCCGGGGCCGGTTCACCCATTGTCAACTCTTACAAGCGACTGCTACCAGGTTCCTGGTCGCCGGTGCATATCTGCTGGGGTATTGGCAATCGGGCCGCCTTGGTGCGTGTCCCGGCGATGGGTCGGCGGCGGCACCTGGAGTTTCGCTCCGGCGACAACGCAGCCAACCCCTTCATTTTCCTGACAGCCCTGCTGGCGGCGGGTCTGGACGGCATCCAGAACAAAATTGAGCCACCCGCTCCCGTCAGTGAGGATGTGGGCCACCTGTCTGAAGCCGAAGCCCGGGAACGAGGATTGGAATATCTGCCCCGGACTTTACCTGAAGCGTTAGCTGCCTTTGAGGCCGACTCGGTGATAGCCGCAGCCCTGGGACCTATCATCTTCAATGAATATCTCAAAGTGAAACGTTTGGAACTGGCGGCCTACAATTTGCACGTTCATGCCTGGGAGCGAAATATGTACTTGGAGACCCTCTGATGATCAACACAGCCCACTTACCGGTTGTTGATGTCCACTGCCATCCCTTCATCGAACATAATAACTTAACCGCCGACCAATTTATCAATTTAGTTTCATTCCCCGGCGGCGGCGTTGATTTTTTGGTGGAGAGTGGCGTCTCCGCCGATGTTGCCACCGCCCAGGTGCAAAAGTTGCGGCGAGACACGGTTTATATTCGTTACCTGGTGCATCAACTAGCCGCCTTTTTTGAGTGCGAACCTTCTGTAGAGCAAATTGTGGCGGAACGCAACCGGGTGGCCGCCCAAGACTTTCGCGGCTACGTAAAACAACTCTACAACGCCTGCGGCCTGACAACTATGATTGCTGATTTTGGCTATCCCAAACCGTCCCTGGATATAGCCCAATTCAAAGCTAATGCACCGATCGAGGTCTTCCCTCTCTACCGTATCGAAACATTTATTGACACCTGGCTCGATAAAGACATTAGCTGGGATGAATTTCGGCGGCGGTATGATGAGACCATTGCCCACGTTCTTGAACACGAAGGGTTTGTGGGGTTGAAATCGGTCATTGCCTACCGCACCGGGCTGGATGTATCACCCTTGAGCCGCACCCCGGACCAGGGACTGTTAGCCTGGCAGGCCATCCAGCGCGGAACCGGCAACTACAAACAATTGCGCGACCATCTACTGTGCCGGGCCATAGAACTTTGTATCGAATACAACGTTCCGCTGCAAATTCACACTGGAATGGGTGACTACGATGTTAACCTGGCCGAATGTCGTCCGGCACTGTTGATGGATCTGCTTCGTTTCCCCGCCTTCCGCGCCTGCAAGGTACTGCTGGTGCATACCGGTTACCCCTATCACGCCGAAGCCGGATATATGGCCAATATGTTGCCCAATGTTTATTGCGATGTGTCGGAGGGAATTCCGTTTGCCGCCAACGCCGCGCACCGTATTTATGCCGAAGTGCTAGAAATGGCGCCACTCTCCAAGGTGGTGTATGGCGCAGATGGCTACATTATGCCGGAAATTGCTTATGTAGGGGCGATGTTGGGGAAAAAGGCTCTCGCTCAGGCCCTCGATGACTTGGTTGCAAACGGGATGCTTGACCAAACCGAAGCTCAAGAAGCGGCTGGATTAATTCTTGCCGGAAATGCACGGCGACTGTACGGGTTGGATTAACCATTTGTATAATTAACCCTTATCCAAACCCTGCCCCAAAATAAATCCCGCACCCTCCGTCACCTTGTCTTTATTCGCGGCTCGGGGTATCATTAGGCATCTACACATCCTTGTGACCGACACCTATGATCAAACAGCGCCTGCCCAACTTGATCCTGACCTTGTTCATCCTCGCCTTTACGTTTTATTTCTCCTGGTATTCCATTCAACGTTATCAAACGCTACACGCCTACACCGCCGACCTGTCTCTGATCGACCAGGCAATGTGGAACACGCTGCACGGAAGATTCCTGGAGGCCACCTGGGGCGATCATCAACAGCCGCGCCTGGCCGAGCATTTTGAACCGCTGCTGGTTCCCCTGGCAGGGTTATTCTGGCTGTGGGACGATGTGCGTATTTTGTTGATTGTCCAGGCACTTGCTCTGGCGATGGGCGCATTGCCGGCGTATTGGCTGGCAAAACGAGCATTAAAAAACGGGAAATATCTCCCCCTGTTATTCCCATTGCTCTACCTGCTCAGTCCACCCCTGCAAGCCGCCGCTGTGGCCGATTTCCACGCCGACCCTTTTGTAGTTGCGCCGCTGTTGTTTACCTTTTGGTACGCCACCGAAAAACGCTGGGGTTGGACGTGGTTCTGGGCCATAGTGGTAATGTTGGTGAAGGAAAATATGCCCACGCTGATTGTGATGTTGGGACTGGGGCTGGTCATTCATCGCGCAGCATCCGTTATGCGCCCTTCGCCACAACACGGTTCAGGCTGGTTGCGCCACGCTGAAATCAAACACGGGTTGTTGCTTATCCTTGTTGGAGCGGTGTGGTTTGCCATTGCCACCTTTGTGATTGTGGCTCCTCTGGCCAGAACCTATTTCGCCACCGGCGGGCCGGTGTATCTGGCCAACCGCTTCCCCGCCAACCCACTCGATTGGCCACCGCTGCTGCGCGACCCGGCTCGCTGGCGCTATCTGTTGGGGTTGCTTGCCACTACTGGCGGGCTGGCGCTGCTGGCTCCGCAATACCTTTTTTTGGGATTGCCCATCTTCGTCGCCAATACTTTCAGCACCTTCCCTGGTCAATTTTCCGGCGAACAACATTATTCCGCGCCTCTGGTTGCCGTGCTGATGATTGCCGCCATTTACGGGACGGAAAATCTGTTTCGCGTTTCGCGTTTTGAGCTTCGAGCTTCGGGAGCAAAGGGTCAAGCGCAACGTTTAAGATGGAGATTTTTCGCCGTTGCCGTGCTCGTTGCTTTTTCCTACCACCTTCACTTTGGATGGACTCCGTTTGCCCGCCGCGCCGAAACTTACGCCGTCACGCCGCACACCCGGCTTCTGCCGCGCCTGCTGGCCCAAATTCCCGTCGCTGTCCCCATCTCCGCCAGCGCCGCCGTACACCCCCACCTGGCGCACCGGCCCGTGGCCTACACCTTCCCCACGGTGAAAGAGGCGCTATTTGTGTTGGTGGATGTTACAGACGTGCCGGGCGTGCATCCTAATGATGTGCGCGCGACCATCAATAAGATGTTGGCTTCTGGAAACTGGCAACTACTGGACGCCGTGGACGGTTTTGTGCTGTTGAAAAAAGCACCGGGCAACGTTCCACAGCGCCTGCCCGATTCATTTTTTACGTTTGCCCGCGTCTCCAATGTCACGCCACAATATCCGCTCAACGTGACGTTTGGGAATCAGATCCGCCTGCTGGGATACGATGTGCTGGACCAACCATTCCATCGCCGTACCAGTGTGCGTCTTTATTGGCAGGCACTCCAATCGCCGCTGTCCACCGACCTGCGCGTGTGGCCTCAATTTTACACCACTGCTGGCCACCCACTCACAAACCCCGTCCAGCAACCGGCCATTGAAACCGTGTGGTTTCCCCCTGCAGCGTGGCAGACCGGCGAAATCGTCGCCACCACCACCCTTCCGCAATCCCTGGGCAACACGTTCCATTTAGCTGTGGCCGTCGTTCACGGCGATAAGCTGGCTGATTTTGCCCAGCGCCTGCCCGTAGCGGGCGCGAAGATTGCGCACGATCAAGGTACGTGGGCTACGGTCGCCAGCTTCCGGCGAGATGGCTGGGCGCTGAAAGCTTTACCACCCACGCTGCCGCTATCGCCGCTGCCCGTAGTCGATGCCGAATTTGCGGGAGGCTTGCGATTGACCGGCGCGCGGCTGCCAGCTTCGCCCCACCCGGCCAACGAGCCGCTCACCGTTACCCTGCGCTGGGAAACCACGGCGCCGCTGCCCGTGGATTACACCATCTTCCTGCACCTGATCGATAACAATGGGCGTACCGTCGCCCAGAGTGATTCCCAGCCACAGTGGCTGATCCCCCTGCCCATGACCCGCTGGAACACAAACACGCCGCTGCTAGACACACACACCGTCGCGCCGCCACTGCCGCCGGGGAAATACCACCTGCAACTGGGATTGTACAACTGGCAAACCGGGGCGCGGCTGCCGCTGGTGAACGGAGACGATGCGGTAGAAATTGGGGATTTGGAAATTGGCGATTAGCGCAAGGAGGAAAAATGACGGAACGGAAACATTTGACCATCGCCGTTGCCAGCGATGAAAAAACACACCTGACCGATTTTGTAATTGAGGAATTGCACAAACGGGGCCACCGTACCCTTCTTTTTGGCCCGTTGAAAGGTGAAGCTATCCCGTGGACGTTGGCTTCAGAAGCACTGGGGGATGCGGTAGCCAGCGGGCAGGCCGACGAAGGTGTATTGTTCTGCTACACCGGAACCGGTGCTTCCATTGCGGCAAACAAAGTGCCGGGCATTCGAGCTGCCCTGTGCGCCGATGCAGAAACGGCACGCGGGGCGCGCTGGTGGAATGATGCTAACGTGCTGGTGATGAGCCTCCGTGCCACATCCACCGCAATAGCGCGCGAGATTCTGGACGCCTGGTTTTCGGAACAAGTGAAACCAGAGGAACAAGATACCATTGCGCATTTGGCCGACATCGAAGCGCGGCACCGGCAATCTTATGGATAAACCAAAATTGTATTGACTCTATTTTCAAACGGTACTATAATAAAATTAGTCTAAAAACGGGAACACAGTTTCACAATACGCAACACCCGTACGTTCTTAAATTTGTCAGTGTCCTTATCACCAAAATCACAAAACAACCTCATCCGTCAGGAGAAACCAAAATGAAACGTCGCCGCCGAAGTCGCCGACCAACCATGACTATGGCCGCTCCGTTGCCCGATTTGCCTCGGATCCGACCGAAATTCAGTATGCTCGATGCATCCGCACGCCTGCGGATTCACCAGGCGTCGTGCGAAATCTTACACAAAACCGGTGTTCAGGTTTACAGCGAGGCAGGATTGGCCCTGCTCCGCGATGCCGGCGCCGCCATTGATGACACGCTCGTCAAAATTCCTCCCTCATTGGTAGAATGGGCGCTCTCCACGGCGCCTGAGTCATTCAACTTGTATAAACGCGGCAGCCGTGAAGTCGCCATAAAACTCGACGGCACAGAAAGTTATTTCGGCCCCGGTTCAGACACGTTGCGCTATTTAGACCCCCGCACCGGAGAACGCCGCGATTTTATGCTGGCCGACATCGCCGATGTGATGCATCTGTGCGATGCGTTGCCTGAAATAGGCTTCGTTATGTCTACCGGCATTCCTCGTGATGTCCCCAGCGAAACATATTTCCGCCACCAATTTGCGACGATGATCAAAAACACCACCAAACCCATTGTGGTGGTGTGCGACGACCGCGCAGACATGGAAGCCATCGGCGCGATGGCGGCAGCAGTAGCGGGCGGCATGGACAACCTGTCCCAATACCCCACGCTGCTACTTTATTCTGAGCCAACCACCCCCTTGCAACACTCAGATCAGGCAACGGGCAAGCTGCTTTACTGCGCCGAGCATCGCATTCCGGTGACACACTCCCCCGCACCGATGATCGGCGGGACTGCGCCCATCACCCTGGCCGGAGCCGTTGCACTGGGCAACGCAGAAATGCTCAGCGGGTTGGTGATGCATCAGCTTCAAAACCCAGGGGCACCCTTCCTGTACGGGCATGGCGTGCATCACCTGGATATGAAAGATATGATCAGCGTTTACGGCGCGCCAGAGTTCCAATTGGCTCGCGTAATGGCCGCCGAAATGGGACGCTTCTACCACTTGCCGGTGTGGGGATACGCCGGTCACAGCGATAGCAAAGTGGTTGACGCGCAGGCTGCCGCTTCCGCTCAATTTGCGGTGCAGGTGGCACTCATGGCCAAAACTAATCTCAATCACGACGTGGGCTACCTGGAAAGCGGCCTCACCGCAGCGCCAGAAATGATGGTGTTGGTGAACGAACTTATTTCAATGACCCGGCGCTTTATGGAAGGTGTCCGCATTGACGATGAAGCGTTGGCGCTCGATGTGATTGACGAAATCGGGCCGGGTGGCCAGTTTATGAACCACGAACACACGATGGCTCACTGGCGTGAACTGTGGATTCCGCAGGTGTTTGACCGCCAGCGACTTGAACCCTGGCAAGAACAAGGCAGCAGACCGGTCAATGCTCGCTTGCGTGAAATGACAATCAGCTTAATGGACGAACATACGGTAGACCCCCTGCCAGATTCAGTATTGGATGAAATTGCCCATATCTTGAAAGGATAAACCGTACCAATTTTCCGAGCGTAGCGAAGGAATCTCCGGCCTTGAGGCGTGGAAACTGCTTCGCTATCGCTCGCAGAGACAGAACACATCTATTTTCAGAGGAGGATGAAAAGTTAGCTTTCAGCCGTCAGCGGTCGGCTATCAGCAGTAAAACTGCCCGCTGATGAGTGACTACTATTTTCTGAGGAGACACAAGCAGTACGCCACAACCGATAATTTTACGTATAGGACACCAAAACGATGGGCAAACTTTTAAGCAGAACCCGACCAGCCATTTCAGAAACATCTTCCCCACCTCACACCGTTGTTACCAGTATGTGCGGCATCTGCCCGGCAGGATGCGGCGTGCACGTGCATTTGACTGACGGCAAAATCGACCACATGGTACCCATCGAGGGCCACCCCCAGGGGATTGTGTGTCCCAGAGGAATGCGGGCGAAGGAAATTGTCTACTCCCCAGACCGCATCCTGTACCCTCAGCGTCGCGTTGGCCCGCGCAACAGCGGGCAATTTGAACGCACCACCTGGGACGAAGCTTACGACATCATCATTAAAAATCTGAAACAGGTTGCTCGCAAACACGGTCCCGAAGCGATTGTTACCTACACCGGTCGTGGCAATTTTGAGTTTGGCCTGAATGAAATGTTCGCCCCCGCCGGCACAGCGGAATCCTCGGCCAACACGGTGCTATTCCCCTTTGGCTCGCCAAACACCACCGGCGTGGGCGCGTTTTGTTATGCTTCGCACGGGATGATTGCGCCACGCGCATGTTTTGGTGAGTATATCCGCAGCATAGAAGAAGATGTCGATCACGCCGAGCTCATCGTGGTGTGGGGCGCCAACCCAATGACGGATTCCTCGCCCATCAACCTGCCACGCATAAAAAAAGCCCACCTGAAGCACAACGCGCGCGTCATTGTCATTGACCATCGGCGCAACGAAACATGCAAAGCCATGCGCGCAGAATGGATTGGCATCCGCCCCGGAACCGATGGGGCACTGGCGCTCGGCGCGATGCACGTCTTGATCAAAGAAAACCTGTACGACCATCCATTTGTGGAAAATTGGACCCACGGTTTTGAGGCGTTGCGCGATTACGTGCGCGATTTTTCGCCAGAACGGGTACAAACTATCACCGGCGTCCCTGCCGACCGCATCCGAGACCTCGCCCACTCGATTGCGCGTGCGCAGGGGTGCTCCATTTTAACCTACACCGGGCTAGAATACTCAAACAGCGGGGTACAAGCCATTCGCGCCGTGTGGATTTTGCAAGCACTGGCAGGACATTTGGACGTGCCGGGCGGCAAGCTATTCAAAATGTCCGGTCGGGTGCAAACCAATCGGCTGCTCACCGAACCGCCACGGAATGCGCGCAAGCCCATCGGCTTTGATGAATTTCCGCTGTATTATGAGACGCGCAAGGAAGCGCACGCCTCGCTGGTTCCCCGCGCTGTTTTGGAAGATGATCCGTACCCCGTGCGGGCCATGATTGTGAGTGGGACATCACTTATTACAGCGTGGCCCAATCCCAGCCGCTGGCGGCGTGCCCTGGCTGCGCTGGATTTCTTGCTGGTGATTGACCGTTTTCCAACAGCAGACAACCAATACGCTGACATCATTTTACCGGCAACCACAATGTTCGAGGTTGAATCGTACATGACCTATGGCCGGTACATTCAGTATCGACAGCGGGTAATTGAGCCACCGGGAGAAGCGCGCAACGATTACCTGATTTTTGCTGAATTGGCAAAGCGGTTGGGGTATGGTCACTTGTGGCCGCAAACCGAAGAGGCGATGATTCGCCACGCGTTGAAAGGCACCGGCCTAACGCTAGAAGAATTGCGTGCCCACCCGGAAGGACTACTGCTGCCAGCCCCGGAGAGACGCTATCGCAAATATCAAACCGGCGATTTGCGCCCCGATGGTCAACCGGGGTTCAACACGCCCAGCGGCAAGTTTGAAATTGCCTCGGAGTGGTTGCGGCAACACAATTATGATCCGCTCCCCGTTTACACCGAGCCGATTGAAGGGCCGCTGGCGGCTCCAGGCTTGGCGAAACAATACCCGCTGGTGTTCAACTCTGGCACGCGCACCCAATTTGCTTTCCGCTCGCAGCATCACAATATCCCGTCGCTGGTGGCCAGACATCCCCATCCGTTGGTACACCTGCACAAAAATGACGCCCACGCGCGGGGGATACAGGATGGCGACGCCGTGTACGTTGTCTCGCCACGAGGGAAGGTGCCCTTTATTGCGCGTGTCACTGAGGATATTGTTCCCGGCGTAGTAGAAGTGAATATGGGTGGCGGCGGTCCGCTGGGACCCATTGAATGGCAAAAAGCCAACGTCAACGAGCTAACCGACGCAGAGAATTACGACCCGCTGTCGGGTTTTCCCGTATACAAAGCCCTCTTGTGCGATGTGGTGAAACGGGAAGAATAGCGGAATAAGTTTTACGTGTGATACTCAGCATTGATTTCCACGTATTTGTACGAGAAGTCGCACGTCCAATAGGTTGCGGTGGCGTCCCCCATCCCCAGCGAAACTTCAATCACTACCGCTGCGGTGGCACGTAACGATTCGCTCAGCGCGGCAGCATCAAACGGCAATGGCCGTCCTTCTGCCACCAACTGCACCCGCGTCTGTGGGGTGGCCAACCAAAGGTTGGCTCTGGCAGGGTCAACTTGCACACCGCTACGGCCCACTGCCGCCAAAAATCGCCCCCAATTGGGGTCGTTGCCGAAGATGGCCGTTTTGGATAGGGGTGACGTGGCAATAGTTGCCGCCGCTTGCGCCGCCTCCGCCTCCGATGCCGCCCCGGTTATTTGAATCTCGACCAGCTTGGTCGCCCCTTCCCCGTCGCGGGCAACTTGTTTTGCCAGCGATACACACACCCTTGTGCAGGCTTCGGCAAAGGTATCCAACGCCCCGCCAGACAACGGCTTGCCGCCCGCCGCGCCGTTTGCCAGCGCCACCACCGTATCGTTGGTGCTGGTGTCGCCATCCACGCTGATGCGATTGAAGCTAACCTTCACGGACCGACGCAGCACCGCGTTTAGATCCACGGGCAAAAGAGGTGCGTCGGTAGCGATGACGGCCAGCATTGTTGCCATATTGGGGTGAATCATCCCGCTGCCCTTCGCCATCCCGCCGATGTGGATGGGACGTCCATCAATTTCCACGATGACAAATTCGATTTTGGGGACAGTGTCGGTGGTCATTATGGCTTCTGCCGCCGCACGTCCGCCAGCAATTGAAAGGGAATGCGCTGCTTGTGCAATCCCGTCTTGCACCCGTGCCATCGGCAAAGGTTGCCCGATGACGCCGGTACTCATCACGAAAACGCTATCGGCGGGCAGGTTGAGCGTGGTTTCAACGCGACGCGCCATCTGCTCAGCATCGCGCAGGCCCTGGTCGCCGGTGACGGCGTTGGCGTTCCCCGCATTGATAATGACCCCCCGCAGACCTTGCCCTCTCGTGCGCGCCAGCAACGCCCGGTCATATTGCACCGGTGCGGCACTGAAAACGTTTGTGGTGAACATCGCTGCACCCGCACAGGGACGGTCAGCAACAATTAGCGCCAGGTCTTTGTTCCCCGATTGCTTCAGTCCACAAGCAATACCACTGGCAGAAAATCCGGGAACATTGGTGATTGTTTTTATCAAGGCATCATCTGACATTCGTCACTCATCCTTTATTGTGTGATACACTACTGCCACCTCATCACAGGCGTGAAATTTGGGGCAGAACACGCAATCCTTCATCACTTTGCGGGGCAATAATTCCTTTTGGGTTCGGGTAAAACCCAGCTTCAGAAAGAATCCGGCTTTGCGCGTGAGGGCAAAGACCAGCGGAATGGTTAGAGCTTCGGCCTCCGACAGCAATTCGATGACAATTTTACGCCCCAATCCCCTCCCCTGATAGTCAGGGTCAATGACCAGCGAGCGCACTTCTGCCAAATCGCCCCATAAAATCAACAGCGACCCCATCCCCACAATGCGTCCGTCCACCTCTGCCAGTACCCATTCTCGAATGGACTGGTAGACGTCACTTTCCGTCCGGGGCAATATCTCCGCCAGGCGAGCGTATTCATTCAGCAAAGGCATCATCCCCGGCACGTCAGTCAATCGGGCGCGGCGGATAGACACAGCGTTTGTTTCAAGTTTCGGATTCAAGGTTTCCGGTCTCACGCTTCAGCGTTTCAAGGTTCAAGGCTGCAGCCAGCAGTCAGCCGCCAGTCAAGCTCCAATCGTCTATTCACGGACTTGCTATTAGCTACAGTCTTTCAACGCCAGCGACAGTTTTTCCACCAGTGCCGCAATTTCTTCCCGCGAGATGACCAGCGGCGGCAGCAAGCGCACCACATTCGCTCCCGCTGAAAGAATGAGCAGGCCACGCGCACGCGCCGCAGCCACCACATCGGCGGCGGGGACAGTGGTGAGCAATCCCCACATCATCCCTTTGCCGCGTACCTGGGTAACCGGTGTATTTTCATCTGCCAATTGCCGCAATTTTTCAGCCAGGTAATTCCCTTTTGCGGCCACGTCTGCCAAAAATTCAGGCTGACTGAGCGTGGCAAAGACGGCTCGCGCCACAGCGCTGACAAACGGTCCTCCCGCGAAGGTGCTGCCGTGGTCACCGGGCTGGATGGCATTTGCCACAGCTTGAGTCATCAAAATCGCACCCATCGGCAGGCCACCGGCAAGGGGTTTGGCGATGGTCATGATGTCGGGCGTGACGCCCGTCGATTGGTGCGCCCACAACGCGCCGGTACGCCCCAATCCGCACTGCACCTCATCGAAAATTAGCAGCGCGCCCACGTCATCACAGCGCTGGCGCAGAGCCGCCAGGAATTTGGGGGTTGCAGGGGTAACACCTCCTTCCCCCTGCACCGGCTCGACAATGACCGCGCAAGTGTGGTTGGTGATGGCGGCGCGAGCCGATTCAATATTGTTAAAAGCAGCGAACGTAACGCCGGGCATCACTGGTTCAAAGGGGGCGCGGTATTTTTCAGTGGACGTGGCAGCCACCGCGCCCATCGAGCGCCCGTGGAATGAACCACTGAAGGCCACAATGCCTGTTTTGTCCGTTTGCTCCAGCACCACACGCGCATACTTGCGCACAAATTTGAAGGCGCCCTCGTTCGCTTCGGAACCGGAATTGCAGAAGAAAACCCGGTCGGCAAAACACGATGCGCACAGATCGCGGGCCAACAGGGTCATGGGTTCATTGTGGTACAGGTTAGAAAGATGAATTGGCCCCTGCGCAGCCTGTTCAAGTGCAGCCAACACCACAGGATGCCGGTGTCCGAGCGCATTCACGGCAATTCCCGCTCCCCCATCGAGGTAGCGATTGCCATCCGCATCGGTTAACCACACTCCTTCGCCAGCCACAATTACAAAGTCCGGTCGAGCGTAGGTCTTTAACAAATACTGGTTTTCCAGTGCAATCACATCCGCTGAGTTCATAGTCTCTCCTTCAAAAGATATTCTCTGCCAGGCTCAAAACAGCACCGAGTTCAACATAAAGGTCAAGGAGGAGCTTGCTGCGCCGCTGGCAACGGCTCACAATGATATGACAGGATGTTATCACTGACAATTGAACCGCCACCATTGCGCGTATTCTGAACGATAATTGACGATCTGTCAAAGACGGGAACAACAAAAACACTCCGCAATTCTCATTGTGCCGCGATTAAAACCGCACTTGTCAGGCGTTCCCTGCGCGGGTCAGAAATCCACCCAGTTGGACTTGTGACTTCAATTCTGTAGGGATGATTTTGCATTGCAAAAATGAGATTTGCCGCAAATGTCCTCCCCGTGTTGCATCCACACGTGATTTATGTTAAACTACCAGTGTATTATCAGGTACTAAAGTACTCTCATTTTGATAATTAACATTGTGCATTGACAAATACGGTCTCCAATAACGCCTCCTCAAATTGATACAGGAGAAAATCCTATGAAATGGTTACGCCCAATTTTTGTCATCCTTTTCCTGGCCATACTGGTGCTCGGCGGGTGTGCCCGCAGCCGCCCGGAAGAAGGCCCAGCGGCCCAACCGACCACTGCCCCCGGACAACCGGCATCCGCGCTGGATGACTCAAGCAAGGTATTGGTCTCTGCGCCCACAACATCTTATGTTCCCGGCCAGATGTTGGTAAAATTTTCCAAAGCGGCTACGCCTAAACTCCCCACTGAACGGACGGAAAAGCAAGAGGGCATTCAGAGTCTTTCAATTGGATCAGAAAGCCTTGACCCCATATTCGCAGCAGCCGGCATCACGGGACTGGAACCACTGCTGAGTCCCGTTGCCAAAGCCACAGGACAGCAATTTGAAAGCCTCCGCGCCCAGGCAGGCGAAGCGGGGCAATTCTACCTGGCCAGTTTTGACCCCAACAAAGACATTGAGACCGTTACATCCAACCTAAGTGCCAGCGACCTGGTGGAATACGCTGAGCCAAATTTCGTAGCCTATGCCACCGGCGCGCCGGTGCTGGCTCCGCACCAGGCAATTCCCAATGACCCCTTCTTCCAATACCCGTGGGATATGGAAGCCATCCAAATGCCGCAGGCGTGGGATATGAGTACCGGCCAGGGGGTGACGGTTGCCGTGCTGGACACGGGCATTGCGTATGAGAATTATCAAACATTCAAGCAAGCCAGCGACCTGGCGGGCACAACATTTGTAAATGGATACGACTTTATCAATGGCGATACACACCCCAACGACGACAACGGACACGGCACACACGTGGCCGGAACACTGGCCCAAACAACCAACAACGGCGAAGGCGTCGCTGGGGTGGCGTACAATGCGTCCATTATGCCGGTAAAAGTTTTGGATAGTCTGGGTCAGGGAACCTACGCCGGCATTATTCAGGGGATTGATTTTGCCGTGGCCAACGGCGCGAAAGTCATCAATTTGAGCCTTAGCGGGCACAGCGGCTCGCAAGCGTTGGAAGAAGCGGTCAATCAGGCGCGCGCGCAGGACGTATTGGTGGTAGCTGCCGTGGGGAACAATAACGGGCTGGTAGAATATCCGGCTCGCTACGACAGCGTACTCGCAGTTGGGGCCGTGCGTTTTGATAAATCTCGCGCCCGATATAGCAATGTAGGCCCACAAGTTGATGTGGTTGCTCCCGGCGGCGATAATCAAATTGACCAAAACAACGATGGATTTGGCGATGGCATCGTACAGCAAACGTTCAAGCCGGGGGAGATCAATACTTTCCGCTACTTATTTATGGAAGGAACATCAATGGCAACGCCGCACGTCAGTGGGTTGGCCGCGCTTTTGTTGTCTAAAGACCCCTCGCTGTCACCTGATGAACTTGAAAATGTCATGAAGTCATCGGCGTTAGATTTAGGCCCCAGTGGAGTTGATGAAGAATATGGCGCGGGCCTCATTCAAGCGGCGTCGGCACTGGCTATCATTGGCGGGGGGCCTGTGCCGCCGACAGCCACGCCCACCACTGCCCCCGGCGAAACCCCAACGCCCACGCCGGTAACACCGCCCACCGCCACACCGACACCCGGCGTCCCCACGCCCCCCCCCGTCACCGGCGATATTATTCAGAATGGCGGATTTGAGCATGATTCGGCGTGGTTATTTATGGACACACCCGTGGATGGACGGTATAGCACCGCCAAAGCCCACAGCGGCAATCGCTCGGCGCTGGTGGGTATCACCGACCCGGCGCAAGATCAATTTGCCTATAGTTCAGTGGCGCAAAAAGTCACCATCCCCGCCAATGCCACCAAAGCCACGCTCAGCGCATGGGTGTACCCTCTCAGCGGTGACATTCCCAGCGGCGATGTGCAGGTCACAATGATTTTGGATGCCAATTTCCGCGTGGTGCGTCAACTGAGCACGATGCTGAAAAACGACCAAACGTGGCAGGAGCAAAGTTTCGATGTGACCGACTTCCGCGGACAGATGATTTACGTCTATTTCGGCGCGGTGAATGTGCGCGTCAATGGCAAGGTTACCGCAATGTACGTGGATGATGTGTCGTTGATTGTGGAACAGTAGTTTCCCGAAAACGAAAAGCCTCGCTCATTCGAGCGAGGCTTTTTTATGCTATTGAAAAACGCTACTTTTTATTTCGGCTCACGCATTTGCCGTTTCTCGCAATTTCCGCCCGCTTTTCCACGCGCGGTAATTCAGTTCCATAAATCGCTGCGGCACGTGCCGAACAATTGCTTGCTTCCAAACATCAGCGGGCACATCCAAATACGTGGACAGCAATCCCAGCGTGATGATATTCGCCACCCGCGCGTTTCCCATTTCTTCTGCCATCTCCAAACCGGGAACCCACTGCATCCGCGGCGAAATTTGGCGTAGGGCGGTTTCAATCTCCTCATATTCGGGGTACACGGCATCGCTGCTGGTGACGGTGACGGGCACGATTTTGTGCCGGTCCAGCAGCAGCACCGAATCACTGCGCAGCATCGGCAGATAGCGCAGGGCTTCCATCGCCTCAAACGCCAGCAGATAATCCACCTCCGCATCGGGAATGATGGGTGAATGCACCGTTTCGCCCCAGCGAACGTGACTGCTCACATTGCCACCGCGCTGCGACATCCCATGAATCTCCGATTTTTTCACATCATACCCTGCCAGCAGTCCCACCGAAGCCAGAATATTGCTCGCCATTAATACCCCCTGACCACCCACGCCGGCCAGCAAAAAATTTATCGTTTTCATCATCACCTCGCTCGTTTCACTCACTTCAATTCAACTGTGATGCAGTTTCCATTTGCGCCCGAAACAAAATCGCATCCGACGGGCATACCTGCGCGCACAGATCGCATCCGGTGCAAAGCAGCGGATCAATTTCCACTTTGGAGCGTCCGCTTGCCGCGTGGACTTCTTTGCTGCGCACCAACGCCGGGCAGCCTGTGCGCACACACACGCCACAACCGTCACATTTCTCCAGCTTCACTTTCAACGGTTGGTAGGTTTTTCGCACTTCTGGCAGCAACGCACACGGACGCTCAGAGATGACCACTGCTGGCTCATCCAACCGTTTAAATTCCTTCAGCGTGGTTTCCACCGTTTTTTCATCGTAGGCATCCACCCGTGCCACGTGTTTAATGCCCAGTGCGCGTACCAGCGGTTCCAGCTCGATGCGCGGTGCATCCCCGCCCATTAAATTTTTACCCGTGCCGGGATTCGGCTGGTCGCCGGTCATTGCCGTCACCCGATTATCCATAATCACGGTGATGACCGGGCTATTGTTGTATGCCACATTTGCCAGCGCAGGGATACCGGTATGGAAAAAGGTAGAATCGCCGATAACCGCCACGTGTTTTTTGCCGGTGGCTTTGCTGGCTCCGTGCGCCACGCCAATGCCCGCCCCCATGCAGCCCGTGGTGTCGATAGTGCTCAGTGGAGGAACCACCCCCAACGTGTAACAGCCAATATCGCCGTTAACGGGCAAATGCAGTTTTTTAATTGCCCAAAATGTGCTGCGATGGGGACACCCGGGGCAGAGTACCGGCGGGCGGTCCGGCACTGCGGGCAGAGCGGATGGCAATTCAGTTGGGGGGATTGCCGCGTCGGCGGGTAAAAGCTTCGCTTCGATGGCGCTCTGGTGCACAATGGTGGGCGTCAGTTCACCGCACAGCGGGAAAATGGATTTTCCTTCGACGGGAATGCCCGCCAACCGAATGTGTTCTTCAATGAACGGGTCGAGTTCTTCCAGCACAATCAGTCGTTTCACCCGCCGGGCAAAATCGGCAACCATCTGCATTGGCAGGGGATAGCTCATCCCCAATTTGAGGATGGACGCATTGGGGAACACCTCGCGGGCGTATTGATATGCCACACTGCCGGTAACGATGCCCAGTTCGGTGTCACGCCATTCAATGCGGTTCAGCGGGAAGGTCTCGGCGAAATCTCTCAACGCCTGCAACCGTTTTTCAATGATCGGATGGTGGTGGCGTGCGTTTGAGGGAACCATCACATATTTTTGCGGATTTTTGGGGAATCTTTTGATGCGCGGCGGTATATCCAGCCGTTCTTCCAGAAATTCCACCGCGGTGAACGAGTGTGAAATGCGGGTGGTGGGACGCACCAGCACCGGGGTGTCAAATTGCTCGCTGATGTCGTAGCCTGCCAGCATCATATCGTGCGCTTCCTGACTGTCGCTGGGGTCCAGACACGGCACGCGGGCAAATTTGGCATAATTTCGATTATCCTGCTCATTTTGTGATGAATGCATCTGCGGATCATCCGCGGAAATGATGACCAGTCCTCCTTCTGCGCCGGTCATCGACACATAAAAGAACGCATCGGCAGCCACATTCACCCCGACGTGTTTCATGGTTGCCAGCGCGCGCCGCCCAGCATACGCCGCGCCGATAGCGGCATCCAGTGCGACTTTTTCGTTGGGCGCCCATTCGGCGTAAATGCCGGGGAACCGCGCGAAATTCTCCAGAATTTCGGTGCTGGGCGTGCCGGGATAACCAGACGCGAATGTTACCCCTGCTGCCCACGCCCCGCGGGCAATGGCCTCATTGCCGGAAAGCAAATCTTTCATTGAATAACCTCCTCAAATTAAAAGAGACGCGGACAAGCGCGTCTCAATTCCCCCCGATGAGACAACACTGTCTCCAAAACAAGTTGTGAATACCACCAAATTTTTGGCAGAATAATTGTGCAATTCGCACATATTCTATCTAGTTTTAAACAATCTTGGCGTGTTTGTCAAAAATCGGCAGAGGTTTCGCAGCGAGGCAGTGGTTCAGTTGTAAGTGATAACAAGCGTTGGTGTCATTGCGAAGCCCGCAGAGCTGAAGCAATCTCCACCAATAAAGGGGATTGCTTCGCCGTTTGCAACGGCTCGCAACAGCACATCACTTACTGTTTTACCAGTATTCGCGACGATACAATTTTCGCAAGCGAAGGTAGGTTTGGAACATATACCATGCCATCAGTCCGCACAGTTGAAGCCCCAACAGCCCATCTTTGTACCCCCCCAACCTCACGTAGCGACGATAAAATTCTCGCAACGGCATTGAAAAGTACGTCCACGGTTTGGCCCGAACGCCCTGCTTGTGTAAAATTCGCGCCTCAAAATCAATGTAGCGGTTCTGTTTGGCGCGGAAATGCGCCAGCGATTCATAATTGTAATGCGTCAAATGCTCTGTGAGCGTTGCCTCCGCTCCGTCGAGTTGGACAATTTCGTGAACTTCGCGGGTGGGGTCGTATTGGGCATGACCGATTTTCAACAACCGCAATTGCGCGTCGGGATACCAGCCGCCCCCTTTCAGTATGTGTTTCCACATCACATTGTATCGAGGAACCCACCAGCCCACCTCCGGTCGGGTTTCCACCACCCGTCGAATTTCCGCGCCGAGTTCCGGTGTGGCGCGCTCATCTGCATCAATGAAAAAGACCCAGTCCGCGCCTGCCGCTGTCGCGTCTTCCAGCGCCAGGTTGCGATTCACCGAAAAGTTCACAAATTTGTGCTGGCACACTATGGCCCCTTTTTGCAAGGCGATGTCGGTTGTGCCGTCATCGCTGAATGACTCTGCCAGCCTTACCGTATCTGCCCATTGCACGCTGTCAATGCACGCGGCAATGTGTTTCGCTTCGTTTTTCGCCAATATCACGGCGATAAGTTTCGGAGAAGGTTGTGATTGGGTCATAATGTTGCTATTTTGATGCGTGATGCGTGAAAAGATAATTGGCGATTGGTCAATTTTCACATTTCACGCAATACGTTTTACGTTTTCACGTTTCGCGCCAAATTTGCTTCACTTGCTGACACGCTGCCGCCAGTTCGGGCGATTGCCGCATTTTTCGCGTCATTCCCCAGCGAACAATCTGCCGTGCCAGCCGGTATTTCCAGCCATGGTATCGAATTTGGTAAAACCGGTGACGACTGCGCCACAAATTGATGAACGACTCCGCCCGCACTTGCCCGGTGCTCTGTCCGCCAAAATGCACAATACGCGCCGAGGGCACACAATACGCCTGCCACCCCTGCGCTTTGATGCGCCACGCCCAGTCCACTTCCTCCACATACATCCGATAACCTTCATCCAGCAGCCCTACCTGCCGCACCGCTTCGGCGCGAACCATCATCGCCGCGCCGAGCGGGTGGTCGATGACAAAGGGTATATTTCCATTGTAAAGCTGACGGGAATACCGTCCATTGAGCGAGCTCTCGTACCATCTGCCCGGCAGGGGCAGCAATTCAATTGCCAGTTGCCACAATCCGGGAAACCCATATGCACCGTGCTGAAATGCCCCGTCGCCATATTCCAGATTCGCGCCCACAATGCCGACGTTCGGGTTCCCCAGCAGAAAATCGAACATTGCCCGCAACGCGCCGGGTTTGATGATGGTGTCGGGGTTGAGCAGCAGTACCGCATCGGGTTGATTGTCCGTCTGCTGCGGAAAGCCCATCGCGCGCAGGGCGGCGTTGTTCCCCCCTGCAAAACCGGGGTTGGTATCGCTGGCGATGAGCCGCACTTGCGGAAATTCGTCGCGCACCATTTGCGGCGTGCCATCGCTGCTGGCGCTGTCTACCACCCAAATTTCAGTGGGCAGAGCGCTTTTCCGCGCATCTACCAACACTGAAAGGAGGCAATCGCGTAATAATGATTTTACATTCCAACTGACGATGATAACGGCGAGGGTCATAGGTGTTGTGGGAAAAATGTAGGGACGGTTCGCGAACCGTCCCTACATTTTTATCCAAAATACTCCTGCAAGAATGCCAAATCGAGTTCCGGGTACACGGGATATTTTTCCAGCAAGGCTTTGATGCGGGCTTTGGCTTCGACGCGGGCCGTCTCATCCAGCACATATTTGGCTCGGCTCGGTTTGCCTGCATTTTTGCCGCTGGCAATGGTGGCGGGTTCGGTATTCGCCAGTACCAGCTTGATGATGGCGGCGATTTCTTTCATTTCGGATTCGCCCATCCCCACTGTGGTGACGGCGGGGGTACCGATGCGCAAGCCACTGGTGTACCACGGGCCGTTGGTGTCAAAGGGAAGGGCATTGCGGTTGAGGGTCATTCCCACTTCGCGCAGTACGCTTTCTGCTTGTCGCCCGGTTAATCCAAAAGGACGCACGTCAACCAGCAGCATGTGGTTGTCGGTGCCGCCGGTGGCGACGGCCATTCCCTCGGCGATACAGGCTCCTGCCAGAGTGCGGGCATTGTCCACAATTTTGTGGGCATAGGTTTTGAATTCGGGTAACGCGGCTTCAGTGAAGGCAACAGCTTTGGCGGCGATCGCGTGCGGCAGTGGCCCACCGATAACAATGGGGCAACCTTTGTCTACATATTCGGCGAATTCTTGCGTGCAGAGTACCATCCCCCCACGCGGTCCGCGCAGGGTTTTGTGGGTGGTGGTGGTCACAACGTGCGCAAACGGGAACGGGCTGAAATCGCCCTCGAATACGCCCCCGGCGACCAGACCGGCAAAATGCGCCATATCCACCATAAAGACCGCGCCGACCTTGTCGGCAATCTCTCGCATCCGGCGGAAGTTGATGGAACGCGGATACGCGCTGTACCCGGTGAGCAGGATGAGCGGTTTCACTTCCAGCGCCATTGCTTCCAACTCATCGTAATCGAGCAAGCCGGTTTCGCGGTTGACGGTGTAGGTGTAGGCATCAAACATTTGCGCCGAAACGTTGAACCGGTAGCCGTGTGTGAGATGTCCGCCGGAGTAATAATCCAGCCCCATCAACCGCTGGTTGCCCAATTTAGCGCGTACTTTATCCCAGTCTGCGCGGGAAAGGTGGGCGGGGTTCATTTCACCCAGTTCTTCCAGGGCGGGGGTTTCAACGCGGGCACTGAGAATTGCCCAGTAGGCGATGAGGTTGGCATCGGCGCCGCTGTGCGGTTGCACGTAGGCGTGTTCCGCACCGAAAATTTCGCACGCTTTTTGGGCAGCGAAACTTTCCACATCATCCACATTGTCGCAGCCGGCGTAAAAGCGATGTCCAGGAAACCCTTCGGCGTACTTGTCGGTGAAGAGGTTACCCATTGCCAGTTGCGAAGACAGAGAGGAGTAGTTTTCGCTGGCGATGAGTTTCAGGTTCGCTCGCTGCGCCGCCAGCTCGCTGACGATGGAACGCGCCACGTTCGGTGCAACTTTCGCCACTTCGGCAAGGCTGGCGATGTATGCCAAAAATGCGGCGTTGACGTTTGCGGGGGCGGTTTTGGCAAGATAAGTTTGAATGGGGTTTGTCATAGTGTCTCTCCTTTGAAAATAGGCTGACAACCAACAGCTATCAGCCTTCAGCTAAAACCCAATATTAATTTGGGTGGGGTCAACATGGTCATTGAACGCATCAATCGCCACGTCTTCGTGAATCAATCCTGCCCAAAAATAGATGGTATCTTTGTTCCCCAACGGCACGTCTACCAGTTGGATGGTTCCGGTAACGATGGCACGCTTACCGGGCATCAGGTAATATTCGGTGTTGCCGTTGATAACTCGTTTTTCTAATTTGTCCAGGTTTCCCACTGCCCAGCGATAGGGGTAGGCATAACTGGGATTACCCTCGTAATCAATCCCCACCCGCCACACGCCCGATGATTGTGGAAAGCCGAGGGTGTTAAAATTTTCATCGCTGCGATAGTGCGCCCCGGAACTGGGGCCAATGGTGCGGATGGGCACATCGCCAAAATTTTCTACCGTCAGGGTGAAGGCCAGCGTTTGCCCCAGCGGCACAGTGCGATCGCCCGTTTCTGGATTGTAGAAATCTACATCGGCGCTGACAATATCGGCGCGGGGGACGCCACCTTCGCCAATAATAAGCGTATCGGTGGCGACAGTGTGATTGCCCACCTTATCCACCGCTTCGGCACGGATAATGTATTTGCCATCGGGGGGCGGCTCAGCGCCCAAATCCACGCCACCTTCATAATCATAGGTGTGAAAACCGGGGTCGCCGGGTTCCACGTCGCGTTCTTTTTCCTCAATGGGATAGCGCGTTTCACCATCTGGGGCAATGAGGTAGACCTGCACCTGCGCTTTTTTGGTCAGATAGTAATTGATGGTTACCCGGTCGTTGATGCCATCGCGGTTGGGGGTGAACTCTTTGGGGTACACGCTAAAGCCCTGAAACTCCGGGCGCTGGGTATCGGCGTTTTGCAGGATGAGTGTCCCTTCAACCTGCGCGGTTTTGCCGTTATCATCCGCCGCCGAAACGACCCAGGTATATTGCCCGTCGGGGAGCATTGCACCATCAATCACCCCGCCGAAATCGACGCGATAACTGCCTGTCGAGCGTCGGCGCTGGTAGCGGAAAAAGTGTTCTTGCCCCCTCTGGTCTACCAACGAAATGGACAAATTGGCGCTGCGAGATAATTTGTAGCTGAAGCGCGTCACATCATCAATACCATCGGCGTTGGGGGAAATGGTACTTTGGCTGCTGGAAACATCGTACAGCAGGGGACGGGCGCTGCACGCGGGGAGCGAAATGATTACAAAAATGATTATCGAAATGAAAATAGCGCGTTTTTGGTGCATAAAAGCCTCGGGATACTCAGTTTTTTGTTTTCAGTTTTCAGTGTTGTTGAACACAAACTGATGGCTGATAACTGACAACTAACATCCCCTTTCTTCCAGCAGGAAAGTGTACCACAGGACGTAGTTTTTGGCACGATTGAACGGTAATTTTGGGGCGACTACGGCTGTATTGTGGGGTGGGGCGTTTCCGGCGTGGAAGCGTCAACCTGTTTGGTGGGCAGGGTAACAATGAAGGTAGCGCCCTGTCCGGGGACGCTTTCAGCGGTGATATGGCCGTGATGGCGCAAAACAATTTTGCGGCACAGCGCCAACCCCACCCCCGTGCCTTCGTATTCGTTGCGACTGTGCAGGCGCTGAAAAACGCCAAAGACGCGGTCAATGTATTTGGTATCGAAGCCAATGCCATTATCTGTAATGGTAATCTGGCACACCTCTTGTTGCTGATTTTCATCAACATAGCAGTGTGCGGTAAGCTCAACTTTGGGCGCAACCTCCTTTTTGTGGAATTTCAACGCATTGCTCAGCAGGTTCTGGAAAAGCTGGTGCATCTGGGTGGGGTCAGCTTCAATCGTTGGAAGTTGGTCAACCATATTAATCTGTGCACCGGTTTCCTCCGTGCGAGCCTCCAGGTCGGATAGAACATCCTGCACCACCTGGTTGAGGTCTACCCGAGTATAAGGTCGAGCGTGTGTGGTGACACGAGAGAACGTCAGTAGATCGTTGATCAGCGTTGTCATGCGAGTGGCAGCGTTTTGCATCCGAGCCAGGTAATCGCGCCCCCGGTCATCCAGAGAAGCGCTATATTTGCCTGCCAGCCGATTGCCAAACACCTGGATTTTGCGCAGGGGTTCTTGCAAATCATGCGAGGCAACATAGGCAAAGTCTTGCAACTCGCGGTTGCTGCGTTCCAATTCGGCGGCGTAGGCTTTGAGCGACTCTTCAGCTTTTTTGCGCTCCTCAACCTCCAATTGAAGTTCTGCGGTGCGCGCATGCACCTGCCGTTGCAAAATAACGCTGGCCACAAGTAGCAGCCCTGCCGCCCCTACACCAATACCCAGTGCCCAAAGAAGCCATTGGGGGAATGTCGTTCGCACAGTTGTTGCGCCCAGCCAATGGTCAATAGAAGCGTAATAGATTGAGTTGTGGTCGGCTTTGAGGGCACGTAAGCGCACGTCAATCTCTTCCAAAAGCTGATGATTTCGTCCTTTGGGGGTAGCGAACCGTATTTCAATAGGGTTCAGGACAATGGGGCTTTTTTCAACATTATTGTACTCATACTCGTACTGAATGCCGTAGATGCGATTGGTTAATCCCGCATCAACCTGTTGTTGTTCTACCATTCTCAGGACGGCATCGTAATCATCCACCTCAACGTAGTTAACTTCAATCTGAAAATCGTCCAGCAGTTCGTGGAACCGCTGGTAGTGGATGTCATTGCGCAACACGGCAACAGTCTTCCCCTGCAAATCAAGAAGCGACTGAATTTTGGAATTGGGCGACACATAAACCTGTCCCCAATTCACCAGCAGCGTTTCAACCGTAAAATCAAATTTTTTGGCGCGCTCATCTGAATACGCGATGGGGCCGAGAAGGTCAATTTCTCCTGTTTGCAACTTTTGCAAGCATTCGGTCCAGGTACACGAAATGTATTCGATGTGCCAGTTGTATTCGCGGGCAATATCCTGCAATATATCAACGTAAATTCCCTGCGGACGGTCGCGCTCATCGGCAAAGGACAGGGGGCGATTGTTGTACAGGCCCACGCGTACTGGCTCTGCCGGTTTTTCGGCGTGTAATAGAACAGGCGGCCACAACAAAAAAGCCAAAACAACCCACAAAAGTTTCTGGTATTTTCGCATTTCACACCCTCTCTTTGTGCATGCCGGGTATTCTCAAATCGATCTCGCTGCTTCTCCGCTAGAAGATTTGCTCGATTCTAGCACCTTGATTATACTCTTGTTTCAAGTGTGAAATCAACGTTGGAAGTGTGAGTTTTTTGAAGGAGGCAAGACAATGGCGAAGAAAAAGGGAGTTCGCATTTTAGTAAAAATGCGCAGCACCGAAACTTCTCACATGTACTGGACTGAAAAGAATCGGCGCAACGATCCGCAACGCCTTGAACTGCGCAAATATGATCCAGTGGCTCGCAAGCACGTACTCTACCGCGAAGCAAAATAGGATGCACAGATCAATTGGACAAAGAAAGCAGGACTGAGATTGGGTTTCAGGACCTGCTTTTTTATTGTCCGCATGGAGGTTGACTTCCGGCCACAGGCAGAGTACAATCAACTTGAGTTTAGGCAGTACTAAATTTCGGCAGTTTTCTTTCGTTATTTATCAGCGGTCGTTTTGCCGTTCATAGAGCATCACTAAAACCCATACTGTTGTTCTATGTTTCGCAACCCCCAACCGTTAATCTCCCGAAACGCACAAACGGAGCCTGGCCGTGCATACTCAAGCGGTTGAAGATTACCTAAAAGCAATCTTTGAGTTACAAACCAATCAAGCCAGCGTTACAACAACTATGCTGGCCGAACATCTGAACGTAGCCCCGGCATCGGTGACGGGGATGATAAAAAAATTAGCCGACTTGCATTTGGTTGTTTACAAACCGTACCAGGGCGTGCAACTTACCGAGGGCGGAAAAAAAATTGCGCTGGAAGTGGTGCGCCATCACCGACTGATCGAGTTATACCTGGCCGAAGCGCTGGGTGTACCCTGGGACAGGGTCCACGATGAAGCGGAAAAGTGGGAGCATGTTTTATCTGAAGAGATTGAAGACCGCATGGATGCCATTCTAGGCCACCCCACCGCTGATCCGCATGGCGCACCCATCCCCAACCGGCAGGGAGAAATAACAGCGCCAGAGCGAATACCACTTGCAGCAATGAAACCGGGGCAATCGGCCACCATTGTAGAGGTGAGCGACCACGACCCAGCCCTGCTGCGCTACCTGGGCGACTTGAAGCTGTACCCCCAAACCCCTATCTATTTGGTTGCCGTTGCTCCGTTTGATGGTCCACTCACCATTCGCCATGGCGAAGATGAACACATCCTCGGCAGAGAGGTTGCCAATTACATTCTAGTTGCAAATGTAACATAACTTCAATGACGCACAACACCTCCCCTTCGGTATTGACCATCCTCTCGTTCACCAAATTATTGGACAGTTTAAGGCATGCGGGTAAAAATCACGGCGGTTGTATCGCGGTACACTTCAGCCCACCCCAACGACTGTCCGACAGCCTGCACTAACGCCGGTTCTCTTTTCGGGTCGAGTAGAAGCAAACGAATCCCATTCTGAGTCAGCAAGTACTCCCAATCGAACCGCGCCTGGGCAATGTGCCGGTATTGTTCCCAATGCTCAAGGGGGAATAGCTCAAAACGGGTATCAATCCATACCGGGCGCTCAGGCAGCGCGTAAATCAGATAGCTGGAAAACGCCAAATCGCTCCACAGGGGGCCAGGTAATTCCGGGTGCGTGGCAAGCCACTCGGTCGCCTGAACAGGCGTATTGGGCGACAATACCGGGAGCGATTGCTGCCACCATCGTTCCCGCACGCCGGGCAGCAGGGTTAAAGGCAATGCCAGCAACATTAACAATAATAGTCCATTCAGCGCGGGGATGCCAGGAGACTGGCGACGGTCAACCCAGCGACCAACAGTTGGGGTCAACAAGACCCCCGTCAGAGGAGCCAGCACCGCCGCAAACCAGATAACGTATCGCAACGCAGTCAGGGCCATCCCGCCGAAGCCCAAAAACCAGAGCCAGTCTGTTGCCGAGAGCGTTTTTCCGGCCCGCGTGGTTGCCAGTGGCAATGCCAACAACCAGCCCAAAAATACCCATCCCTGCCACACGCTCACCGTGAGGGGATGCCATTCCGCACCTAAGTGTTGACTGGCGGGGTCGGTGAGCAACGCCCACACATACCCCCATGCTCCCATTCCGCGGGGATTGATTAACGTTGCCAGCGCCATCGCCGTCAGCGCGATGGCCAGCGCCCGCCGATTGCCGCCGCCGCCCACCAGCGCAGCACCCACCAGCAAAAAGCCCAAAACAAAAGCCCCGTGGAGATTCACCCACAGGGCCATCGTAAACGGTAACACCCACAACCAGCCAATTTTACCACGCCGCCACTGCCATACGCCCAACAGCGTTAACGCAAACAACGGATAAGAGAACAATTGCGGACGCATCGCCCAGTTATTGCTCCCTGCCAGGGCAGCCAGGAGCATAAGTAGTGCGGCCAACCGTGGCCCTGCTCCCGCCAGGCGGCAAGTTTGCCAGATGAGCACGTAGAAAACTGCCAGCAGCATTGCCCGCAGCAACACCGTCAACGTGGGGCCGCCCCAATGGTACGCCCCCCACATCACCACCGCCGACAACCACGAATGGTAGATGATCGGTTGTCCGGCACGGGTAAAGGTGTAACTATCGGTGCTGGGGATGATGTGTGCAGTGGTAATAGTTTTGCCCAATCGCAAATACCACCAAAAATCATTGGGCTGGATGGGCAGCAGTATAAAAATTGAAAGGAGGAAAAAAAGCACTACTCCCAACCAGAGAACACCGGTGGTACGCGGCAGAAACTGTTTCACTGACATTTTTCAGGCTTCAAGTTTCAGAGTATCAGTCGTCATTTGTCACTATGAGCGTCCCACACGCCATTTCAAGAAGGCTTGCATAAAATCGTCCAGCCGACCATCCAGCACCGCCTCGGCGTTGCCAACTTCATAATTGGTGCGATGGTCTTTCACCATTTTGTACGGATGCAGCACGTAAGAGCGAATCTGGTTGCCCCAGCCAGCGTCCACGTGTTCACCTTTGAGTTTTGCCTGCTCCTCGTGTCGACGCTGTTGTTCCAGCTCATACAGTCGCCCCTTCAAAACGCGTAGTGCGGTTTCTTTGTTCTGCGTTTGCGAACGCTGGTTCTGGCAGGTAACAACAATACCCGTGGGCAAATGTTTGATCCGCACCGCTGTAGAATTCTTTTGCATATGCTGCCCCCCCGCCCCGGATGACCGATACACACCTATTTCCAACTCATCGGGATTGAGTTGAATGTCAATGTCGCCTTTTATATCGGGGATAACTTCTACCAGCGCAAAAGAGGTGTGTCGCCGACTGTTGGCATCGAAGGGGGAGATGCGCACCAAGCGATGCACACCTCGTTCGGCCTTGAGATAGCCGTAGGCGTATTCGCCGCGCACCAGCACGGTAACACTTTTTAAGCCTGCCCCATCACCCTCAAGTTGATCAAGAATTTCGGTTTTGTAGCGCCGATTTTCTGCCCAGCGCAGGTACATTCGCAGCAACATTTCCACCCAATCTTGAGCTTCTGTGCCGCCCGCCCCCGCCGAAATGGAGAGTACAGCGTCGTCGGCATCGTGTGGCCCAGAGAGTACCAGCAAAAATTCCATCCTCTCAAGTTGCTGGCTGAGCCGCTCTACTTCTGCCGTGAACTCGGCCTCTTCCTCCGGGCCTGCTTCCTCCAGCGAAAGCTCAATCAACCCGTGGGTATCTTCAATCTCGCGCAGCAGCGTTTCCCACCGCTCCGCTTCTGCTTGCAAAGCCGAAAGCCGTTGCATTTTCGTGCGCGCCGTCTGCGCATCGTTCCAAAAACTTGGGGCAGTGCTTTCTTTTTCCAGCGCCGCTATTTGTTTTTGCTTCTCTGGCAAGTCAAAGACGCACCATAATTGAACCGACACGCGCCTGCATATCGGTAAGTTTGTTCAACAAGTCTTGCATAGTTCCTCCAACAAGCTAAAAATTAACCACAAGTAAAACTGAAAGTTGATGACTGAAACCTACTCCGCAAATAATCCCTCAATGAACTCGTCCGCATCAAACGGTTGCAGATCATCCAGACTCTCGCCTGTACCAACAAACCGCACCGGCACGCCCAATTCGTGGTGAATGGCGAACACCACCCCGCCCTTCGCCGTACCATCGAGCTTGGTCAGCACCACTCCCGTGATTTTTGCGGCGTCCTTAAAATGCTTTGCCTGGCTCAATGCATTCTGGCCTGTGGTGGCATCAAGCACCAGCAGCGATTCGTGGGGCGCTTCGTGAACCTGCTTGCCAGCCACACTATGCAGTTTTGCCAACTCTTTCATCAAATTGAATTTGGTGTGCAGCCGCCCGGCCGTGTCAATCAACACCAAATCGGCCTTGCGAGCCAGACTACTTTTCAGAGCATCATACACCACTGCACCGGGATCGGATTTTGGCTGGTGGGCGATGACAATTGCTCCGCAGCGCTCACCCCAAATTTGAAGTTGCTCAATAGCAGCGGCGCGGAATGTATCGGCGGCGGCAAGCGTTACTTTTTTGCCTTGTTTGATGTAGTAGTTTGCCAGCTTGGCGGCGGTGGTTGTTTTGCCAGAGCCATTAACGCCCACCATCATCACTACGGTGAGTAGCCGTTTTTTGTCCAACTGCAACGGCGTATTGTCGATAATCAGCGCGCGCATTTCTTCTTTCAGTACTTGCAGCGCGGCACTAGGTTTTTTCACCCGTTCCTGCTGTACACGCTCGCGAACTCGTTCCACGAGTTCAAGTGTGGTATCAACACCCATGTCCGCTTGAATTAATATCGCCTCTAAATCATCCCAAAAATCAGCTTCAATTTCATTGGCGGCAAACAGGCCAGAAAGCTGCCCCATAAAAGCGCCTCTGGTTTTCGCCAGACTGTCTTTGATTTTTTTAGACCTGAATGCTTTGAACACGCATCACCTCTCACACAAAGTACAACTCAAATTATACTGATGAACGAGGGAATGGGGAATTTAAGCATAGGGCTTTATCATAACTGGTACGAGTTCGCCAATTTCTCGCTTGTCTGCTATAATGCTCGCATTATGGTAAAGCTTACACACGTTGATGAAAAAGGCCACGCCCGCATGGTCGATGTGGGACACAAACCGGAAACTCGCCGCGAAGCCATTGCACGGGGCAAAATCTATATGCAGCCAGAAACGCTGAACCTCATTCAAGAGGGCGGGATTCCCAAAGGAGATGTACTGGCAGTGGCGCAGGTGGCGGGCATTATGGCTGCCAAAAAAACGCACGAATTGATTCCAATGTGCCACCCCCTGTTGCTGACCCACGTGGAACTGGATTTTTCCCCCTCCCCTGCCACTGAAACCGGGCTGGCACACATTGATATCGAAGCCGCCGTGCGTCTGAAAGGGCAGACCGGCGTAGAAATGGAGGCGCTTACGGCGGTGAGCGTCGCTGCGCTGACCATTTATGACATGTGCAAAGCTGTTGACCGCGCGATGCGCATCGAAGCAGTACGGCTGGCAAAAAAGACCGGCGGCAAAAGCGGCGATATTATTCTGGAGTGAAAAATGCAGATCACTGTAAAATTTTTTGCCCGCTTCAAAGAACTGGCCGGCACCAGCAAAGTCACCGTCAACCTGGCGGAAAACAGCCTTGTGACCGACCTGCTGGCACGCTTGCAAACCGAATTCAACACCCTGGCCCTGGCTCCAGAGCGGACCCTGCTCTCCGTCAATCAAGAATTCGCCACCCCGCAAACCGCCCTCAACGACGGCGACGAAGTGGCGATTTTTCCCCCTGTGAGCGGTGGCAGCGATAGCCAGAAGTTCGCCTTGACCACCGCCCCCATCTCCCCCCATACTGTCAGCCAGATGGTTGTGCGCCCGGAAACCGGCGCGGTCGTCACCTTCACCGGCGTGGTACGCAACGTCTCGGAGGGGAAAGCGGTTTCCAGCCTGGAATACGAAGCCTATCATAACATGGCAGTTGCCAAAATGCAGCAAATTGCCCAGGAAGCGCGCCAAAGATGGCCAAACATTGTGGACGTGGCGATGGTGCAGCGCATTGGACATCTGGACGTGGGCGACGTGGCGGTAGCAATTGCCGTGTCTAGCGGGCATCGGCATGATGGCTGTTTTGAAGCCTGCCATTTTGCCATTGAACGGTTGAAAGAGATTGTCCCCGTCTGGAAAAAAGAAATTGGCCCCGATGGCGAAGTATGGGTGGAAGGTACCCACAATCCAAGTTTAGCATAGCGTTTCAAGCCTCACGTTTCAAGTTTCACGGTGACTACCATCTTGAAACCTGAAACCTGAACCTTGAAACCCCAAAAGGTTAAAAATGAATATCGAAGCAGCAGAAACAGAACTTGGCGTTACATTCAACGACAAAACATTATTACAGCGCGCGCTAACCCATCGCTCTTATCTCAACGAAAATCCAGATTATCCCCTGGAAGACAATGAGCGGCTGGAATTTTTAGGGGACGCCATTTTAGATTTTGTGGCCGGCGAATACCTGTACCACCGCTTTCCAGAAATCAAGGAAGGCGAACTCACCAGCCTGCGTTCGGCACTGGTGCGCACAGAAATGCTAGCCAGTTTCGCTCGCAAAATCAACCTCGGCGCCCACCTGAATATGGGGAAGGGAGAAGAAGAAACCGGCGGCAGAACCCGACCCACACTGCTCTGCGGCGCATTTGAAGCGTTGGCCGGGGCAATTTATTTGGACCAAGGAGTGGAAAGAGTCATTGAACTGGTGCTGCCGATGATGCGGGCGGAAATAAAAACGATCCTCCGTACCCAAAGCCACCACAATGCCAAAAGCCTGTTTCAAGAAACAGCGCAAGGGTGGTACAAAATTACACCCACTTACAAAACCATTGCCGAGGAAGGCCCCGACCACGACAAAACATTCATTGTGGGGGCATATTTGGGCGACAAACGCTACGGTGAAGGGCGTGGACACAACAAACAACAAGCCACGCAAAACGCCGCACACGCTGCATTGGAAAAACTAAAGGCAGAAATTCAGGCACAGACAAAGCTTCCCGCAGAATTTAACAGAAGACAAAAAACAAAGCACAAATGACGGAGAACAGCGACGTTCGTCTTCTGTCTCTCGCCAACCCTTTACAATGGCTGATCACCCAACCGCCAGCAAGAATATCCCGCCTCAGCCACAGAGAAAATAATGCGACTCAAAACACTGGAAATCCAAGGCTACAAATCATTTGCCGTAAAATCCATCTTCCAATTCGATAAAGGGATCACGGCCATTGTTGGCCCCAACGGAAGCGGCAAATCGAACATTTCCGATGCCATTCGCTGGGTGTTGGGTGAACAGAGCTACAGTAATCTGCGAGGGCAGCGCACCGCCGATATGATTTTCGCTGGTTCCAGCAACCGCGCCCGCATGGGGATGGCAGCCGTGTCCATCACCCTTGACAACAGCGACGGCTCCCTGCCACTGGATTACAACGAAATCACCATTTCTCGACGGGCCTTTCGCTCCGGCGAAAACGAATACCTCATCAACAACAACCGGGTGCGGCTCAAAGACGTGGCCGAGATACTGGCCCGTGGGGGATTGGCCCGCCAAACTTACACCTCCATCGGACAAGGAACCATCGACCGCGCCCTCTCGCTGCGGGCCGAAGAACGACGTCAATTATTTGAAGAAGCCGCCGGCATCACCTACCATCGCCAGCGTCGTGCCCTCACCCTGCGCCGCCTGGATGAAACACACAGCAACCTGATCCGCATTAATGACATTGTTAAAGAGATTGAGCCACGCCTGAAACGCTTGCAGCGGCAGGTAGAGAAAGTTGAAAAGCACAAAACCATCAGCCTGCACCTGAAAGGGCTGCTAAAAGTTTGGTACGGGTATCAATGGGGCCAAAAACAAGAAGCCCTGCACCAGGCTAAAGTTAGAACGACCATTAGCACAGAACGACAAAAAGAAAACAGAAACAAGCTCAGCCAAATTGAAGAAAAAATTAAGGCTCTGCGCACCCAACAAACCGACATCCGGGCGCAACTGGGCGGCTGGCACGCCGAAAGCAGCACCCTGCACAACCAGGCCGAAGCGTTGCAGCGCGAACTGGCCGTGGGTGAAGAACGCGCCCGTCAGTTAGCCTCTCAGCGCGAAGAATTCATCACCGAAATCCAACTCCTGGAAGAACAACTCAAGCAGCAACAGGCACAGGTTTCACAAGCCAGGCAATCGCTGGACGAAATTAACCAGGCCTTGCAACAAGCTCAAAATACCCTGAACACAGCGCAAAAAAACTTGACCGCCCATCAGCAAGAGCGACAAACCTTGTTGCACCGCCAGAACCAGGCTGCCAGCGCGGCTGAACGCGCGGCACATGCCCTCACCGACCGCAACACACGCCTCGCACAATTGGCCGAGCGCAATGCTGAACTGGAAGCCCAAAAACAAGAACAGCAGCAGGCCATCGAAGCGCTGGCGCGCGAAAAAACCCAAACCGAAGCCTCACTGCAAACAGCCCGCGCCCAATTGCAGCAATTTGAAATCGCACTGCAAACAGTCAACAATCAAGAAAGAGAAACCCAACAACAGCACCAGGCGCTGCTGGAACACGCCCAAACGCTCACCGTAAAAATATCAGAAGCGGAAAAGACGCTGGCTTCAATGCAAGCCCGGTACGACCTGCTGGACAAACTGCGCAACGACATGTCTGGCTACCACCAAGGCGTAAAAGCTGTGCTTCAAAACAAAGCCTTGCCCGGCATTCGGGGAACGGTTGCCCAACTATTGCAAGTCCCCGCCGAATTGGAGACCGCCCTGGAAATGGCCCTGGGCAACAAGCTGCAAAACGTTGTGGTAGACAGCTGGAACAACGCCGAAACGGCCATCGAACACCTGAAAAAAACACGCTCCGGGCGGGCAACATTTTTACCGCTGGACAGGATACGCCCGGCCCCACCGCTGCGCGTCCCCCAAATCGAGGGAGTGATTGGGCTGGCAACTAATCTGGTCACATTCGACCCCCAAAACAGGCCCGCCGTAGAAAGCTTGCTCAACCGATTACTCATCACCACCAACCTTGCCTCGGCCCGCAAAGCTTTTGACCGGCTCAAAGGCGGCTTTCAAATTGCCACCCAAACCGGCGAAATTGCTCGCTCCGGTGGTTCCGTTACAGGGGGCGAAACACACAACAAACAGCAAGGCAGCATGTTATCCCGTGAACGTGAATGGCGCGAATTACCCCGGCAAATCCGCCAACTCGAAGCGCAACGCGACACCCTGAAATCAGAATCGGCCGAGAACACCGCGGCCCAACGCGCCCTGGAACACACCTTGCAACAATTAGCTCAGCAAAAACAATCGCTCACCCACCAAAAAGCAACCGTCGAAAAAACCATCAACCGGCAAGAAAACACCCTCTCTGACCTGAACAACAAAATTGTCTGGCGCAAAGATTTGCAAATTCAAGCCGATCAAGAAATTGTGGCGAATACAACCCGCGCTACTGAAATCAGGGCTGAAATTGAACGTCTGACTGCGGAAAAGACAGATGCGGACGCACAGATTGCCGCTTTGCAAACGCAAATTGATAGCCTTTCTGCCGAAACGCTGCAAGCAGAATTGAACGATGCCAAAGGTCAGGTAGCACTCATTCGAGAGAAGCAGCAGAATCAGCAAGCACTTTTGCGAACTTACACCAGCGCGCTGAACCAACTTGAGGCACAACGCGACACTCGCCAGAACCGCATTACGGCCCTGGCTCAACAGCGTCAGGCGCTCACCGGTCGACTAGAGGCACAGCAAGAAGAACATGCAGCGCTGCTTGAGGCGCTAAAAACCTACACCGATCAAATTGAACCCGCCGAAGTGACACTAAAAAAATTAGAAACCGCACAGGCCGAAGCCGAAGCCGAAGAAAGCAAACAGCGAGAGCGGCTGCGCCGCATTGAAACCGAAAACCATCACTATTCATTAGACCAGGCCCGGCGGCAAGACGAAATTCTAACCCTGCAGCGACAAATTGAAGATGATTTTGGATTGGTGCAACTGGAAATGTCAGAAGATCAGGTGGGGCAACACGTTTTGCCGTTGCAATCGGTAGTAACGCAATTGCCCACCATTGAAAAGCTTCCCGAAGGCATCGCCGACGACATTCGGCATCTAAAAGTTCAACTGCGCCAATTGGGGCATGTAAACCCGGATGCGCCGACAGAATACGAAGAGTTGCAAGAGCGCTACAACTTTTTAACATCACAAATGAGTGATTTAGAAACCGCCTCCAGTGATTTGCGTAAAGTAATCGAAGAGTTGGACAAAATCATCCAAGAAGCGTTCACTAAAACCTTTGTGGCAGTGGCGAAAGAGTTTCAAAATTATTTCAAGATTCTATTCAGCGGTGGTGAGGCACAACTTATCCTCACCAATCCTGACGACATCGCTCACACCGGCGTTAACATTGTGGCGCGTCCCCCCGACAAACGTCCCCAGAACCTTGAATTGCTTTCCGGCGGCGAGCGATCGCTAACGGCGCAAGCATTAATTTTTGCCTTGCTGAAAACCAGCCCCACACCGTATTGTGTTTTCGACGAAGTGGATGCTATGCTCGACGAAGCCAATGTAGACCGTTTTCGCCAGGCACTGGCTGATTTAAGCAAAGACATCCAATTCATTATCATTACGCACAACCGCAAAACTATAGAAATTGCCGACACAATCTATGGCATTTCGATGGGGAACGACGCGGTTTCGCGCGTTGTGTCGCTAAAACTAGAAGATATCCCCGAAAACGCAGCAGAAATACTAGCGTAAATCATTATTTACTGAAGTTAGTGCTTTGGTACTATTGAAGCAAGTCAAATTTGCGTGATACAATAGCATAGGTACAATTATTTTATTCATTATATTTTTTGAAAGGAGGCAAGTTCAATGTTATTTCTTCCGCGTGAAGAAGGTCAAGGTTTGGTAGAATACGCTTTGATTCTCGTGCTCGTCGCTATCGTCGTGATCGCCATTCTGCTTCTGCTCGGCCCGGTCATCGGCAACGTATTCAGCGGTGTCATCAGCGGCCTGCAATCTGCTGGCTAACTTCTTCAAATTTATTTATTCACAGCTATTTTATACATTATTGAAAACGCCCCAAGTTGCTTGGGGCGTTTTCCATTTAAGTATAAATTAAGGTATCTATTCAGTTACACAGAGAAACACGGAGAAAACACAAAGATACACTGA
>CAYPUV010000008.1:0-37819 GCA_964413895.1 uncultured Anaerolineaceae bacterium
CGGTGCTCTATCCGCACCCTTCGCTACGCGCGTCACCGTTGTTCCGCGCACCTCATAATACGATCATCAACCCTGTCTAAAAGCCGAAATGCACCCGGGGAACCAGGGCTGTTGCACCTGTGCCCTTTGGGTACACTCCCCCCTTCCCCGGCGGGGAAGGGGGGATGGGGGAAAAGTAACAATTTGTTGAAACCTTAAAATCTACTTTGCAACAGCCGTGCCCGAGGAACAACACTTCCTTTGCTTGCAGGGCTGTTGGTGGTAAAATCAATAAATCATAATGAAGATTTTTCTCCTTAATGCAAGACAATCCTAAATATTGAACAAAAAGTGACTGTCACCTTTTAATTCATCCTGAAATTTAGATCTGCTGAGACTTTTCTCCTTAATTGGTATAGTTCTGTTGATTAAAGGCAACCCGAACGCCCTCTCCAACCTCATTTGGGCAGGACAGGGCGAGCAGAGTAGTGTTTGGACCTAAAACAACCAAAAACGGAATTGAGGGATCGCTATGGAACAAAACGCTTTTAAGGTTTATGGGTATCGATGGGTTGTGCTGCTGGTATTTATGGCTGTCGTGGCCGTTAATCAGCTTCTTTGGATAACCTTTGCGCCGATTACGGGCGCCGCCGCCGCGTATTATGGAGTTTCAGACCTCAGCATTGGCCTTTTATCTATGAGTTTTATGATTGTCTACATTGTTGTCTCAATTCCCGCCTCGTGGGTAATTGACACCTATGGAATCCGGGTTGCGGTGGGTACAGGCGCTGTGTTGACCGGCGTCTTTGGCTTGCTGCGGGGCCTGGCAGCGCCAAATTACACGTTGGTACTCATCGCTCAAATAGGGATTGCTGTTGGACAGCCATTTATCCTCAATGCCGTAACCACCGTGGCGGCCCGTTGGTTCCCCATTCAAGAACGGGCTACCGCAGCCGGGCTTGGTTCCCTGGCTATGTATCTGGGTATTGTTGTCGGGATGGTGTTAACCCCCTATTTTACAATCCACGCTGGCATTGGCGGGGTGCTTCTTACTTACGGCGTTGCAGCCGTGACAGCGGCCATCATCTTTCTTGGTGCGGCCAAAGAACGCCCCCCAACGCCTCCCTGTCCCCCAGAACAGGAAGCACGGTCCCTGGTTTTTGATGGCCTGAAGCAAATTTTACGCAAGAAAGATTTTATACTTTTAATGGTTATCTTCTTTGTTGGCCTGGGGGCGTTCAATGGGGTGACAACCTGGATAGAAGATATATTGAGACCGAGGGGATTTTCCATTACGCAGGCCGGAATCACCGGCGGTTTGATGGTAGTGGGGGGCATTATCGGCGCGCTAATCATCCCTCCACTCTCAGACCACTATCGCAAAAGAACGCCATTTCTAATTTTAGCTTTGGTAGGGTCTCTGGTAGGGTTGATTGGCCTCACCTATGCCACAAGCAATTGGCCTTTGTTCATAGCTGCTTTTGTTTTTGGTTTCTTCCTCTTAAGCGCCGGGCCGGTTGGCTTTCAATATGGCGCTGAAATTGCCTATCCGACCCCGGAGGGGACGTCAAACGGCTTACTTTTGCTGATGGGGCAAATAGCGGGGATTATTTTTATCCTGGGAATGGACAGTTTCAAATCCTCGGAAACCGGTTCGATGACGCAACCCCTGGTTGTGCTCATCGGTCTGATCGTTTTGAGCCTGTTTCTTAGTGTAAGACTGAAAGAAGCAAAAACGTAAAAAAGACCTATTGGCAATTGCCAACAGGCCTGAAATAGTGGCGACGGGTGGATTTGAACCACCGACCCAGGGCTTATGAGTCCCCTGCTCTACCACTGAGCTACGTCGCCGAAGACGGGCAATATAATACCCAAAAACGCGCTTTTTGGCAAAACCTATGCCCATCATTCGCCGTTTTTCCCCCGATACACAGTGGTATCCACATGATAATCTGACCAGCCGAACCAAAATGCATAGGTAATGGGAACCTGCGCCAGTTGCACACCCGCCAACTCACCCGCTATCGCCCGTCCAGTGAGGGTATCCCATTCACTGCCGGTCTGCTCATCGAGGGCGTAACGTGGCGTGTCTGTGGGCCGGAAAGCCAGCACACCTCCAGCCTCCAACTCTCGACTGAATACCGTCCCTGAGGTATTTTCTTTGTTGGAAAAGACCACTACCGGTTCATTCCCCACTGCATCGTTCACCACCGGCTCTTTATTCAACACCGAAAACGGATACGCTCGCGCTTCGCCATTCAACCGGACCCCCACTACATATTCTTTCACAAAAAGATCACCATCGCGGGGAATCTGTAACCCCAACACACCTTCATTTGCATTGGCATAGTAACTGGCGTACACATCACGCCCAAAGTAACGTGGATTAACAACCAGGCTGTCAGGATGCAGTTCCAGCCACGATTTCCAATCGGTTTGCAGAGCAGGGATGAAGGTTAGTTGTGTCCCTTTCAAATCCCCGGCGATTGCCTGCCCCAAAATGTGAGACCAGAGACTTTCGGTTTGATGGTCATACATAATCAATCCATTTTGATACAGCATGCCGGAAACGCCAAAAGTAACAACCTGATTGTTTGAGATTTGCCGAGCATACACGATGCCGGTGTAGCAAAGCGGTCACCACGTAATGGCGACTTTTTTGCCGCCGATGGTGGTATTTACAATTTCGTGGGCACTCAAGAAAGGGATAGGATAAGCGCGGTTGTCACCGTTGATGCTGACGCCGATTACTCGCACGTCGGAGTCAACACCGGCGGAAGCACCGGGAACCATCATTTCATCGGCCTTGTCGGGCAACACGGCAGGGATGGCGTCGGGTGGCAGCAAGGCCACAACTTCTTCCAGGGGAATATCGGCATTGCTCAATTTAGGCTGCAACGATTTACCACTGGGCGGCGGGGCAGTCGGCAGGGTGGCAGGGCGAGTGGGCGAGGGGAGCGCTGTTTTTGCAACAGGTGTAAAGACGGTATCGGCTGCACATGCTGTCAGCAATGCAACCAGACTGGTTAAAAATAGCAATCGAATCATCAGAATACCTCAAAAAAATTCATTCACCATTAGATTCTCCCCTCCCAGACGCTCACTTAGCATATCACATTCCCATTTTGAAATTGGTAATTTCTATTACACAAGCTGACACAGCGACATTCCCCAATCCACCAAATTTCATTTATAATACCGTGGAATGGAGGTCGGCATGCCCAAAAAATCGTTTGATACACTGCTTTTGTTCATTCTGGTCATTGCAAAAGTAGAGATTGATACGCTGGCAGACAATGTATTGCCGGATCGGCTGGCAGATGCGCGCCGCCTGGTTGAAAGTTGGTGGCCGGCGGAGAGTCTTGACCGCCTGGCCCATCCTCAAACCGACCCGGTGACGATGATGCTGTGGGTGACGGCCTTTGGCCTGCTGGCGCTGTACGTGTTGGTCAGTTTGTGGCCAGGGAAAGAAGAAAAAACTTTCCCCCTTAAACTAATATTAATATACAGCATCATTGGGCTGCTGGTGTTTGGCAAAGCGGTGTTGCTCATCGGAATGCGGCATCAAAGTGTGCCGTGGAGCTACAGTCACGATGGGGGCGTGATTCAAACCGAGACGACCATTGAGTATTTTCTGCGCGGGAAAAATCCTTACGTGGAAGATTATGTTAATACTCCGATGGCACAGTGGGGTATTAATGAGTACCGCACGGCGCTGTACCACTATCCCTACCTGCCATTGACATTTGTCTTCTCCGCACCATTTTTCTTGCTCAGCCAGGCGACGCTGGGCTGGTACGACCAACGGATGGTGTACCTGTTGCTATTTGCGCTAACCCTGCTAATGGTACAATCGCTGGTGCGCGGACGGCGCGAGAAGCTGCTGGCGGTGATGTTGGTAGGGTTGAACCCCATTATGGCAGAAGATGTGATTTTTGGCGTGAATGACCCGTTTGTATTTTTCTGGATTGTGCTGGCACTCTATCTGGTTTCGGGCTTGCCAACGCGAGTGATGAGACACAACACACGAAATGCCTTGCTCGGTTCACTGGCGCTGGGGTTGGCCTGCGCCAGCAAGCCGACGGCATGGTTTCTGGTTCCGTTCTGGCTGGTGTATTTGCTGCAAGATGTATGGGGCGCTTCGCTCATTCCGCCTCTATCGCGCTGGCGAATCCTGGGCCTCACCGCGCTGCGCAGGGGGTGGACATTGATTGCAGTGGTGTTGCTGCTTATTGGCCCCTGGCTCGCGTGGAATCCATTTGCCATGTATGATGATGTTTGGCGTTGGTCGGCGGGGCAGGGAGAAACGGGGTATCAGATTTGGGGCTGGGGAGCCAGCAACCTGGCACTGGCGTTGGGATTCGTCAAAGATCGGTTTGACTACTGGCCCTTTATTGTACCGCAGGCCATTGTTGGCTTGCCATTGCTGCTATTTTTGCTTAAGCGGCAACACCGGCAAAACACAATCGCCGTGATGATGTTCGGGTACGTGGTGTTTTTATTTGTATTTTTCTATTTGTCGCGGTTTATGCAACCAAATTATCTGGGTTTTTTGGGGAGTGGGTTGGTACTGGCCTATTTCACCGATGCAGGTATCCAATCGACTGCTACGTCTGCTACTGAAACAGGATAATGCATTATTCAACAAACAGAGAACTATTTGTCCAGCACTTCTCGCACTGTGAAGGTGAGTGCTTCCACTGAAAAAGGTTTGGGTAAAAATGAGACATCGGGCGACAGCACGCCATGATGCGCGATGGCGTCATCGGTGTAGCCCGACATAAATATTATCTTCGTCTGGGGGTACTGTTGCATCATTTTTTCAGCCAGCACTTTTCCGGTCATTCCCGACATAATCACGTCGGTGAGTAGTAAATGGATAGTGCTTTGATATTCGGCAGCCACTTGCAAAGCTTCTTTTCCATTTTCGGCCATCAACACGGTGTACCCTTGTTCCTGCAAAATCTGACACGTCAATTCTCGCACAACCTCATCATCTTCCACCAACAATATAGTTTCCGAGCCAGTGGGCAACACTGCCACTGGCGATTCTAGAGAAGTAAAGTTGTCCACGGTGTCATCTTTAACGATGGGAAAATAGATTTTGAAGGTTGTGCCCAACTCTTTTTCACTATAGACCCAAACTGTGCCGCCATTTTGGGTAACAATGCCGAACACAGTCGCCAATCCCAGGCCGGTCCCTTTTCCTTTCTCTTTCGTGGAAAAAAACGGCTCAAAAATATGTTCTTGCACATCCTTGTCCATCCCCACACCAGTGTCACTGACGGCCAGCAGCACATATTTGCCCGGTGTGACACCAAAATGGTCATCGGCAAAAGATTGGTCTAACGTTTCGTTTGCCGTTTCAACGGTTAATGTGCCGCCGTTTGGCATAGCGTCGCGAGCATTGACTGCCAGGTTCAGAATTACCTGCTCAATCTGAACCGGGTCAATCTTTACCGTCCAGAGCGCCGGATGGAGCCATGTATTGAATTGAATATTCTCGCCGATTATGCGCTGGAGCATTTTTTGCATTTGGGTCACAACGCTGTTTAGATTGAGCTTTTGCGGTTCAACCAGTTGTTTGCGGCTAAAAGCCATCAGTTGGTTCACCAGGTCCGCGGCCCGCTGTCCAGAATCAAGAATTTTATCTACCATTTCCCGGCGAGGGTCGTCCACCAGCAAGCGTACTTGTAATAGTGAGGCAAACCCATTGATGGCTGTGAGAATGTTGTTGAAATCGTGGGCAATACCGCCGGTAAGCTGTCCAATTGCATCCATTTTCTGGGCCTGATAGTACTGTCGCTCCAGTAGAAGCTCGTGCGTTACATCGTGCATTACGCCAACATAGCGTACTACCCGCCTGTTTTCATCACGAACCGGCGTAATGGTCATATCGGCGAAATAGGTTTCTCCATTGTATTTCTGGCCGGAGAATCTACCAGACCACACGTTGCCATCTTTTACTGTGTTTATAATTTCTTCAAACAAAATGTTCTGTGCCTCGCTGCCAAGCATGTCAAACGGCTGGCCCACAACATCGTGCGGAGCATACCCTGTAATCTCCCCAAAGGCGGGATTTACGTAGCGAATAGTGCCCCGTGCCTCGATAACAATCACGCCTTCGGCTGCCTGTTCGATAGCGGTGCTCAACATACGGCGCGATTCGTCCAACTGAGCGCGAGCCAGGACACCTGCTACCTGATCGGCCACGCTCCACGCCAGATTCACTTCATTGGCCGTAAAATGGTGTGGCTCTGACGATCCAATGCTGAGGCTACCCACTGCTTCGCCTTCAACTATCAGTGGCAAAAGCATCATAGATACGGTGCCTCGCGGGGTTATCAAATGGCGTACAGGCGCTATGTGAGGATCATTTTGAACGTCCTCTACAATTATGGGCGCTTTCTTAATCAATATATTTTTTACAAAAGGATTACCCTGAACCGGAAATCTATCCCATACAACCGGCGGGAACCCTTTAACGTGGTATTCTGCCGCGAGTACCACTTCCATTGTCGATTTATCTAACAACGTAGCAACCGCTTGTGGCATGTTAAACGCCCGTGCCAACTCCTGGCAGGCAATTTCCAGGATATAATCTGAGCTGCGGCTATAGGCCGTTGCGCCGATAATTTGATTCAACAGGGCCAATTCACGGTTGCGGCGGCGAACGTGTTCCTCGGTCTGTTTGCGCTCAATGGCCATTGCCACTTGTGCGGAAACAACTGTTAAAATATCTTTGTGCCGTGGTTCCAGGCGAATGGATTCATCGTATGTTTGAACCGCCAAAACACCTACCACGCGATCTGCAATTTTTAGCGGCACCCCAAGCCAATCAACCGCCGACGTACCCAACGGTTCAATCTCTTTTTTCTCAATCAGCCGGGAAAATACACTGGGGGTGGCCAATAATGGCTCCCCGCTGCGCAACACATAAGCCGTCAAACCGTTCCCCAACTTTTCTGCGGGACCTATCTTGTCTTTTTCATCAGATACATACATAAAGTTAACCATATTACTGGATTCATCGTACATGGCAATGTAAAAGTTTTTGGCAGGCATCAGTTGCTGGATAACTTTGTGTATAGAAGTAAACAGGTCGGTTAAATCTTGAGTGGCATAAACGGCTTCAGAAATCTGGTAGATGGCGTTTTGCAACCGTTCCGCTCGTTTGTGGCCGGTTACATCGTGTACCATTAGAATTGCGCCCTCCTGCTGGCCGCTTTGATCCATTAGCGGGTCGCCGTAAACTTCTAAATCAAGTGCTTGACCAATCGCGGAGCGAACGTGTACAAGTTCATTGTTAACCGTTTCTCCGGCCAAAACCTGTTTCGCCAGCCGCAAGAATTCCACATCGAGGCCCAACGTGGTTTCGGCAATCGGTTTGCCAATTACCGGTAGCGGCGTCCCTTCAGGCGCAACAATGATTTTGTGCAGGGCCGGGTTGCTAAACTTAACCGTTCCGTCCGCCTCCAGATAAACAATACCGACGGGTGCATTTTCTATCAACCGTCGGTTAAATATTTCTGATTTGGCCAATGCCGATTCTGCACGCTTGCGCTCGGCGATTTCTTGCTGGGCCTGCTCATACAGCCGCGCATTTTCCAGGGCCACGGCGGCTTGAGCCGCTAACATTTCCAAAAAACGGAGGTCAGATTCATCAAATGCATGCGGCTTAAATGATTGCGGTGAAATCACGCCAATGAACCGGTCGCGGGCAATTAAAGGAACCCCCAGCCAGGAACGCGCAACCGGCCCGCTGATGTGAATGGGTGTGACGGGCAGGGGGTCATTCACCATATCGTGTATCAGCAGGGGCTGTCGTGTGCGCGCCACCCAGCCGGTGAGGCCGCTGTTCTCGTCCACAGAAAATCTTTTGCCTATTATCTCAAGTAGAACCTCCTCCTCTTCAATGGCCATTGCAATTTCATACTCGTTGTGGTCAGCATAATAAAAATATACGCCAAAGCTGTCTGGCTGCATTAAACGACGAACCTGCCCATACAACCGTTTTAGCAGCGTCTGCGTATCTAATACGGCACCAATGGTTAAGGCTGCGTCGTACAAAGCTGTTAATTCTTGCGTTTTGCGACGGGTCTCGTCAAATGACCGGGCATTTTGAATGGCGATGGCCGCCTGCGCAGCAAATTTTACCAGCAAGTTAATGTCGTCTGCCGTGTACGGCGCGCGCGTATCTTTATCAACAGCAATATTAATGACCCCCAAAAACTCGTCGCCACGTTTAATGGGCACGCCAACAACATGCACTCTTGGATGAGGTAGTCGGGGCGCATGACCCGACCACTCACCATAATCTTCAACTGCGATGGGTTTTCCAGAATCCCAAATTTTACCGGATAATCCTTCGCCACGCTCCAACAGCGTACCGACAGGAGGCGCATTCTTGCCTACAGCAATAACCCATTCCAGCACGTCGCGCTCAGGGCGGTAAAGATACATACCTGCCTGGTCACTGTTCATCAATTGCATCGCCTCGCGTACCACCCGGTACAGAACTCTGTCCAGGCTCCTCAGCTCAACCAGGTTTTGCGATACCTTGTACAACGCCTCAAGTTGTTCTGCCTGCTGACGGGTTACGGCCAGCAACCGTGCATTGGTCAGCGCAGCAGCAATGTGATTGGCAAATGTCGAGATGAGGGGGAGGTCATCCTCCCTCAATTTGGCGCCAAGCACAGTCAGCATACCTGCCACCTGCCCTTGAATAATGATCGGAGCGTAAATGGCAGGCGTTGGGGAAAAAGATGCAGGGATTTCGCTGCGCTGAAGCACCTGTTCAATGTTAATTTGGTTGTCAGGCAAATAGGCAGGCTTGCCGCTTTCAATAACCTGGCGATAAATATCAACCCGTTCCACCGGCATTTCTGAACTCTCGAGGGGACGACTGGCAGCCTTTGCTATTTCAGCCCGCAGCGGTTCTGAAACCGCAAGCGCCCGCAAGGTCAAGGTGTTCCGTTCCACGTTGAACATGCTAATAACACCTTGAAAGCCAAATGCTGCTATCTGTTCCTGAAACACCCTAAAAATTTCTTGCTCAGACCAGACAGCTTGTTGAAGCAAATCAGCGGCGGCGCTAAGCGCATACAAAAACCGTGTCTCACGTTTGGAACTGTTCGGATCAGTTTCGTGCTGCACAATTGATGCATTCATTAATCATTCACCATCTAGATTATCTGGTATGCGAGCTGCGCTCACTATAAAACTATAATATCGTATTGCGTAGGTGTTTGTAAAGTATATATCGGCAATTCACAAAGATTCATTAGCTTCTCCCTCGATTATCCACTTCCTTTCCCCTTCTCAAGGGGAGAGCGGAGGGGGGGCTAAATGGTCACCAAAAAACAAGACCCCGCAAAAATGCTGGGTCTTGTGACTGCTCCCACCGCGCCTGTGCCCCGTAGGGGTAGAGGGGGGTAGAGGCGGGTGAACTTCTATGACCGAATGGTCAAGACTCGCCAGTTCGCGAGTCAGACAGCTAAATGTGAATGGGTTGTCCGGCCAAAATATGTGCCGCTTCCATGATAACTTCGCTCATTGTGGGGTGTGGGTGAATGGTTTGGGCGAGGTCTTCAACTGTTCCTTCCACCGTAATCATTCCAGCCGGGCCGGCAATCAATTCGGTAACATGCCCGCCGATCAGGTGGACGCCCAATATTTCTTTGTATTTTGCCTCTGCTACAATTTTTACAAAGCCCACATTCTCGTTCATCGCCAGCGCTTTGCCGTTGGGCAAAAAGGGAAACTGCGCTGTAATCACATCATAGCCCTGCTCTCGCGCCTGTGTTTCCGTCAGGCCCACGGAAGCAACTTCTGGATAAGCGTAGGTGCAGCGCGGAATTTTTGCGTAATCAAGCACGCGCGTTTCCTCCCCGGCGATGGCTTCCGCGGCAATAATGCCCTGCGCCGAGGCCACGTGCGCCAAGCCCAATTTGCCGGTTACATCGCCGATGGCATAAATGTTGGGGATACTGGTGCGCATCTGGTCATCTACCTCAATGTGTCCTCGCCGGGTAGTTGTCACGCCCACCGTCTCCAAACCCAGATTTTCGCTATTGGGCACAAATCCAATCGCCACCAGCACTTTCTCCGCCGAAATTACATCCTGCAATTCCCCGGCGGCGATGGTGACGTCCGCACCGGTTTCAGTGGGGGCAATCGATTGCACCAGCGCACCGGTTTTTACATGTATTCCCGCTCGCTTAAATTGTTTTTCTGCCTCAATGCTAATGTCTTCGTCTTCCAGTGGCAGCGCGTGCGGCAGCATCTCAACCACCGTCACCGTCGCGCCGTAACGCTGCCACAGGGTAGCGAATTCCATGCCAATTGGTCCCGCTCCCACAATTACCGCCGAGGCAGGTACTTCTTTCAAGTCAAGCGCGTCGCGGAAGGTGATGACCTTTTCACCGTCTGGCTGAACACCGGGAATCTGCCGCGAGCGTGCCCCGGTGGCAATAATAATGTTTCTGGCAGTAAGAACATCGCCCGCCGGCTGCACAATAACTTCGGTGGCGCTTTTCAGCTGGGCTGTCCCTTCCACCACTGTGATTTTGTTCTTGCGCATTAAAAACGCCACGCCCTTCGATTGTCGCGCCGCAATCTGTCGGCTTCGCTTGTGGGCCACGCTGTAATCTACCGTGAGGTTTTCAAACCCGAAGCCAAACGTTCGCCCCTGTTCTAGCAGGTGAATGACTTCAGCGTTGCGCAACAGAGACTTGGTTGGAATACATCCCCAATTCAGGCATACGCCGCCCAAATTGGCTTTTTCCACCACCGCTGTTTTCAGTCCAAGCTGACTGGCTCGTATCGCCGCGACATAGCCGCCGGGGCCGCCGCCAACAACAATCACATCAAACTCGCTCATCGTTGAGATTCTCCTTTCGCCAACCTAATATTCCACCTTGCGATTGGTGGTTACATTTAATGACGTTTCAAGCACAAAAATGAAGATCACAAAAAACACATCCACTACCACGGCAATGCCCAAGGCGGTGGTCATAAACACAACAAATTGCACGCTGTAGTTTTGCACCGGCTGTGGAATAGCGGTGATCACACCGAGACCGACAGAAATAGTGATGATGAAACTAATAAAAAGTAGAACAGGCAGCCAATAGATGCGGTCGGCGGGGCTGGGGAGCATGGCGTTGGCAATGGCAAACAACAAATAGAGCCACAACCAAAAATCGGGCGTGGTGACACTCTGGCTCAAGGTATCTAGCATTTGTGCCAGGTCACCAATCGCCAGCGTCTGGCCCAGGGCATCAAATTGAAGCAGGCGCCCAATGAGCAGCACAGCAAGGCTTCCAAACAACAGCGGCGCTACGCCGACCAAACTGTGTCGCAGCGGTCCCACACCCCGCACCTGCACCGACCCCAAGACCAGTTCGCCGCGACTCTTTATTTTCGGCCACAGCGAGAACTTCCCCACCCGCACCCGCAAGAGTACGGCCATCACATAATGGCTTAATTCATGCAAGAGGATGCCGGGCAAAAAAAGGAAAAAGTAAAACCAAACGGCAACAACTTTATTGTTGGAAAGTAACAGTCCCACCCCCTGCACGTGTGCCGAAATCCAACGGTTCAGCACCAACAGCGCCAGAAATGTGACCATTAGCCAAAACAAGCTCACCCAGGGAAACATCAGTCAGATAAGGATAGGGATTATCATTTATTTGGCCGCAGCGTGCACTAATTCCGTAAAGCTAGCGGCTTTGAGGCTTGCGCCGCCCACCAGCGCACCATCAATTTCCGGTTGTACCACAAATCCATCGATGTTGGCCGGCTTTACGCTTCCCCCATACAGCACGCGCACTGCCTGCGCAGTTTCCTCACCGAACATTTCAGCAACAACACCTCGAATGTTCAACCCAATAATGCTGTTGACGGCGGCTGGTTCGGCGGTTTTGCCCGTGCCAATTGCCCAAATGGGTTCATAGGCAATCACAGCCTGCCGAACCTGTTCGGCGGAGAGGCCATCGAACGCGCCGCGAATCTGGCCGCTGACAAAGCTTGCAGTCTCACCCGCCTCGTTTTGGGCCAGATTTTCGCCGCAGCAGACAATCGGCGTGAACCCGTGCGCCAGCGCGCTTTTTACTTTTTTATTCACACCGGCGTCGGTTTCACCAAAATATTGGCGTCGCTCTGAGTGGCCAAAAATTACATATTGACAAATTCCCTGCAACATCAGCGGTGAAATCTCGCCGGTGAACGCTCCCTGCTCTTCCCAATGCATATTCTGCGCCCCAACTTTTATATTGCTCCCCTGCACTGTCTCTGCCACGGCAGCCAGCGCGGTGAAGGTGGGGCACAAAACCACGTCGACAGTGGTGACGTCACCCACGCTTATTTTTAGCGCCGTTGCCAGTTCAATTGCTTCGGGGATAGTCTTGTGCATTTTCCAATTGCCGGCCATTAACGGTTTGCGCATCAGAATTCCTCCTGAATTGATTAAGCAAAATTGGTAATCATTGAGCCACAAAGCCCGACCTATCTTACCACAGCCACAAGGCAATGGCAATGAGTTGTGGTATAATTATCACGGCTGCGGTAACAGTACGGCTTGCTCAAGGAGCGCAACGTATGAAAATCACACTGCGCGTTCATGGCAGTTTGGCGCGCATTGCAGGAACCACGCGGCAAACGCTCGAACTCCCCGATGGTATTTCGGTGGCTGCACTATTGACCATCTTGAACCAGAGATACCCCGGCTTTGAAGCGAAACTCAGCGGGCAGGGCGCTGCGATGCATATTCCATACAACACCTTTGTCAATCGCAAAGCAGTCCCGGAAAGTCAGATGTCTGGGCGCAAATTGCGCGACGGCGATTGCGTGCATATTATACTACCTGTAGCGGGAGGGTAACTTTTGCCTCTGGACGCCACCTTTTTCAACCGACCCACCCTGACCGTTGCCAGGGAATTATTGGGCAAAGTGCTGGTGCGGCAATTGAATGGGCACACCCTGAGCGGCGCAATTGTGGAAGTGGAAGCCTACATTGGCGAAACAGACAGCGCTTGCCACGCATTTAAAGGCCGCACCCCCCGCACCGACGTTATGTTTGGGCCGCCGGGCAGGGCCTACGTATACTTTGTTTATGGCATGCACTTCATGCTCAACATTGTCACCGAAGCTGAAGGGAAGCCCTGCGCAATTCTGGTGCGCGCCATTGCACCCCGTACAGGGGTCGCACAGATGGAACAGCTACGCGGGATGGGAAATCGCAACTTAACCAACGGCCCGGCCCGCTTGTGCCAGGCGCTGGCCATCGATACATCTTTTAATCGCTGGGATTTGACTGCCGGCAATACCCTCTGGGTAGAAGACGCACCTACTGTTCCCAACACCCAGATCGCCATCGGCCCCCGGATCGGCATCACCTACGCCACCCCCGCCGACAGAGCCGCACCGTGGCGACTGTGGATAAAAAATAATTTATATGTCTCTCGAAAGTAGCCGCCAGGGAGGGAATCATGAACTATCTTGACCTTTTACTCATTTTTATAGTGTTTGTTTGGATGATTTACGGTGCAATTAGAGGTACGGAAAAACTATTCATCGGCTTGTTCAGCGTTTGGCTGGCCCTGGTGGTCGATTTATGGCTCTTTCGTCCCTTCAGTAAATTGATTTTACAGGGCGTTTTTACCGGCGCCTCGCCGGTGGTGATGGACAGCTTTGCCTTTATTATCTTGATGATTATTCTCGCCGTCGCCATTCAACTGATCTTCATTTTTACCAGCACCTCGCCCGAAGAACGACGGAAAAGAAAACACGCCCAGGACTTCAGCGACATGCTAGACGATGTTGACAAAAATTACGGCAAAGCTGTTTTTAATGCGCTGGGGGGCCTCGTGATGGGGTTCATCACCGCTGCTTTCTGGCTGAGCGTGCTGCTGGCACTGCTGCAATACTTGCTGTCCGCAACATCTGCGCTGGGGACAGGCGTTGCGGCGAGCATCGCTGGTTCAACGTTGGTGCCCTATTTTAATTTAGTGCTGCGCTGGGTTTACCTGAGCGTCAAACTATTCACGCCCGGCTCCTTTCCCGTTATTTTTAGAGCCATTCTGTAGACTCAAATTGGATTATGCACAAAAAATACCTGCAAACACTTGAATATCCCAAAATATTAGCACAATTGGCCCGGTACACGACTTTTTCTGCCAGCAAAGCGCTGGCTTTAAATTTGCAACCAACACCTTTTTGGGTCGAAGCCCAAACATTGCAAACCGAAACCACCGAAGCCCGCCACCTGCTTTCGGCACAGCCTGACGTTAGCGTCGCCGGCGCTGTCGATGCGCGCCCCCTGCTGGAGCAGGCTCGCCGGGGCATCATCATCACCCCGCAAGATTTTCTGTCGTTGGCCCGCACGCTCACCATCGCGCGGGATTTACGCCGCAAAATCACCCGCCTGGAAACCCAATACCCCCATCTGGCCGATATTGCCTACCGACTGGAAGAAATCATCGGGTTGGTAAACCGTATTAACCAATGCTTTGACGATGCGGGAAACGTGAAAGATAGCGCCAGTGCAGAACTTGGCCGCATCCGACGGGAAATTGACGTGACACACGGGCGGCTGCAAGAGAAAATGCGACGGCTGGTCAGTTCAGAACAGGTGCGCAAATACCTGCAAGAAGGCTTCGTCACCCAGCGCGATGGGCGCTACGTTTTGCCCTTGAAAACAGATTTCAAAGGGCGGGTAAAGGGGATTATCCACGACCAAAGTACCAGTGGCGCCACAATCTTCGTGGAACCGCTGGCTGTCGTTGATCTGAACAACGCCTGGAAACAATTGCAACTGGAAGAAACGCAAGAAATCAACCGCATTCTGACCGCATTGACCGCCGCCGTTGCCGAGCGCGGAAAATTTATTGCGGCCACCGTGCAGGCACTGGCAGAACTGGACCTGATACTTGCCAAAGCGCGCTACGCCGAAGCCATCGCCGCCACAGCCCCCGAACTGGGAAACTGGAACACAATCGCCGCCGACACGCCACGCCTGCATTTGCGCGCGGCACGTCACCCCCTGCTCAATCCGGAAACCGTCGTCCCCGTCGACCTGACCCTGACGGCGGGAACCACAATGCTGGTCATTACCGGCCCCAACACCGGCGGCAAAACCGTCAGCCTGAAAACAGCGGGCCTGCTCACGCTAATGGCCCAATCGGGCTTGCATATCCCCGCCGCCGACGGCTCGCGGCTGGTGGTGTTTGACGGCATTTTTGCCGACATCGGCGACGAGCAATCCCTGGAGCAGAGTCTCTCTACCTTCTCTGCCCATATGACCAACATCGTTGCCATTATGCGAGCGAGCACACCGCAATCGCTGGTGATTTTTGATGAATTGGGGGGCACCGATCCCATCGAAGGGGCGGCGCTGGCGCACGCCATTCTCGATACGCTGCTGGCGCAAAAAATAACCACGCTGGTGGCCACGCACTTCGCCGAGCTGAAAGCTTTTGCCTACACCACCCCCGGCGTAGAAAATGCCAGTATGGCCTTCGATGTCGAAACCCTGTCGCCGACATTTAAATTGCAATTGGGCCTGCCCGGCAACTCCAATGCGTTTGCCATCGCCGAACGGCTGGGGCTGAACAATACCGTGTTGCAACGCGCCCAAAAGTTGGTGGATGAGGAAACCCGCGAAACAGAAACGATGCTGGCTCAAATTAAAGCCGATTTGGATGCCGCGCGGCTGGAACGGCTACGAGTGGAAGAAGAACGCGCCGAGGCAGAATATTATCGCCAAAAAATAGAAGAACGTCTACTGAACATTGAAGAAGAAGGACAGCAAATCTTAAAGCGCGCCCGCCACGAGGCCCAACGCGAGTTGGACAACACCCGCGCCCAACTGCAAGCTTTACGCCGCGAAGCGCGCAAAGCCACGGTACACGTTCAACCGGCAGCTCAATCTGGGGAAAAGGCATCCAAAACCACCCCCTCCCCTACCGAAACCCTAAAAACCGTCGCCGCAAAACTAAAAATTCTTGAAACGACCCTCGCTGCGAAAAACACAAGCGCAATCAATCCAACCACCGCCCCACCCAAACCGCTTCAGGTGGGCGACAAAGTAACCATCCCCCACTTAAACGCCAAAGGCGTGGTGACGGCACTGAGCAAAGATGAAATTGAAGTTCAGTTGGGTAATTTCAGAACCACACTCAAACGACAAAAAATAGCGCCGGTTGTTGCCCCCGCGTCCGCGCCAGTTGGAGAAATGCCGCCGCAACCGCAGGCATCCGGCAATCGCAGCAGTGGCATTGTAGAATCGCCAGGGCTGGAGCTCGACCTGCGCGGGCAAGCTTCTGACGACGCGCTGCATCTGCTGGAAAGCTATCTTGATCAGGCTTACATGGCCGGACTGCCGTTTGTGCGGCTCATCCACGGTAAAGGGACAGGCGTTTTGCGCAAAACCGTGCGCAATGCCCTCAATTCGCACCCCCTGGTCGTCTCGTATCGTCCCGGCCAGGAGGGCGAAGGTGGTGATGGCGTAACTGTTGCCACGTTGGCAGTAGAATAGCCTTCAACCCCGGAACCTGAAACTCATCAGCAAGTGAATTTCAAAAAACGCCAAAGTCCAGTAGCCTATTGATTTCTGGTTGCGAAGCTACAGAGGGGAGTTATTTGTTGTGCTTATTGTTCTTCTGAGACCACGGCAATTTGCGCCCGACTGAAGTGTACAACGGGAGCATTAGCGTCGAAGCTCGGTAAGACGACTCTTCAATGAGGGTGCGTGTCTTTACGCGCAACTCCGTTGAAACGAGGGCCATTCGTCTGCGGATTGAGGTCAGGTCCCAAATCAAATCTTCATCCACTAATTCTGCACTTGCTCCAAGTGGCTGCCCCCATTGCACCACCGCGCTGGCCCAGGTTAACCCGGCCCCAAAACTAACCATACAGATGTGGTCGCCTTCTTTAATTTTGCCTTCTTCCAATGCTTCAATTAATGCCAGGGGGATGGAGGCGGCGGAGGTGTTGCCGTATTTGTGCAGATTTACAAATACCTTCTCTTTTGGAATGCCCAATCGCCGAATAGCCAGGTCGACGATGCGGGCGTTGGCCTGGTGTGGGATTAACAAGTCAATATCGTCTACGGTCATCCCTGCGTTTTCAAGCACTTTCAGTGTCGATCGCGGCATTACGCGCGTGGCGAATTTAAACACCTCGCGCCCGTTCATCTTCAGGTAGTGGTCGCCCCGGTCAATCATATCGTGGTCCATTTTCACGGCAGTTCCCAAACCGGGTACGGTCAAATTCATCCCTTTTGCCCCGTCAGATCCCAGGTCAAACGCTTTTACGCCTGTGGGGGTGTTGCTGGGTGAAAGCACCACCGCACCGGCCGCATCGCCAAAAAGAACACACGTATTCCTATCAGTCCAATCAATAAATTTAGAAATAAGTTCTACGCCAAGAACCAGAACATGATCATAAGTGCCGGTAGCAATAAATTGATGAGCTGTGCTTAAAGCATAAACAAAGCCGGTGCAACCGGTCATCATTGTAAAAGCGGGGCAAGTTGCACCCAACTTGTGTTGAATGGTGCTGGAAACAATCGGTACCAGATGGTCTGGAGAGGAGGTAGCAACCACTATCAGGTCCAGATCGGTGGGGTGGAGGCCGGCTACATTCAGCGCCTTTTTGGCGGCTTCTATGGCCATCGACGATGTGGTTTCGTTCTCGGCGGCGATGTGTCGTTCTTTAATGCCTGTGCGTTGGGTTATCCATTCATCGCTGGTATCCACCATTTTTTCCAAATCGAAATTAGTCAAAATTTTTTCGGGCGTATATTTGCCCCATCCAGAAATTCTACTGTATCTCAATGCCATACGTTATCCCCTGCGTTTGTTCTTTCCAAAGTCTCATTAATTGCAATGTAGGTGGTCGGTAATTTCTTGAATGCTATTATAAAACAAGTATAAAATTTATGCCTAATTTGCCACGTTGTTCGACAGCGTTTTATATCGCAATCGTTGTTGGTATCGAACATACAGAACAATGCTACTTACAGCAATCAAGGCGCTAAAAATGACTGAAATTAAAAAGGAGTTAGGGACGGTTTTTTTGTGTGAAACACTTTGCTCCTTTTCAAATTGTTTCAGATGGGCTGCTGCCAGTAAGTCTTGGTACAGTTGTTTTTTGAATGAAGATGATGCGTCTACGGGCTTTAAGGTGGCTTGCACCTGATCTGCCAATGTCAAAAGAACCGGTAAATCCTGATTGTCCGGGAACAATTGTGTGTAATCTCGCTCACGGTTTTGCTTTTTCAAAAGCTGATCCGCGTGGGCTGACAAAACTTCGGTGATTAAGTTTTTGTACCGCATAGATTAGCACCCTATTGAATATTACAACGCTTCATCTGCCGGGTATGCTACCAGCCCAACAGTACCCGGCCCAAAATGTACGGCGATGGAAATTGCTACATCGGTAATATAAAAACTTTGAACATTTAATGTAGCGTGCGCCATTTCAAGTAACGATTGTGCGCGATCTTCTGCCAGAGCATGTAGCACGCTAACATTAACCGGTCTATTGCCGATTTTTTGCACCGTTAGTTCTACAATGCGACGCATAGCGCTTTTGTGGCTTCTGGCTTTGTGGCTTGCTTCAAGCAGGCCATTGTCAAGCCCAATGATGGGTTTAAGATCCAGCACCGACCCCAAGAAGCCGGTAATCTTACCAACGCGACCGCTTAACTGGGCAAATTTGAGGCTGTCCAACGCCAGGAAAATGCTAATTTGTGAGCGTTTAGCCTCGAGATGGGCTTTTATGTCCAAAGCCGATTTCCCTCGTGCGATTAATTCCCCGGCTTCTACCATCATCCATCCCAGCCCGGCCGAACCGGCCATACTATCAATAACGTGTACCGTTACTTTGTCTGCCACCTGTGCGGCAGCAAGTTTGGCGCTTTGATACGTGCCGCTTAATTTTGCGCCCACGTGCGCTGAAATAATCTCATCCGTTTCTTGAGCCAAAGCAGTGTAAACTTCCGCAAATTCTCCCACCGATGGCTGGGATGTCTGGGGGAAAATGTTGTTTTGCAACACTTTGTCATAAAAGGTTGCGGCATTAATGGTAATGTTTTCTTTGTACGTTTCAGTGCCGAATTGGATGTTGATGGGTACAATATTTATTCCATAGCGAGCCATCATATCAGGTGGCAAATCACATGTGCTGTCGCTAACAAGTTTAATGGTCATGTGTTTGTTCCAAAGATTCTATCAATTCCGGGTAGTCGGCCAGCATTGCTTTTAATGAAACAAGGGTACGGTGATACAGCGATTTTACCGCCCCCTCGCTTCGATTTAGTATCGCCCCAATTTCTGCATTCGATAGACCATCAATGAATTTCATAATCAACAACTGCTGACGGATGGGGGGCAGTTGGTTAATGGCTTGCAGCAACAGGCTTGTTTCTTCGTTTTTCGCGGTACTGTGGTAGGGATTGCTACTTTTGCTGCTAACTAATTGCACGTCCTCTAGCGAAACAGTGCGCCGTTTTTTTTGGTCTCTGTGCCAGTTAGCAACCAGATTATGGGCAATCCTGTAGAGCCATGCTGAAAATGGATGTCCTTTATCCTTGTATCTCCCAATATGACTCAACGCCTGGTGGAATACTTTTGCGGTTAAATCTTCTGCATCGTGGTGATTGCCAGTACGGTAGTAAATATAGGTATAAATTTTGTTGACGTATCGCTCATACAGAATTCCAAAAGCTTCTGGGTCTGTTTTTGCCTGTTCAACAAGCTCTTTTTCATTGGTAAATGCCGTCATTTGCAAACCTGTTAAGTACGCCGGCACCTATTTTATGAAACACTCACGGCCACAAATAGATGCGCGACTGTATATTATGGAACGCCTCTGGTTGGAGGGTAGTATTGTGAGATGATAGGTTGGAGATTAGAAGCGGTGTAATTGCTGCGCCCTGATCTTATGGGTTGCGGAGTGCGTCCCAACAAAGTTCACCTATTCTTTTGGTTCAGGACAGACGCCGGCGCCCAGAAGACCGGGGCCACCGTGCGCCCCCAGCACGGGTCCAATTTCACCGGTGATGGCGCGTTGAACGTTGGGGAAGATGGCGCGCACTTGTGCTTCTAGTGGTTGCACTTCTGTTTCGGCGGCGGCGTGCATCACTCCAATTTGCACGGGCATATTTGGATCGGGAACAGCGGCTTTTAACAGTTCCAGAATTCGCGCCAGCGCCTTCCGTTTGGTACGCACTTTGTCAAATGGTTCGATGACGCCATCTATAAAAGTGAGGATGGGTTTGATTTTGAGGATGCTTCCCACAAACGCCGCTGCGCCACCAATTCGGCCCCCTTTGCGCAGGTATTCCAGGGTGTCTACGATAAAGAAGATGCGCATATCGCGCCGCATTTGTTCCAGCCGCGCCAGAATCTCATCTAGCGAACGGCCCGCTTGTGCCATATCTGAGGCGGTGGCAACCATCAACCCCAGCCCCAACGCCACAGAGCGACTATCAAACAAGGTGATGGGAATATGGGGGGACATACTGGCGGCTGTTTGCGCCGAACTGAATGTGCCGCTTAATTTGCTAGAGAGCGTCAGCACCAGCAATTGATCGTTGGGGGTAGCGGCTCTTTCAAACGCCACTTTGAATTCTCCCGCTGAGGGTTGAGAGGTGGATGGAAATACATTTTCGGTAATTAGTCGTTGATAAAATTCCTGGTTGCTGATGCCGATGATTTCGTCATAGGTTTCGTCATTCCCAAAGTTTACTTTCAGCGGGACCATTTCAATATTGCGCTGGTGCAGAAAATCCGGCGACATGGCACATGTGGAATCGGTAATTATTTTTATCATAATACCAACACTTCCTTATTAAGAATATGAGCTTCTTAAAATAAAAACGGACTGTCTTGCTTGGATAGTCCGTTTTATAGCAGATAAGTTTGATTTACGCTAATGTCCTCCGCTGAAAAGGCTAGCAATTAAAAAACCCAGAATGCAGCTAAAAAATAAAACAAAAATGATTAAGCCCGCCCCAAAAGTTGTCCAGTTGGGAGTTGGTTTAATATCGGTCCAGGGCAGAGATTCTGGGTTGCCCGGTGTTTTGGCCTGGGGTTGCACGGGAGCAGTGGGGAGGCCATTTAACTTGTGCAACTCAACCCAGGCCTGGTTTTGCGATTTTTCATCGCTGGCGTAGAGAGTGGCTCCGCGCAATGCGTGGATGGCCTCGTTGGTTTGGCCTTTGGCATTATATGCCAACCCCATATTAACATACGCCGGGCCAAATGATGGGTCTACTTCTATTGCCAGGCGGTACCGGGCAATGGCGTCATCGAATCGCTGTTGCTGGTGATATTCAACGCCTAATTTAAAGTGAATATCAGCAATGCTTTGTTTTTTGCTGGATGTGGGGGTGGGTTTAATCAGCATCGATTGGGGTGGAGGGACAGGATCATCTTTAGTTAATTGGGACAGCCGCTTATCTTTCATTATTCCCAGCACACTGAGCGCTGCCGTAAAACCGTCAAAGGGAGGAAGTGGAATTAAGCTTACGATGGCTAAAGCAAAGTTTGCAACCCAAACACGGTTTGTTAACGCCACCATCCAAACCGGGACATTCTCCCACGCCTGAGAAAAAGTTAGCGTCGCCAGGTCTGTGGTACGGCTAAAAAAAAGAATTGCATTGACCTGTGTCCCATCTAGCTGATTGGTCATCCGCAAAATGCTCAGCACCAATAAACTGGATACAAATACCAGCACGCTTGCTGCCAGGTTAGCAACAGGGCCGGCCAGGGCTACCAGTAATGAATCAAGATATTTATCTTTAAAGTTTCGTGGGTCGAAGCGAAGGGGTTTTGGCCAACCAATGCCAAATAAAATGAATAGGGTTGTTCCCAGCCAGGAGATGTGTTTTATTGGGTTGGCGGTAATATTCCCTTGTTTAACTTGAGATGTGTCGCCCAAAAAATAGGCCGTTAAACTGTGGCCTAGCTCGTGAATGGTAAAGCCAATGATTAACCCAGGGATTATTAGAAAACTGTACCAATGTAGGCTGGGGAAAAATGAGGCAATTTTATCCATTATCCTTCAGCACGAACTTTTTCTACTTCTAAAACAAAGGGTGTGCTGATAGTGTGGATAGATTCCTGGTCTAGAAGCATTTCCGCGTAAGCAATGTACGTGTGACCCAGTTGAGGGTTGGGAATATGCAGTGTAAGGGTTACATCCGGCTCTTGATGCGCAATAACCATTGATTGCACAACAAGTTTGTTTTCGTCATCAACAATATTTAGCTCTACGGTGGGAAATTTGCTCTCTTCGGGCACGTCGTCGTTGGCGTTAGTGCTTGTTTTTGCCACCGGTGGCGTGTCGGTGGGGGCAGTAGGCGGCGAAGCCGGCAAATCAAGATTTAGGGCTACGTTAGATGGCTGCTCTGCAAAATTTACGATGCACGCCCCCGACCGTCGTGTTTCGGGAAGATTTGCTGTAATAATGTTCAGAGATATGCGCCGTTCATCGAGGATGGTTGGGTTTAATGCGATGAATCGGGGTGTTTGGGTCATTTTTTTCTCCAGAAGCTGCAAAAAATTGTGAGCGCAGTATGGAGCATTAAATCGACAAACTGCTATCCAAATACACGCTCACTGATGGGTGAAATTATACCACACAGAGAAACCCCGTCAAAGCAGGCACACAATCGCGAAATATTCTTTTGTTCCATTGAATGTTGGTGGGGGCACACTCACCTATATCGGCAATAGATGTGGTTTATTCAAGCAGTGGCAGGGTAAAAGAAAAACACGACCCTTCTCCTTCTTCGCTCTCAACCCAAATATTCCCGTTGTGTGCTTCTACCAGGCCTTTAGCAATAGAAAGACCCAGGCCGGTTCCAGCGGTATGTTGAATTTCTTCTCGCTCAACGCGGCTGAAACGGTCAAAAATATGGGGTACCTGTTCTGGGGGGATACCAATGCCGGTGTCAGTGACGTTTATTTCAATCATATTTCCGGCTGGCTGTATTTGAGCGGTTACAGTGACTGCTCCGGTATCTGGCGTGTATTTAACTGCGTTACTTAGCAGATTTACCAATATTTGAACGATCCGCTTCGGATCGCCATAGGCGGTTAGGTTTGTGGGGGTAACTGTTGTGGTAATTGAAATGAGTTTTTTGTGTGCCATCGGCTGCACTATTGATAGAGCCTCGTGAATAATGGGTTCTATTTCGACTGTCGTAGGAACGATAGAAAGTTTGCCGTCTTCAATGCGTGAAACGTCAAGAAGGTTATTCACCAGGTCAACAATGTTTTTTGTGTTATGTTTTATTGCGGCCAATTGCTCTCTGTCTGTGGCAGAAATGGATGGGTTTCTCAGTAGTAATTCTGTGTACCCAAGTATTGCTGTTAAGGGGCTACGCATTTCATGGTTCACAATGGAGAAGAAGCTTGATTTGGCCTGATCGATGCGTTTCAGGTTTTCGTAAGTTTGTTGTAGCTCTGCAGTGCGGTCTGCAATAATCTCTTCTAATCGAGCCATCTGGGTTTTGGTTTGCTGCACATATAATCTAAAAGAGTAAATAGTCATAGCGATGGGCATGAAAAAAACCCCAACACCTAAATATCCTGCAATCTGGTATCCCAAGGCCATTCCCCCACCGCCGACAATCATCGTTAAAATATTTATTGGTACAGCCCAGGAAACATTTTGCTTCCAAATTTTTAGCATAGGTTTACCGATTTGAATGGATACGGCTCCAATAACCAGTGCGGCATTGGTAAATTCTACGGTTATGGCCGCCAAAATCATTGGCAACAAATTTGATAGAAGCGTAATCTGCCCGATAGTACCGCCGAAGAGAACGTATAAGCCGCCGGCCACAACTGTTGGTATTCCTAAAGCACCCATGTTGAACAAAAGCCGCTGGAAAAAAGGCTTGCGTCTTGCATGTTTGTGACGAACATGCGCCACCGCCGTCATAACTGCTCCCCCAACCATTGCTACCAGTGCTCCGGGCAGGGGGCCAAACAGCAAAAAAGTGGCGATGGTAACCGCAGAGGACATAGAGAAAATCATTTCAGGAGCGAAAACGTTGCTGGTAGCCAATTCGGCAATGATAACCAGGCCAATGAATGTGAGAATTTCTAAAAAGTGTGGGGGTAGCGCGCCCACAGTCCAGAAAAACAGCAGCACTCCCAACGCAGACACAACGGCGGTATAAGCTTGCAATGGATTAATGTGTTTGATTATGTTCTTTGCAGAGGTGGATCCAGAAGGCATAAGATTACTCCGGTGTTATAGCTATATTGTAGGGCCAACCAAAATCATTAGCAACACTCAAGCTGGACGCTATCGCCTGCTCCAGCTCGTAATGTGTCAATGCAACATCGTTTGTTCACGGTTTATTTTTCTCTCCTAATTTTTGATGGAGCAGGGAGCGCCACTAAGCCGATGGCACACCACCGCGAATGACTGTGCCCGGCACGGGTAAAAATGTCATTGCGAGGCGGGTGTCAGTCCGCCGTGGCAATCCCCGCGTCGTGACGTTGGCGATTGCTTCGCTGACGCTCGCAATGGCAAATCAAACGTATCTGTTTTCAAGGAAGAAATCAGACCTGTCAGGTTTTAAGCCCTGACAGGTCTAAAGCCACCTATTTTCAGTGGATTACTAAAAAAGGCCGCCAATATTAAGATTGGCGGCCTGGCACAGTTTAAGTTAGATTGGCGTAGTTGTCCAATCTAACATTCCTATCCTGCTAAACTATGCCGGTTGTTAATTGAAAGTACAGCCAACACTAGCCATCCCAAATCCAGGCAGACTGCTTTCGACCCTGTCCCTTTTTTCTTTCCATTGGTGTACTCACTCCTATTACTTCACAAAACCTATAAACTACCCATTCCATCCCCAGCCAGTTGGTTTTACAACTTCAACTTGTTTGACTTTCATTAGGTGCTTCCTCCTTTCTTTATAAGATTGTGTTACCAGGCTCAGTGGCGGGGTCAGGTCCTACCTGGTGGTAACATTACGGTTGCGCCAATTGGAGAGGGGGTCTCGCCAGTATGCGTAAATCAGCAGACTCCAATAAAGCACCTGGCTTAAAAAGACACCCACTCCATCGGCAAATTCAGTAGAAGATACACTAGATTGATGAATTATCTTTGAGAAAGAATCCCAAAGCAGTTGTAATTTTATCATCAAATCAACGGATAGAAACCGCGCCATAAACAGACCCCCCCAAAGAACTGCAACCACCGTGTATATGTAGATGAATTTCATCCCGCTAACAGGTGGCACAAAAGATGCTGCTTTTGAGACTTTGGATTTGAGCCATTGATATGTGTCTGATTGCAGATTTCGTTGGCCCAGCAAGGATGACAGCAAGAAGTAGCCATCCATTTTTGAGAATAGCCAGAACTGGCTAGTTATTCCCATCGTTATGAGGAGCAAATAGAACTTCAATATTTTTACTGCCAGCCATGGCAGCACCAATATTCCAATTTTGTTAAAGTACAGTACATATATTACCAGACTAATGCTGAATACGTCCCACATCATTCCTGCGGCAAGCGGCAAAAAGCGCGCTGTGCGGGGCACTGCCCAGATGTTATGCATAATTGTCTGGCTCATAGGGAAAAACCCCAACCGCTGAGTCCAGGTTATGGTTGCGTCAATGCCTTTGGCTCTACAGGCCAACCAGTGCGATAGCTCATGCATCGCCATACCGCCCAACCACAAAAGCATTGCCGTTAAAACAATAAAGGAGTAGTAATTGGCCCAGAAATAATCTGCGCGTTTCGGCCACAGGTCTGGCGTTGTGACCCACAGTACAGTGGCGGTCACCGTGAGCGCCATCCACAGCAAGAGCATCGGTTTGGAAAATAGTGCTTCTGCCCATTGCCTAGGAAACCATGCAACGTTAGATTTGGGAGTGGCCTTGCGAACGGCTACGGGCTGATTGTCGATGGAGGCTATGAAGTCACACGACAGAAAAGCCTGCACCACATCAATTACTTCTTCTTCCGGGAAGGGATTGTAGCGCTCCTCGAACAGTTTTTTTGCGGTATTAAGGGGCAAACCTTCGTTCAGCCAGGCAATAAACTGTAAACCCTCAGGTGGCAATTCTAAAAACCGATCGCCTCGACCAATAATGACTACCCCGTTTTCCTGCTGCTTGGACAGCGGGTGTAACCTTAGGGTACTATCCAATGAAATTGTCGGGACATTTGCATCCTGCACTTTGTTCCTCACAATTTTCTTGGAAAACATTCAAAAGCAATCAGCCATTACTTATTAAAGAGTATCAGTCGGAAAATTATAATTATTATATGGGACAAAATTTTTTGTGCCAAAAACTCGTTGCAATTTTTGGTGCGTTTCAATTTTTAAGCAAGATTCTTCCCGGTGGCAACATCAGTGCTGGTGGGGACAACCGTCATCTGTGTTCGTCTCAGAACAGTCCATCATGAGAATTACCGGCTCAATTTTAGGTAATGGGGTAAAAGTAAGTGATATGTCATTGCGAAGCCCGCCGGGCTGAAGCAATCTCCCGTGTTGATAGGCGGAGATTGCTTCGCTGCGCTCGCAATGACGTGTAACTTCCACCACTTACATTTAGACCACCACCCAATTTTAGAATACTCGTGTTTCGGGGTAAAATGCTGCACGGTAGAAGATTGGTGGTAAAATGCACAAGAGGCTTTCAACTTGGCTTGAGGGATGAATGATGAAGGATGATACATTAAAATTAAAGCGGCAGGCGGCGGCCAAAGCCGTCGAATTTGTGTCTAGCAATATGATCATCGGCTTGGGAACCGGTTCTACCACCCGCCTGGCCGTAGATATGATTGGCGCTCAAGTGCAATCGGGCGTGCTAAAAAATATTGTGGCCATCCCCACTTCTGAGGCGACGGCCGAACAAGCCCGCGCATGGGGCATCTCGCTGGGTGATTTGGCCGACTACCCGCAGCTTGATCTGGCCATTGATGGCGCGGACGAGGTTTCGCCCGACCTGAACCTGACCAAAGGGTGGGGTGGCGCGCTGGTTCGTGAAAAACTGGTTGAGTTGCATACCGCATGGTTGATTATCATTGTGGATGAATTGAAACTGGTGCAAAAGTTGGGCACGCGTGGCCCGCTGCCGGTTGAAGTGACCCCTTTTGCGTGGCGCGCTCAGGCACGCTGGCTGGCAGAAACGCTCAATTGCCGGGTAAGTCGGCGGGAAACGGATGGAACCCCTTTCATCACCGATAACCAGAATTTCATTCTGCATTGCTCGTTTGAAAATGGCATTGCCAATCCCTATGCTATCCACAGGGCGCTGGCAGGGCGTACCGGCGTGGTGGGACATGGCTTGTTTTTGGATATGGCAACTGATGTGCTGGTGGCTACCGCTGCCGGCATCAGGCATTTGCAGAGAGGATGAAAACCGTGTCTGGTAGATCTCCCAAAATTCCGCAACCCTGGGAAGGTGTTGCACTGATTTTTGTTCAGTTAGTGACCTTGCTTTTGTTAACCGGCTTTTTTAGTCTGGTGAGCACTACCCTGGGCATCGGTCAGCGCAGTTTGATTTACTTTGCATTTGTGGGAGAGATTCTCCTGGCGATCCCACTACTGTTGTGGGTCGGTTTGCGCCAATTTTCGTGGCGAGAAACGTTCTATCTGTGCCCAACCTCGTGGCGAATGGTGGTGTTGGGTGTAATATTGGGCGTGCTGGTGTGGCCCATTATCTCAACCATCACCATTCCCTTCGACTGGCTCCTTTCTAAAATTGGCCCGGCTCCAGAGTTGCCCACCCCACAAACCACTTTGGAGGCAGTAATATTTGGCATAACAGTTATTTTCGCCGCCCCATTGATTGAGGAACCCATGTTTCGTGGGTTTGTGCTGCGTAGCTGGACGCGATTTGGTTTTTTGTGGGCTGTTGCCGTCACCGGAATTTTGTTTGGTATGTTGCACGGCCAACTGGCTCAGCTGGTGGGATTGATTTTTGTGGGGATGTTGCTGGCAGCAGTAACTTTTCGCAGCGGCTCTATCCTTCCGGCAATTGTTTTGCACGGGACTTTCAATACGCTCAGTTTTGTTTACTTGCTATTGCAAAATCAGTTGGCCTGGATATCCGATTGGTATCTGGTGGGGGCGTCTGTAGTGACGTTGCCACTGTTGGTTGGTGGATTGTTTTATCTATACCGCACAACACGTCCCAACCCCGGGCCGCAAATAATCTGGCCCGATACAAACGAACTTATATTAATCAGCATTAGCGCAATGTTGGTCGTGGGAACTTTCTCCGTGCTGGGGCTGCTTGATATTATTTCCCGGCTAATTCCACCGGCATTGCGCGGACTTTAAAAAGGAGAAGACCCGTGCTGCCACTACACGGGTCTTACAGGAGGGAGGGAGGAGGGTTCCTGATTAAATAAGGAGGAACCTTATTAACACTACCCTTGTAGTATACCGCTGAAAGATTAAATTAAAATAAATAAAAAATTAAAGGAAGATTAATATTTTTATGACATTTTTGTTAAAAATTAAATCTTTGCTATTGGTCTGCATTATTGTTCTGCTGATGGTGACGGCTTGCAGCAAGCAAGGCAACGCGCAGATAACCGTATCGGCGGCGGCAAATTTAATTCCCGCTTTTAAAGAGATAGCCAATCAATTTGAGGCTGCCACCGGCATTGAAGTGGTGTATAACTTTGGCAGTAGCGGAAAGTTGGCACAGCAAATTGAACGGGGTGCGCCGGTAGATGTATTTGCCGCTGCCAATGAGGAGTACGTAACTCGTTTGGCCACAGAAGGCTGGATCGACCCGGCCTCGCAGCAATTATATGCACGGGGACGGCTGGTAATGTGGAGCAGAGACGCCACGCTGCTTCCCCCGTCCGTTGCCAACCTCAACGACCCCCGGGTTGATCGCATCGCCATAGCAAACCCGGAACATGCGCCGTATGGAGAGCTAGCCAAAACGGTATTGCAAAATAGCCAGTTGTGGGATATATTGCAACCTCGGTTGGTAATGGGCAACGACGTGCGGCAAACGCTCACCTATGCTCAATCTGGCGATGTGACCGTGGCGCTTGTTCCCCTGTCTTTGGTGATTAACTTGAATGAAGGCGCGTACCACCCCATCTCAGATTCACTCAATCCCACAATTAGTCAAGCAATTGGTATTGTAAAAAGCACGGCAAACCCCGCTGAGGCACAGCAATTTGTTGATTTTGTGTTGAGCGACGCCGGACAGCAGATTCTGATTCAATATGGGTATGACAGCGCTGCAAAATAGCAGGAAAGTAATCAGTAGTCTGTTTTGGCGAATTTCCAATCTGCAATGGCAATGATATGAGGATAAACAACCGGTGACCAATGACCAACTAATTATTTTACGACCGTTGCTTTTGTCGCTTCAGGTGGCGACTGTGGCTACGATAGTAGCGTTTGTGTTGGGAGTTATGCTGGCGCTGTGGCTGGCAAAAGCAACGTTTCGTGGCAAAAGCATTCTTGAAACGTTGCTCAACCTCCCCCTGATCTTGCCGCCTACCGTGCTGGGGTACTATCTGCTGCTGGTTTTGGGACGCAGCGGCCCGCTGTATCCGTTGGGGATACGGATTGTGTTTACCTGGGGCGCCGCAGTTGTGGCTTCAACGGTGGTAGCGCTGCCGCTGATGGTGCAATCGAGCCGGGCAGCCATTGCCGCTGTGGACCCGATGCTGGAGAAGGCCGCTGCCACGTTGGGCGCACCACCGTGGCGCGTGCTGCTTGACGTGACGCTTCCCCTGGCCCGCCGGGGAATTTTGGCCGGAACGGTGCTGGCGTTTGCGCGCAGCCTGGGTGAATTTGGCGCAACGCTGATGGTTGCGGGCAATATTCCAGGGCGCACGCAGACCCTCCCGCTGGCAATTTATGATCTGGTGCAGGCCAATCGCCTGCGCGAGGCCAACGGCGCGGTACTCCTGATGACGGCGGTAGCATTTGTGTTGCTATTTCTGGTACATAATTTAGAACGTCGGTCTACCGAGAAGAGAAACGCTCATGCTTAAGGTAGATATTGTAAAGAATCTACCTGATTTTAAATTACAGGTAGCGATTGAAGTTGATAAAGAGATTCTGGTATTATTCGGTCCTTCTGGAGCGGGCAAAAGTTTGACGCTGGGTTGTATTGCCGGTCTGGTTAAGCCAGATGCTGGAATGATTCAAATGGATGCCCAGATTTTTTTCCAGAGTCCCAACCGATTTGTGCCGGTTCACAAGCGCGGGATTGGGGTTGTGTTTCAGGGCTACGCCCTGTTTCCGCATTTAACCGTTGCCCAAAATTTAACCTATGGCTTGCGTTATGCGCGGGATACAGGGGGAAGTGTGCCCGACATGCTGCGTCGCCTGAAGTTGGAGACGCTGGCCGAGCGCTACCCCCACCAGCTTTCGGGGGGACAGCAGCAGCGCGTTGCTTTGGGGCGCGCGCTCATTATCAAGCCACGCTTGCTATTGCTGGATGAGCCATTTTCCGCGCTTGACCGGGGCGTGCGGGAACGTTTACAGGCTGACATCACCCAACTTCAGCAAGAATTAGAATTGACGGTGGTTTACATTACGCACAATTTAGAAGACGCGTTTGTGCTGGGAGATAAATTGGCCGTCATTCGGAATGGGAAAGTTTGTCAGTTTGGCCCCATTAGCGAGGTGTTTAGCCACCCGGTGAACCGCTCTGTGGCGGAGATAACGGGCGTCGTCAATATTTGGCGCGGTGAAGTAGTAGAAAGTACTGTTGCCGGGCTAAAAATTCGCTGGGGAGAAATGGTGTTGGATCGTCCACCGGCCAATTTCAAAACCGGCACCCAGGTTTCATTCTATATTCGTCCGGAGGATGTGAAAATCATTCGCCCAGACAAGATGTTGACCAATGCCATCCGCTATAATCTTATGCAAGCAACCATCACTCACATCGCCGATAGGGGTGTGGCCATTTCTATGATTGCCAGTAGCCCGCGGGTTCCGGCGTCTATTCATTTGCGCTTTCCACCCCGGAGTTATCAAGATTTGGACTTGCGGGTAGGTCAGCAGGTAACCCTTTCGCTAAGGCGAGATGCTATCACCCTGTTACCAGCTGAACAGGGTGATAGTCAAGTAGCTCGTTTACCAAACCCGGCAGATGAACCCTTTTAAATACGCTGATTCGGGGAATGTAACCAGCACCGGGTGGTCGGTTCCCTGGTGCAATCGTTCAAGGATTTGCACATCTCGTTTGGCGTCCACGGCAGCCCCGAAGACAATCTTCTGGAAAAAAGCTTCATCAATGACGCCGGAACACGAGAATGTAATCAGCGTGCCGCCTGGTTTCAGTAATTTCATGCCCAGCAAATTGATGTCTTTGTAGCCTCTACTGGCGGCCCGTTTTTGCCGGGCGCTGCGCGCAAACTTGGGGGGGTCTAAAATCACCACATCGAACGTCCAGCGCTGATCGCGGTAGGCGCGCATAATTTCAAAAGCGTCGGCGGCAGCGTAAATGTCTTCGCGTTCACCAAAGTCGTTCAGGCTCATATTCTGTTCGGCCAGTTGGTGCGCCGTTTCAGAAGAGTCAATATTGATAATGCGGCTTGCCCCCGCCCCTGCCGCGTAAACACTGAATCCCCCCGAATAGCTGAACGTATTGAGAATTTCCTTCCCTTCCAAGTACGGTGTAATGCGTTTGCGGTTTTCACGCTGGTCTAAAAACCAGCCCGTTTTTTGGCCTGATTTGATGTCAACCAGAAACCGGTAACCATTTTCTTCTATCTCAATCAGATCGGGGGGGACTTCACCCCACAGCGGGCCGGTAACGGGAACCAACCCCTCTAGCTCGCGAGTATAGGTATCGGAACGCTCAAAAATACCCTGGGGAGCTGTGTATTCGGCCAGGGCATCCACAATGTGCACCTTGTTCCGCTCGGCTGCCACGGAGAGAAACTGGGTAACCAGCCACGGCCCGTACCGGTCAACAATCAATCCCGGCAAGCCGTCGGCTTCAGCGTGTACCAAACGGTAGGCGTTGGTCAGGGGGTTGTTTTCCAGCGCTGCTCTGCCCTCGATAGCGCGTTTAATTTTTTTGTACCAGAAGGTACGGTCAACCTGCTCGCGTTGGCGCCAGGTTAAAATCCGCACGCGAATTTCAGAGTGGTGGCTGATAATCCCCCGGCCCACAAAGCGGGCGTTGTTGTTCCAAACGTCTACTATATCGCCGTTCTGGGGGGTTCCTTCAATGCGCTGAATGGCGCCTGAGAAAATCCAGGGATGCCGATTCAGTACCGATTTTTCCCGCCCTTTTTTAAGAATAACTTGTGCTATGATCATTGTTTCTTACCCTCGCTGGGTTTGTGGAGCAGCAAAGCCATCACCAGCCGAGGAGACCGGCAAGCTTTGCCAAGTTGTAGAAATGATACTCGCATTTTATCGAATGTATTAAATTACGTCAAGCTGTGGAGGTGAGGGTCTTTTGTGACAGGTGCTCACTCATTTAACAAATCATTTCCACCCAAAGTAAATTTACTCATTGCCTTTTCAGCGTATTCTACTGTGGCCAACAATACTTCATTAAAAAAGTGGTTCAAGCGGCGATATAATTGTGGGTTCGCCGTATCAATATCCACGGCATTGGCCTGGGCATCGAATGTGGCCTCAATAATTGTGTCTCTGAAAAAATTAAACGTAGCCACAGTCTCGCTAAACGACATGCCATTGTGTAACATGTATGTCCCATACATCTTTCCAATATCTTTTGCCTTACGCAAAATTGTCTCGTCGGCTCCACCCCCTACGTATTGAATGGTCAGCCCCAGCAATTTCTGTCCCACCGAACGCATAGCACTGCGCTGCTTGTCGTTTGTCATCAACCGGGTGGAAGAAGGTATTGACGGAACAGGAGGATGGCGGGGCAACGTTGCCAACGCCTGCCTGACTGCATTCCGCGCCGTTGCAATCAACACATCCTCCTCTGATCCTGCATTCACCTTTTGCAAAAAAGAGGTTAAATCGCTGACCTTAAAGCGTCGATGCCCGCCCGGCGTGCGATAGTACGGCACATACCCTTTTTCCGCCCAATTCCGCAGGGTCAAGGGGTGCACACCTAATAACTGAGCAGCCTTGCTTATCCCCAAGAGTGTTTCGTTATTCGACTTCATAGACTTATGCCTGAATCAAGGACAAATGTCACCCAATATAGTGACAAACATCACTATCAAGAATCTCTGTAGTATTTTATAGTGATAATGTTAAATTCTTTATGCGATTTTAATCGTTTTTTAATGTTTTTGTTATATGATTTTAGCGGTTTTGACCGGCCTACCTGAGCATAATTATACAAGCCTCTGTCACGAATGACAATTAAACCAGAGTAGCAAAAAAACTCTTATGGCAACCTTTTCCGAACATTTCTCATCCCGAAACTGCCACAGCAAATTAAAAACGGGAAGGCACATCATTCAATTTTTTCCAGCACGGGATAATGTTATGCACATTCTGATCATTGGACTCAATCACAAATCAGCCCCTCTTAATCTCAGAGAACAACTATCGTTTAGTTCCTCCACCTTATGCGCCTTTCTAAACAAGATACGCCAACCGTACCTTACAGCAGAAACCTCTCCTCCCATTCCCACAGTCTTAAATGAAACAGTAATTCTATCAACGTGCAATCGGATGGAATACTATGCTGTCACCCCCAACCTGGAACAGGCACGGGAAGAGATTATCACCCGTCTCAGTCGCACTTTCGATATTCCAGATGAAGCATTTCGCCCCCACCTTTACGAGTGGAACGATGAACTTGCTGTTGACCACCTGATGCGGGTGGCCGCCGGCCTTGATTCAATGGTGTTGGGCGAGGCTCAAATTTTAGGACAGGTGGTGAGTGCCTACCAAATTGCCACCGCACACCATACCGTTGGGCGGCTTTTCTCTCGATTATTTGAAATGGCGATTCACACCGGAAAACGTGTCCGCAATGAAACCGCTATTGGGATGAATCCGGCCTCGGTCAGTTCGGTGGCTGTACACCTGGCTCGTCAGTATCTTGGCAATTTATCAAGCAAAACGGTTATGATCCTGGGTGCGGGCAATATGGGGTTACTCACTATCAAAGCGGTGCTAAAATTTGGGGTTGGAAAAATGTTGATTGTCAATCGAACCAGAGCTAATGCCGACAAATTAGCCGCTCAATGGAACGCCACCGCAATGACCTTTGAACAACTCGAAGCCGGCCTCCAACAAGCCGACCTGATTGTGGCCTCCACCGGCGCACCGCACACTGTTTTGCATCGCGCGCAGGTAGCCAAAATAATGGCAACGCGCCCGCAAAAACCACTGCTCATCATAGACATCGCTGTGCCCCGTGATGTGGATGATGAAGTAGACGCCATCCCTGGCGTCCACCTCTTCAACCTGGACCACCTGCAAACTCAGGTTGAAGACAATCTCAATGCACGCCGTCAGGAAATCCCCTATGTAGAACGCATCATTGCAGAAGAAAAAATATCCTTTTTGAACTGGCTTCATTCGTTAGATGTAATTCCCACGCTCACGCAATTCAGGAAACAGTTCGAGGCTATTCGCCAGCAAGAGCTTGCCCGCACCCTACATCGGTTGAGTGACTTGGATAAGCATGAACAAGAACTTGTTGTGGAATTGAGTCACCGGCTCCTGAATAAATTTCTACACCGGCCAACGGTGCGGCTGCGAAAAGAAGCAGCACACGGCAATGGCATTATGTACACCACTGCATTGCAAGAACTCTTCGACCTGGAAGTGAATCTCTCATGACCGCCCAACATATTACGTTTGGCACCCGTGGAAGCGCGCTGGCACAATGGCAAACCAATATGGTTGCCCGTAAACTCCAGGGGCACTTCCCCACCCTGCACATCGAAACAACTATCTTCTCCACGCGCGGTGATAAAGAACTCTCAAAGCCGCTGCCGGAGATTGGCGGCAAAGGGCTCTTCACTGCCGAACTGGAAGCCGCTCTGCGCCACGGCAAAATTGACCTCGCCGTACACAGCTTGAAAGACCTGCCCACCGAAAATCCCATCGGGTTGACGCTCGGCGCGATTTTGCCCCGCGAAAACCCCGCCGACGTGCTGGTGAGCCGCAGTGGCTACACGCTCGACACCCTGCCACAAAACGCCACCGTCGGCACCAGCAGTTTACGGCGGGCGGCACAACTGCTCGCCCATCGCCCTGATTTAAACATTGTTTCTTTGCGGGGCAATGTGGACACCCGCGTGAAAAAAGCGCTCGCTCCCAACGGGCAATACGATGCCATTGTGCTCGCCGCCGCCGGATTGAAGCGGATGGAATTGGCAGCATACATTACCCAATACCTGCCCTTTGCGGTGATGCTCCCCGCACCGGGACAGGGTGCAGTGGCGGTGCAATGCCGCACCAATGACGCCGAAACGCTCTCAATCCTGGAGAAAATTCATCACCCCCCCACCCAACAAGCGGTGGTGGCAGAACGGGCATTTTTAGCCGGATTGGGCGGCGGATGCAGTGTGCCGGTGGGCGCGCTGGCAACCATTGCCGGTGGGGTGATGATGCTGGAAGGTATCGTCGCCGCCCCCGCTGGCTCGCGCCTCATCCGGGTGACGCACCACGGCGCACCCACCGCCGCCGAACGCATCGGCGGGGAATCGGCGCAGCTGGCGCTGACGCAGGGCGCGGCAGACATTCTGGGGGAACCACATGCCTGATGGATTGCAGGGCAAACGGGTGCTAGTCACTCGTGCCGCCGGGCAAAACACCAAATTGAGCCGTCAACTGGCAGATTTGGGCGCAATTCCAGTAGAATTTCCCACCATCCAGATTGTCCCTCCCGCCGATTTGACGCCTCTTGATGACGCCATCGCCTCCCTCAGCCAATACGATTGGCTTATCTTCACCAGCGCCAACGGCGTGACCCATTTCTGGCTGCGCTTGATTGCCGCCGGAAAATCTGCTGCCGATGTGCAATCGCTGAAAATTGCCGTTGTCGGTCCCGCTACTGCCGCCGCGCTAGAGAAATTCAACGTGCGGGTTAACCACATCCCGCCCCAACACGTGGCGGAAAGTCTACTAGAAACCCTGCCCGTTTCGGCGGGAGAGCGGGTGCTGTACCCCACCGCCGACATCGCTCGCCCGGTGCTGGCAGATGGCTTGCGCGCAAAAGGGGTCATCGTTGATCGGGTGACCACCTATCAGACCCAGCCGGTCACCATTTCCGGTAATCTGCCAGAGCTTCTGCCCACGCTGGATGTATTGACGTTCACCAGCTCGTCCACTGTGCGCAATTTTGTGGCCCTGCTGAACATCGCCGTCCCTGCGAATGCCATCGGCGGTGCGGTGGTGGCGTGCATCGGACCCATCGCTGCACAAACCGCGCGCGAGCTGGGATTGCCGGTACACATTGTACCAAGCGTGTACACCATCGCCGGGCTGGTGAGCGCAATGGAAGATTATTTTTGGAAATTAGGGATTGGAGATTCCTCCCCCCTTAATCCCCCCTCAAAGAGGGGGGAGATTCCCTCTCCCCGCTGGGGAGAGGGTTAGGGAGAGGGAAAATCGACATCCCCATCTCCAATCACCAATAAACACCAAAGGAACTGATTTCTATGAAAACACTCATCCGCCAGCCGCAAAGTAGCAAAGATGAACGCCCGTTTATGATCATTTGGGAAACCACGCAAGCGTGCGATTTGGCATGCCGTCACTGTCGTGCCGAAGCGCAGCCATTGTTGCACCCCAATTCTCTGACCTTTGAAGAGGGAAAACGCCTGCTGGATCAAGCTGCTGAATTTGGCAAGCCATCACCCATCTTCATTTTCACTGGTGGCGATCCCTTTAAGCGCCCCGATATTTTTGAGCTGGTCAAATACGGCTCCGATATCGGCTTGGCAACCGCCGTCTCCCCCTCTGGCACGCCTTTACTGAACAGAGACAATCTGCAAAAGATAAAAGACGCCGGCGCGAAAGCTATCTCGCTCAGTGTAGATGCCTCTACCGCCGAACGCCACGATGATTTTCGGCAGGTTCCCGGCTCATTCAACCTCACCCTCAACGGCTGGAAAGCGGCACAAGACGTGCGGCTGAAGGTGCAAATCAACACCACCGTCACCCGCTACAACCTCACCGACCTGCCCAACATTTTCAAATTGGTGCAGGAAATGGGCGCGATGACTTGGACACTCTTCTTCCTGGTTCCCACCGGGCGCGGGCAAGAATCAGATGAAGTTTCACCCTCCGAATACGAAGCGGTGATGAACTTCTTGTATGACGTGTCGAAATATATCAGCGCCAAACCGACCGAAGGGCATCATTACAAACGGGTGGTGTTGCAGCGCAGTATTTTGGAAGAGAAAGGCTTGCCCATCGAAGAATACATGGATATTCATCCCATCTATTTTGAACTGAAAGCTGGACTGGAGAAAGTTGTGGCAGAAAAAGGGCTCACGCCCCGCGAACAAATTCGCCGCACGCCGATGCACATCAACGCTGGCAACGGGTTCGTCTTCATCTCACACCTGGGCGAAGTTTTCCCCAGCGGATTTATGCCCGTCACTGGTGGCAGCGTCAAGGAAAAATCACTGGTGGACATTTACCGCCACGCCGACCTGTTCCGCACCCTGCGCGACCTCAACCAGCTTGAGGGTCGTTGCGGGCTGTGCGAATTCAGCGGCGTGTGCGGCGGGTCGCGTTCCCGTGCCTACGCCGTCACCGGCAGACCAATGGCAGAAGAACCCTTCTGCACCTACGAGCCGGGCACATTCCCCTTTCAGGCTGAGTTGGAAGAGAAACTGGCGATGATGTGATATTTCCCCCTCTCCCTAACCCTCTCCCCGCTGGGGAGAGGGAACCTCCCCTCCC
>CAYPUV010000009.1:0-37600 GCA_964413895.1 uncultured Anaerolineaceae bacterium
TAGTGTTGGATGGTACTGCTCCTGTAAATGAAGCGGATAGGACATCACAGAATCCATGATGGAAGGCTGCGCGCTTTTGCTCGTGTCAGATGGTGTATTGGCCTGCGCCGCCGCTACTGCTGCTGGAGGGGAGGTGGCCGTGACCACCACTTGTACCACCTGGTCTTGCACAACCAGCGGTCGCCCCAAAAAACCAATGACAATACCGGCTGCCAGCGCTACCAGGGCAACGGTAATAGAGATTCCAACGTAAAACCGGCTCGGCGTCGGCGGGGGAGGGATGGGAGGAGGTATATTCTCCATATAATTCACCTATTTTTTTGAAGTTGAGATACTTAACGCAATGCGCAACTTTCTCTGAAAACGCCAAAGATGGAACATAGCATACTTATTATACTTAGAGAGTACAAAAAAACAACCCCTGTTTTAAGGGGGTCCAGGGCAAGCGCATACTCAATGGAATGTACCTGGGCGGCGGGATTTTTCTTGAAAAATCCACGGTAAAAACCTGTGTTTTGTTGAAATTTCATCCGTGTAGGGATAGAGCAATGCTCTGTCCCTACAAATTGACCGGATAAACCACAAATCTTGCTTCAAAAAACCAATATGCGATTGCCCTATTGGGGGTTTATTTCAGTTTGGGGGCGGGTTTTGGATTTTACGAGTGCCGTTGTCATTGCGAGGTGCGGTTTTTTGCGCCGCAGTAATCCCCGGTGCAAACAGAGCGATTGCACCCATACGGGCATTTTCGACTTCGCTGGCGCTCGCAATGACACCTGCGCAAGTGTTATCTTCGCCCCCAAATTGCAACGCATATTTTTCAATAAAGCCGTTTGACGTAAATGCAAATATAGGGTATAGTGTGTTTTGAAGGCGTTGTAAGTTTGTTTCGGAATGTATGTAATATGTGCCGCCCAGACTTAGCAGGTCTGGGCGGTTTTTGCATGTTTTGGAAACAAACAACTAACACTTTTAAGCGTTCTATTACGAATTTTTGAGGAGGTTTACCCATGAACGAACGTGAAACAGGTGTTGTAAAGTGGTTTAATGACAAAAAGGGATACGGGTTTATTGCACGTGATAATGGCGATGATGTATTTGTCCATTATTCTGCAATTAAATCTAATGGGTTCCGCACGTTGGTAGAAGGTGAACGTGTTTCGTTCACTGTGCAGATGGGGGCAAAAGGTCCCTCTGCAACTGACGTGGAAAAAGTATGATCCAGGCGGTAATAAAATGACAAATGCTTTAACAGTTGCCGACGGGATGGTGGTGAGCTTGGATTATGTCCTAACGCTCAGTGACGGGGAAGAAATCGATTCCTCGCGCGGCCAGGAACCGTTGGTATATTTGCACGGACAAGGGCAAATCATCCCCGGGCTGGAGAAAGAGTTGCTTGGTATGGCGGTAGGGGATGGGAAAACGGTCTCTGTGTTACCGGCAGAAGGGTACGGCGACGTAGACGAAGACGCAATTCAACTGGTCCCGCACAACGTTTTTCCGGACGATTTGAATCTGGCCGCAGGGTTGCAGGTAAGAATGCAAACAGAAGAGGGACATCCGCTGACGGCGCAAGTGGCCGAGATTAGAGACGATGGCGTTTTGCTTGACTTCAATCATCCACTGGCCGGCGAGACGTTGCATTTTGAGGTAAAAATCGCCGCCCTCCGACCCGCCACAAGCGAAGAACTTGCTCACGGTCACGTTCACGGCCCCCACGGACATCATCATTAAAAAAACTGACTATGTTGGTCCGTTCTTAACAAGGAGTCCAGATATCTGGACTCTTTTTTATTATCATACGCAACTAACCTAAACTTCGATTTACATACTGGCCCTGGCCAGGTTCTCCGTGAAACTCACCGTCTTCCACCAAAATACGACCCCGGCTGATGGTAATAGTTGGCCAGCCTGTAACGCGAACGCCATCATACGGCGTCCAGTCGATATTTTCGTGTAACGTCTTGGGCGAAAGGGTGACGTCTTGGGCCGGGTCGAATACCACCAGATCGGCGTCATAACCGGGGGCGATGTGTCCCTTGCGGGTGAACCCGGCCAGACGGGCGGGCGTAGTGCAGGCCATATCCACCCAACGATTAATTGAAAAATAACCTGCGCGCACACCATAGGCGTACAATAGAGGGAAGCGTGCTTCAATAGCCGGCACGCCGCCGGGAATCTGGCTGAAATCATGCAACCCGGTGGCTTTTTCCTCGCGGGTAAAGGGACAGTGGTCGGTAGTGACAATTTGCAGGTGATCCTGCGCCAGCGCCGACCATATTTGTGCCTGTTCCCCCCGGGGGCGAAGGGGCGGCGCACACACCGGCAGCGCACCTTCTACGCCAGGGTGGTCGTACACGGTGTCGTCTAGCAGAAGATACTGCGGGCACGTTTCGCCGGTAACGGGCAATCCCCGCCGACGTGCGTTTGCGATGCGGTTTACCACGGTTTGACAGCCCACGTGGAAAATGTGCACCGGCACGCCCACCAGCGTTGCCAGATCAATCAGCCGTCCGGCAGCTTCCCCTTCCGTAAGGGCAGGGCGACTGCGAGGATGCCAGGGCGGGGAAGTGTTTCCCTGGATCAGGTTGCGCTTAATCAACGTGGTGATTACGTCCCAATTTTCAGCGTGAACCACTGGTAAGCCGCCCACGTCGCGGATAGCCTCAAGCGCTTGCATTAATTGCCCGTCGTCCAACCGCAGCCCGTAGGCCATGTAAAGCTTAAAAGTGACACAACCGGCCTGGTACACTGCTGGAAGCTGGTTGAGTTTGGCGATGTCTGTGGGGCCAATGGTCATGTGCAAGCCGTAGTCGATGGTGGTGCGGGCATTGGCCAGGGATTGCCGGGCAGCCAGAGCCTCCAGCATTGTTTCTTCCGGTTGCGTTTCCACAAAATCTACAATGGCGGTTGTGCCGCCGAAAGCGGCCGCTCGTGTGCCGGTGAAAAAATCATCCGCAGAAACAAACTTGCCGATGGGCATCTCCAGATGAACGTGAATATCAATTGCGCCAGGGGTGACTAACTTGTCTGTGGCGTCAATTTCTCGCTCGCCAGCTAAGGCTTGCCCAACTGCGGTGATTTTCTCGCCGGCGATGGCAACATCGGCCTGATAAGTGCTGGTGGCGGTAACAATGGTTCCATTCTTTATGACTAAATCGAACATAATGTTTTCCTCACGGCGTGAGCGATTGTCTTAAAAGTGTTTTTCCGTGTGGACAACGGGTAACAAACGATGCACCAGGGTTTCACGCTTCACTTTTTAATCGCTTGCCACACCCGTTCTGGCGTGAAGGGGATGTTGCGGATGCGCACGCCGGTAGCGTTGTAGATTGCATTTGACAGGGCCGGAGCAACACCATCTTTGGGGATTTCGGCGATGGCTTTGGCGCCAAACGGGCCGCTTGGTTCCACGGTTTGCACCAGAATCACGTCCAGCGCCGGCATTTCGTCGGCGCGGTAAATTTTGTACGGTCCCAGTGCCGGATTGACCATCCGCCCAGTGTCATCGTAAGCCATTTCTTCGCAGTGACCGTAGCCCAGCGCCTGGGTCATGCCCCCTTCCACCTGCCCGCTGGCGGTGATGGGGTTGATGGCCACACCGCAGTCAACGGCCATTACCAGCTTTTTCACCGTTACTTGACCCGTTTCAATGTCCACTTCAACTTCAGCGAACTGACCAGCAAATGGTGGCGGCGAATCGGGCGACACAAACGAAGCCGTGGCCATAATTTGCCGCTGTTGGTCTTGATGCAAGGCGTGCAGGGCGATTTTTTCCAGCGTTGCCGAGCGCCCATCGGGGGCATAGGCCCGCCGATTTTTCAGGGTAACGCCGCTCCAGTCATCCAGACCCAGGATCAACCCGGCTCGTTCCTTAATTTGCTCACGCACTTTTTCAGCGGCCAATTTTACCGCGGTGCCAGAGATATAGGTGGTACTTGAAGCGTAGGCCCCCGTGTCAAAGGGGGTCATATCGGTGTCGCTGGAATAAATGATGATGTCTTCCAGGGGCACGCCCAGCACTTCGGCGGCAATTTGGGCCAGCACCGTGTCCGAGCCGGTTCCCAGGTCGGTAGCGCCCACCAGCACGTTGAACGAGCCATCATCATTGATTTTGATGCTGGCGCCGCCCATATCCAGGCCAGGAATGGCTGTGCCGTGCATCATCACGGCCATACCCAGTCCCCGGCGGAGGTATGGCTTACCGGGTACGGTTTTCCAGGCGGGGTTGTTGCGTCGATGCCACCCAATGGCTTGCATCCCCTGGGCAATGCATTCGCTGAGACCGCTGGAAGTGACGACGGGAATATTTTTTACGTTGTCCGCTTCCCCTTCCCCCAGGTGCGGGGCAATGTCCATCGGGTCGCCCACTTTCACCCAGTTTTTGTGTTTGAATTCAATGATGTCCATTCCCAGACCCAGGGCAACTTCTTCCATGTGGACTTCTAACGCATGTAAGGCTTGCGGCGCGCCATAGCCGCGATACGCGCCCGGCACGGGGATATTTGTGTAGGCCACTTTACATTCAAATTGTTTGTTGGGGCAGTTGTAGGTGCTGAGGCCACGCAGCCCCGTTACGGTCTGCACGGTGAGGCCGTGCGTGGCATAGGGGCCGGTGTTGCCCACCACCGTCATTTTTTGGGCGACGAGCTTGCCGTCGTTGGTGACGCCGGTTTTGAAGGTAATCGTTTGGGGGTGACGGGTGCGGGCGGACATAAATTCTTCACTGCGAGTCAGTTCCATGCGCACCGGTCGGCCCGTGGCGATGGTGAGATACCCTACAATATCTTCAATGAGCATTTCTTGCTTTACCCCAAAGCCGCCGCCAATGCGTGGTTTAATGACACGAATCCGTTTGATGGGTAGACCCAGCAAGGGAGCAACCATGCGTCGGGTGTGGAAAGGAACCTGTGTTGAGCTGCGGATCACCAGTCGTTCGTCTGGATCCCAGTAGCTGATGGCGATGTGCGGCTCGATGGGCGTAGCATGGACCTGATGCACGTGATAGGTGTGTTCAAATACCCGGTCGGCCTGTTTGAACCCCGCCTCCACATCGCCAACTTGCGCGTGGATATAATGACTTATGTTGTGTGTTGCATCGTATGCGCCTTCCATATCTGGCTCGTCGTGAATAATTGGCGCGCCCTCTTGCATAGCCTCAAGTTCATCAAATACGGCGGGCAAAACTTCGTAGGTTACTTTGATGAGGTTGAGGGCTTGTTCCGCGATTTCCGGCGATTCCGCGGCCACGGCGGCCACCCGGTCGCCTACGTAGCGTACTTTGTTGTCGAAGCTCACCTGGTCGTGCGGGCGGGGGTTGGGGTACGATTGTCCACCGGAGGCGTAACGCACACGGGCGATGTTTTTGTAGTGTATCACCGCATGCACACCGGGCAATGCACGAGCTTCGCTGTCGTCAATATCAAGAATACGGGCGTGGGCGTGCGGGCTGGTGAGCAATTTGGCGTGTAACATCCCCCGCATTTCTATATCATCAACAAATGCAGGGTTGCCTTTGGCAAGTTTCACGGCATCTACTTTGATTTCTGGCTTGCCTACAACTTGTAAGGCGGGCGCTTCGGGGGCCACAATGAATTTAGGCATTGTGATACGTTGGGTTTGCACGTTGCTGCCCCCACCCGATTCCGGGGTATGGTCAAGGGGGTAGCCAGCTTCGCCCTCAAAAAAGTCATCCTCATGACCGGGTAGGGTAAGGGGGGTGAGCACGTTGGGTTCAACGAGTGTGGGTTCTTCACCGCGCAGAACGGCAGCGGCCTCTAGCACAGCCTGCACCGGTTTCACGTAGCCGGTTTCACGGTCTAGAATGCCAGAAAGCGCGTCGCGCACATCCGCTTCGGAGGGAGAGGGGTTTTTCTCCAGCAATGCTTTGGCGGCCAGGATCATTGCGGGGGTGGCGTAACCAGATTGGATGGCTCCGGTGCGGATGAATGCTTCCTGGATGGGATGCAACTTTAGCCCATGTGCCAATTCTTCCACGGTTTCGATGGCGTGTCCGTCCGCTTGAACGGCCAGTAAAATGTCACTATTTACCAGGTTGCCGTCTAGCAGAATTGCAGCGGCGCCGGTTTCGCCGGTGTCGCTGCCGTAGCGCACGCTATAGTAGCCTTCGCGCCGCAGAACACGCAGCAGCGTGTCGCCAGGGGCGCAGGAGAGGGTTTTCTTTTTACCGTTGATGGTGAATGTTATTTCCATTTTCCATTATCCTTTTACTGAAAAAGCCCGTAAAGCTCACCTCTTTTAAGGGTGGGATATAAGGGCTTAAATCTTGCCCGCGCACCATTTATGGTGCAGGGCTGTTGCAAGAATACTTGTTCTATGGTACAAATGACATAGGACTGAAGTAGTGGTCGGATTGTCAAGAAAGAATTGCAGATGCGCGTTCACGATTGTCCTCACTGCGGACTGAAACTCGACCGCGACTTAAACGCGGCGATAAACATTTTGACTCGCCTGTGCCCCGTATGGGGTGCGGGCTGGCGAGTCTTGACCACCTGGTCATAGAAGCCCACAGGTTTTTACCCCTTCATCCCATACGGGGCGCAGGCGGGGCCCAGGCGCCGTGGGAGCAGTCACGAAGGGCAGCTATTCAACCTAAAATCCGAAACTATTCTAGTTCGGCCAGGACGCGGTGAGACAACACGGCGGCCATTTCGCGCCGGTATTCAGCGGAGCCGCGAAAGTCGGCGGGCGGCGCAAGTGAATCGAGATCATCCGGGTTTACCAGAATGGGGGTGTTTGCCACCCCGCACAGCGCCAGATGAATGGTCCCCGCAGTGTCTTTGCGCGCCACTGCTGCGACAATAGGCCGGTCGGCGGGGGTACGGGCGACGCGCGCGCTGGTGGTTTGGCCTGTGGACTTGAGTGTAACGGCCGTGAGCAGCCCCCCGTTCAGCGTTGCCGGGACAGCGGCAAGAAACTCGGTCAACGGGAGCATTTTTGAACCGGCGGTGGATTGAATTTCCACCACTGCTTCAAACACCAATAGGGCCGCTAATAGTTCGCTCTCCCCATCGGCTCCCACAACCACCCCACCAACGGTGGCGGCATTGCGGAATGTGTTGGGGCCTTCGCGGTGGGCCATTTTTTGGAGCAGGGCCGGGACCTGGCTACTTTCAACCAGAGTTTGCAAACGCACCATTGCGCCCAGTGTCAGGCGTTCTTCCTCAACGGTCAGCGCGTTTAGCCCCACCGATTGCAGGTCGATTACCGTTTTTGTTTGTGGGTCCATGTGAGCGTTGATGTGTGTGCCGCCGGCAATTACAGTGGTGTTTTCTCTGTTGCTGGCCAACAAAGCCAGAGCCTCATCAACGCTTTGGGGTCGGTAATATGTTTTTAATTGTGACAACATAAAGCCTCCAAGTACGAAATTCCTTCAGCGCAATCTGATAGTGAAAGCACTTAGATTTCAGACAATGGGATGAAACGGTTCGTTATGGGTAGGGACAGAGCAATGCTCTGTCCCTACAGATGGTGGTAGAGAGGATGGTCTTTTTCACTCAATTGTCTGATATTTAACTGATTACTCTATGAGGGTGGTTGCAGTGTTAAAGCTGTAGCCATCCAAAATATAGTTTAAAATTTGATCATGGTAGATTTGTGCAAATGGTAATAGTTTACCCATAGAAATTATAGGCGAAATGCACGCAAAGATAAAAAAAAGCAGCCATTCTCAGTTTAACGCGATTGAAATCACATTTGCAGAGGCTGTGGTGGTGAAGCCTTGCCTGTCACACTCGGTTGTGCAAATTGAGTTGGGCCAGGGCTCGTTAAATTTGGCTTGACGGTTTGGGCCAGGTTCCCATCACCTGTCTGAGAATTGCAAACTCGCCAATATGATAGGCGTTGTGGTCTGCAACCAGGAGAATCTCGCGCAGAATGGTGTACTTGGGGGCATGAGGGATGGGTGCGGTTAAATCCGTGCCAGGATTTTCTACCAGCTTCTGAAGCGTTACCAGGTTAGCGCGGAAGTCTTGGATCGTTTGGTTCCACTTGCTTTCGTCGGCTTGTGCGTCAGGCGCTGGCCAATATCCTTCGGGCCACTTTAGAGCAGCGTATGCCGGATTGTGGATGAAGTCTAGAATATCCCATTGCGCAATGCGGATATGCTCAAGCAGATGCCAGGGGGTGTAGGGGACGTGAGGCGGCTTTATATTGATGTGCGCAAGGGGAAACTCGGCAACCGCATCATCAAACGTCAGGTGCGCGTTCCCGCCCCGCAGCAAGAAGAGCAATTGTTCCCGCAATACTTTGTCGGTATCCATTGTCATATTCCTATACAGTATATTTGCTTGCTCACTTTTTTTTGGAGGTGGATATGATGCGTAATCATACCAGACACACCGTCGGGGAGCAAACAGTTTTTAAGGTTGGGTGAGAATTACGGCCCAGAGGGATGATTGGTTGTTATCACAACGACCCTATGTTACTTAAGTGACGCGAGCAGGTTGGGTTTTTGAGGCCGGCACACGAAACAAGTGGTGGGGTGTCCTGGTCCGGCAGCGATCAATTCGCCACATTTTTCGCAGGGGGTCAGGTCTCCAGCAACCAAATAACGTGGTTTTTTGTTCAGCAAATCGGGAGAGAGTATAGGGGGAGCCAGCGTAATTGCGTCTTCCGGGCAGGCAAGCTGGCAAATGTGGCACGCTTCGCCCAGGCACAGCGCTTGATGAAAAGCCAGCGCAAATTGGTCGCCATCGCTTAAAAGGGTGATGGCTCCGGTGGGGCAAAAACGTGCGCACAACCCACACGCTGAGCACAAGTCCGGGTCAACCTGCACGTCCACCATCGGCGCGGCGGCGGGAATGCCGGCGGAGGGTGGAGATTCGGGGTGCTGCTGGGCAGCGCGAACATCTGGTGGAGCGTTTGTTGCCGTACTTTCATCAAGGATCGTCAATATTCTGGCCCGTTGTGCCGGGACAAAATGCGGCAGCCGCTCAGAGACAGGCACAAAACGTCCCAGCGCTGTGGGATCAACCGGCTCTTCTGCCAGCGCCACTCCCAGACCTTCTCGTCCCAGGTTTTTGAGCGAGCTAAAAAACCCGCGCCGGGACACAGGGGGACGATCAACCTGGATGACAGGCCGTTCCTGCGATTCAACCGGTTGTCGGCGCTCGGTTTGCAACCCAATTGACCCCCTTGAATCCAGGAGACTGGCCCAACTATTCGTTTCGCTGACCGTTTGCGCCAGCGCGCGGTGTGTGGTACCCAGGGGACATGCGGCGCAAAGCGAATCGTCCAGCCAGATTTCACGGCCCTGTCTGGCCAGTTCCAACAGGTCGGCGGGAGAGAGTGCCGCCAAACAGCGCTTGGTTTGCACGGCGACGGGAGAGGGGCCGCGATTGGGCATAGTGTGTTGAGGACAAATCAAATCAACCGGGCCATGCGGTAGCGTTGATACCGTTTGCGGTAATCGTCTTAAAAGGGGGTCGCTGCGCGTGTAGGCATTCGTGGGACAGGCGTGCAGGCACAATCCGCAGTGCAAACAGGCGTCATTGTTTAGCGCGGGTGTGCCACTGGTAACGGTGATTGCTTCTTCGGCGGGACAGACATCGGCGCAGATGGTGCATCCCACCCGGCGATGACGTGCATTCAGGCAGCGGTCAGGGTGGAGGGTGATCGATTCGCCGGCGTAATAGTCGGCGAGGTTGAGGAACGTATCGACAACACTCATTGTTGCTTACAGGCCAGGCATTATTCTGCCGCCAGTACATCCTCCGCCCAGGTTAACGCTGCCATTGTGGTGGGAAACCCCAGTGTGGGAATGGTCAACAGCACTGCGTGGCGAATTTCATCGGCGCTGAGTCCTGCCTCAAGCGCTTTGCGCACATGGGCGTGAACGGCTCCTTCTTGTTGCGCGCCGATGGCTAATCCCAATTTTACCAGGGCCCGGTTTTTCTCTCCCAGGGGGCCGACAGCGTGTACGGTAGCGCCTAATTTGTCATAAGCCTGCCAGACGTCTGCGTATTTTTCTTGAAACCGACGGTATGGTGCGGGTAATTGGTTCACCGCTCGCTCCTTTTTTTAGTTTAACAATTACTACTGTGTCAAACGGGTTCGCCCCTACAAGGGGGGGGGAACGCCTGCTGTGAAATTGAATTGTAACCTGCAAAATCTAATTTGTCGAATAGATGGCAACCCATTCACCCTTTTCCATAGGGAGGGGAGAGCACAAAGGGGATGGGGGAAAACTAGAAATCAATTCACCCTTCCCAAGCCCAAAGCGGTCACGATTTTCTGCCCTGCCGGGGAAAGAAACAGCGCGGCGAAATCGTCCACCATCGCCCCTGCATCGGGTGGGGTGAGCAGGTAAAGTTGATGGGTCAGAGGATACGCGCCGGTGGCGAGATTGTCGGCGGCGGGGAAAACATCTTCCACCGAGACTACCTTCACTGTGTCATCCACCAGCGTGGCGCTGACATACCCTACGGCTCCCGGCGTTTGCGCCACAAAAGCCATCACCGCATGCCCATTGGGGAAAACGCGGGCGTTGGGGGTAATGCGTTCATCTGCCATCACCCGGCGGTTAAAGATTGTCCGCGTGCCAGAATCAGATTCACGCACCACCGGCTGCATCTCCAACGCCGAACCCTGCACATCGCGCCAGTTGTAAATCTGCCCGGAAAAAATACGCGCCAGGTCCAGCAGGGTTAAATTTTCTACCGGATTATCAGGGTGAACAATGACTGCCACCCCATCGCGGGCGACGGGTGTTTGCTGAAACTGATCTGCACCGGGCGGCAAAAAAGAGACGAGTGCGGCGTCGGTGTTGCCGGCCAGCAGTTTTTCCAGCGTGCGTGGCGTGGTGGCAGTGGTCACCGTCACCGACACGTGCGGGTTGTCGGCGCTGTACGCGTCTCCCAACCGTGCCGCCAGCGACGACCCCGCTTCCACCGCCGAGATTGTCAGCGATACCGGCGCGGGCGGCTCCACCGTCGCGCCGCAGGCGGGGAGGGAAACGGCAGTCATGGCAATTATCAAATTGATTAAAATTAAAACATGCTTTTGCATTGGTTACGAATAGCTGATGCGGATCGCTGGGGACTAGCGCACTATTGCCATCACCACGCCAAACAACCCAAACGCCCAGCAGTATCCCACAAATAGATACAGGCTGTGGCGGCGCAGGTACGATAGCAAAAAATGAATGGCGGCAAAACCGGTCACAGCAGCGGCGATGAACCCTGCCCCCAGCAGGGTGATTTCTGAACTGTTGAGCCCAACTTCAATCGCGTCTTTCAATTGCAACATTCCTGCCCCGAAAATGATGGGTAGCGCCAGTAAAAAGCTGAAGCGGGCGGCGGCTTCGCGGCGAATGCCGAGCGCCAATCCGGCGGCAATGGTTGAACCGGCACGGGAAATGCCGGGCGCAATGGCAAACGCCTGGGCAACACCAATTAAAATCCCGTCTTTCCAACCGATGGACTCCAACTCGCGGGTGCGGCTGGCAACGCTTTCGCTGAAGAACAAAATCGCGCCGGTGACGAGCAAGAAAATTGAAACCAGCAACGGCGTGCCGAATAGCTGTTCAAACAAACTGTTCAGCAGCACCCCCGCCAGCGCCGCCGGAATGGAACCCACTAGCAGCAGCCAACCAAGTTTGCCGTAAAAATCATTCAGCTTGCGGGTGCGTAGAGTTTTCAACATGCCCAGCACAATTTGCCAGATGTCCCGCCAAAAATAGATGACAACTGCTACCAGTGTGCCCAGATGCACGGTGGTATCGAAGGTGAGGCTGGGGGCATTCCAGCCGAGCAGCCACGGCACCAGTACCAGGTGTCCGGAGCTGGAAATGGGGAGAAACTCGGCGGCGCCCTGAAGAATACCAAGAATGATTGCTTGAAGAGTGGTCATCGTACCTCGCTTTCAGTGGTTAGTTTTCAGGTTTCAGTCGTCAGGTTTCAGTCATCAATGGTTGGTTATTGTTTGACAACTGATAACTGACAACTGATAACTATTTACTTTTCCCCCACGCCGCCAAAAACGCTGCTTTGTAATCCGCAAAGGTACCATCCAGAATGCTCTCTCGGATGCGGCGCATAATGTTCAGTAGAAAATGAAGGTTGTGTACCGTTGCCAGGTGCAACCCCAAAATTTCATTCGCTTTGATGAGATGCCGCAGATAGGCTAAACTGAAATTCTGACAGGTGTAACAGGTGCAGGTGGAGTCGATGGGATTGTGGTCGCGGGCGTATTGGGCTTTGCGCAGGTTGATGCGTCCCTGAGGCGTGAAAACCGCCCCGTTGCGCGCAATGCGCGTCGGCAGCACACAATCGAACTGGTCAACCCCCCGTGCCACACACTCGAACAGGTCTTCGGGGCTGCCCACGCCCATCAGATAGCGTGGTTTGTTTTTCGGCAGGATGGGATGCACGACCTCCAGCATCGCGTGCATTTCGGCTTTGCTTTCTCCCACGCTCAACCCACCGATGCTGTAGCCCGGAAAATTGAGACTGGCGAGAAATTCTGCGCTCTGCTCCCGTAGGTCGGGAAAGACGCCGCCCTGTACAATGCCGTACAGCGCCTGGTCGCTGCGCTTGTGTGCCTTCAATCCACGTTCTGCCCAGCGATGGGTGCGTTCCAGCGCAATCAGGTTGTACGCATAATCGTGTGGCGGGGCGCATTCATCAAACGACATAATAATGTCCGCACCGATTTTCTCCTGAATTTCAATGACTTTTTCCGGCGTAAAACGGTGTTCTGACCCATCCAAATGGGAGCGAAAGGTTACCCCATCGTCATCAATATTGCGTAACCCTTGCAAACTGAACACCTGAAACCCGCCCGAATCGGTGAGGATGGGATTATCCCAGCGCATAAAATTGTGCAGTCCACCGAAGTCGGCAATCAAATCCGCGCCAGGGCGCATATACAGGTGATAGGCATTTGCCAGAATAAGCGTTGCGCCCAGCGCGTGCAAATCGGCGGGAGAGAGGGTTTTCACCGTTGCCTGCGTGCCCACCGGGGCGAACACTGGCGTGGGAATATCGCCGTGCGGGGTGTGGATGATCCCCGCGCGGGCGTTGGTGCGGTTGTCTTCTTTCATCAGGTTGAATGAGAAGTGTGTCACAGGTGCGGAACCTCAATCGCCGGTTGTCGGTCAGTCGCTTTTTGATCTCAGTGCGAGACAATACTGAAGGCTCAAAACCAACCTGGAAAGTTTACCACCACGCCAGCATAGACGCAATCATTGCCATGTGTGGTACGCGCCACCCAACAGGCACCACGTTGCGCATCGCCCACGTTATGTTATAATCGATTTACATTAAACGCATTGGAGTTACACGGATGATCATTTCACTCGACGCAATGGGCGGCGACCACGCGCCAGAAGTGACGGTTCACGGCGCGGTGTGGGCTGCCAGAGATTTTGGGCTGACGGTGCAGTTGGTGGGCAAGCCAGATGCCATCGCAGCCGAATTGCAAAAGCACGATACGACCGAGCTAAATTTGCCGGTTGTCCCCGCCAGTCAGGTCATTGAAATGGACGAACACCCCTCGGAAGCAGTACGCGCCAAAAAAGACGCTAGCATGAATGTGGCAGCACGACAGGTAAAAATTGGTGCGAGCCAGGCCTTTGTCACCGCCGGGAACAGCGGTGGGGCGCTGGCAGCAGCGTTATTTGGGTTGGGGCGCATCAAAGGCATCAAACGCCCCGCGCTCAGCACGATTTTCCCCACAACCTCTGAACATGGCTTCGCATTTTTGCTGGACGTGGGCGCCAACACCGACGTAAAACCGGAATATCTGTATCAATTTGGGTTGATGGGCAGTTTGTACGCCGAAAAAGTGCTGGGTATTCCCACTCCCCGCGTGGGTATTGTCTCCACCGGCGAGGAAGAAGGCAAGGGCAACAAATTAGTCATCGATGCAGCGGAGATGATGAAAGCCGCGCCCTATCATTTCATCGGCAATGTGGAGGGGAAAGACATTCCGGCGGGACTGGCAGATGTGGTTGTCACCGATGGTTTCACTGGCAACATCATTATCAAATTCGCGGAAGGGCTTTCTAAAATGCTGATGGGCGTCATCGAGGGCGAAATCAAAGCCCGTCCCATTGCAATGGCGGGGGCGCTGCTGGCAAAAGGCGCGTTCAAAGGGGTGAAGAAAAAGTTGGACTACCGCGAGTTCGGCGGTGGGGCACTGTTGGGGGTAGATGGCGTCACCATCATCACCCACGGGCGCTCCGATGCGTACACCATCCGCAACGCCATTCGCGCCGCCCGCGACGCGGTAGAGAACAATATTATCGGCGCCATAAAAGCGGGGCTGAAGTAGCTTGCAACTTTACGGTGAGCGCACTTAGATTTCAGACAATGGGACGAAACGATTCGTTATTGGGTAGGGACAGACCAGTGGTCTGTCCCTACAGATGGCGGTAGAGAGGATGGTCTTTTTCACTCGATTGTCTGATATTTAACTGATTGCTCTATTAGACTTTGAATCTGGAACTTAAAACCTGAAACAAACAAGGAACATCTATGAAGATCATCACCAACGAAAAAAAGATTGCACAACGAAAAAAAATGGCGGGCATTCTCTCTCCCATTGCGATGGTATTGCTGCTGGGCGGTCTTGGCCTGAACTTGATGAGCCTGCGCCAGGAAACAGTGGAGCCTTTTTATTTTTACGGGACATTGCTCTTGCTTGTGTTGGGGTTTATCGCGTCCACCATCAGCTCTGGAATGGTCAGCCGCTGGGTGCGTGAGCCTCGCGCCGACCAGGTGTTGACAAAAGCGTTAAAAGGGTTCGATAATAAAAATGTGCTGCTGAATTACACCACCCGCGCCCCACACGTGCTCATCGGGCAAAACAAGGTATTTGTCATCACCACCAAAGCGCACGGCGACGCTATTCAGGTGACAGACGGCAGGTGGAAGCGGAGCTTTTCGGTGGGGCGGATACTTCGCTTCTTCGCCGACGAAGGGCTGGGCAACCCCACGTTTGAAGCTCAGCAGAATGCCCAGGCCGTGGCAAAGGTTGTATCAGATAAATTACCTGAAGTGGAGACGGTTCCCATTGAACCCGTCATTGTTTTCACCAACCCCAAAGTTGAATTAACCGTACACAGCTCCGCGATACCGGTGCTGAAAAGCAAAAAACTGAAGTCATTCATCCGTGAGCAAACCAAAGGCGCGGCCATTAATTCCGAGGTGCGCAAACAGTTGATTGACATTCTGGGTGGCACCGTGGCAACTGCGTGAAGGAGAGGCAGGGGAGAAGCGGGGGAAAACCAATATTCTCTTCAATATCACATAACTTCAAAATCATCAAGCTGCGTAACGTAAGTTAACGAAAGGGGGCGACCTATGGCTTTTAACCACCAGGCATATAATGCCATTTATTTGGAGAGCGCACACGCTGGCGACCCGCCGCCCAATGACGCCGAAAAATATGAGGTTGAGATTGAGGCGGCAGCGGTTGACGTTGGCGAAAAGTACTGGAAAGTTATTGGGGTGCACCACCTGAAGCCCAACGAAAATTGGGGCAATCATCATGTGTACCTGGAGGCGCTGGACGAAGATGGCAATCGGGTACGCAACCCCATCGTCTGGGTAGGGTGGACATGGGACGGCCGCCGCCCCAATGAATCAGCCCCCCCTGTTCCCGTTGACAAACCCGACACTGAACCAGGTGGAAATATCGCCATCGGCAAAAATCAAATCGTATCTGTGTGGATCAACGGGCGCAAACCCGACGCCAGCGACAAAAGCGACCGCGTGGTCGGCATCCGCACCACCCACCCCGATGAACCACTGCCCGACGGCACACTGCACAATACGTGGGGACACCATTCATTCTACGTTGTTTTCCAGGAAACGGTGAAAAGCGGCAAAGCCAAAAACAAGGCTAAAAGCGTTATCTTTGGGCGCGTCATCGGTGGCAAAGGCCAAACCGTGCGCCTGCTGCGGCAAAATAACCCCATTGCCGCAGCCACACTAGACGCCAGCGAAACCTTCCGCTTTGAGAACCTGGCCGCGGGTAGTTACACGTTGCTTGTGCAGGGAACCGGCATTCGGCGAGGCAATCTGGAAGTTGACGGCAAAAACGGTCTGGAAGTGAACCTGGCAATGCCCGCGCCGGAAGAGAGCGTCATCCACGGTGTGGTTGCCAACGGCATGGGGCACACCATCATTCTGGGCAAAGGTGGGGTAGTCATTGCCCGGCAAACCTTGCCCCCCGATGGTAAATATGAGTTCGCCAACCTGCCGCGCGGCGTGTACGACCTGGCTATTTGGGATACCAATATTAAAGTTGCCAATATTGATGTAGATGGGCACAATACCCGCACCGTCAATCTGGAAATTCCGGAAGAAGAACCAAAAACAGATAAATCCATCCCGCATTATGTGCTGCTTGGCCCCCCGCAGTCGCGGGCGCGACGGCTAACCTATTTTGTAGCCATGGATTTTGTGTTGCATTTTTCGCTGGAGGTGGGGTTTAGTGTGGAAACTGCCAGGCTGGCGCGGCGCGTCACCGCTATGGGCGATGGCATTACCACCGACACCCTGGAAGCCCTCCGGCAGAGCGGCTCAGAAGTAGAACATCTAACGGGAAATCCGTCTGAAATTGAAAGCATCCTCACCCAACGCATTCAAAATGAGCAGGCGTTTGGCTGATAGCTAATAGCTGATGGCTGAAACCCGAATCCTGAAACTTAAAATCAAAAACCCGCCATTGGAGAAAGCCATCATCGCCGGAGCCGTATTAGCGCTGGCGACGATTGGCTTTTTCTGGCAAATTATTTTCACCCCCCACACGTGGATGCCCGCCGGCGGTGGCGACCTGGTTCCGTTTTTGCTGCCCAACTACCGCTTCGCCGCCGAAAGTCTGCACCGGGGTGTCATCCCCCTGTGGAACCCGTACCTGTACAGCGGCATTCCCTTCGCTGCCGATGCGCAAGCGGGGCTATTTTACCCCATCAATCTGATTGTCTTTTTGCTGCACCCCAACCTTACCGTGCGCACGCTGGAAGGGCTGGCAATCTTCCATTTCTGGCTGGCAGGGTGGGGGATGTTCCTCTATTTGCAACACAGTCCCTTCGCCCAAAAATTAAATCTACACCCCTTGGCAGCCTTCACCGGGGCACTGGCGTTTGAATTCTCCGACCTGTTCATCATTCATTTTGGCAACCTGAATCTGATTGCCGTGGCGGCGTGGCTGCCACTAATTTTGCTGATCTTCCAGCGGGCGTTGGTGGAATGTCGGCGTAGCTGTGCCATCACTGCCGGGGCGCTGCTGGCTGTCGCCACCCTGGCGGGACACATGCAAATCACTCTGTTCATTCTGCTGGCGATGGGATTGCTGGCGCTGTGGGAGATGGCGGTCAGCTATCAGCGGTCAGCTATCAGTTTGCAGCCGTTGGGATACCTGCTGCTGGCGGTGCTGGTGATGGCGGGGCTTTCGGCGCTGTGGCTCATCCCCGCGCTGGAAATGAGCCGCTACACCCTCCGCGCCGACCTGCCGTACCCGGAAGCGGCGGCATATTCTCTGCATCCCGCGCAGTTGATTGGCCTGCTCATCCCCAATTATTTTGGGCGCGATCCCGCCATCCACTGGGGGCCGTGGGAGCGGGTGGAAACAGGATACATCGGTGTGTTCACGTTGCTGCTGGCGGCGCTGGGCGCGTTGTGGCAAAAAGACCGACACACGCGTTTTTTTGTCTTGCTGGCAACCGTCAGTTTCCTGCTGGCGTTGGGCGACAGTTCCGTGCTGCACGGCTGGTTTTCGCTTCTGCCGGGATTTGGGCAGTTCCGCGCCCCGGCGCGCTATATTCTTTTACTCGATTTTTCACTGGCCGGATTGGCAGCAGTGGGCTTGCACCGGCTGATGACAGACCCCGCCGCCACCCTGCGCCCCAAACTGGCACGCCTGCTGAAACCCCTTGCGTGGGGATTGGGCGGGTTGCTGGTGGTGAGTTTGCCACTGGCGTATTTTGCCCTGCTGATAACCCAGGACCGCAACCCCGATATTTTTCGGCGGGCACAGGTGGCCGTCACCGGCACCGTCACCTTCGCCGGGCTGGCGCTTATTTCCCTGCTGATACTTTATCTGGTTCGCCGGGGGCGGCTCAAAAAAACGGCGCTCGGTGTGAGTGCGGCCCTGCTCATCGGGCTGGATTTGTTCAGCCTGGGGGCCAATGTGGATGTGGGGCACAGCGACCCCACCACAGGTTTCGACCATCCCGCCGCGATTGCGTTTTTGCGGGAAAATGCAGGCATCAACCGCATCGAAGTGACCACCGATGTGTGGCATCTGTGGCAGCCTGACACGGCGCTGTTGCGTGGACTATTCGACGTGTGGGGGTTGTACAACCCGTTGACTCTGGCAGACACCACCCGTTTTTGGCAGGGCGTGGGTCGCCGAGACAGTGCTGTTTACAACCTGTTGGGCGTGAAATATATCATTGCCAGCAAAGCGGGCGCGCCCGCTGATGGCGATATTGTGCCCATTTTTGCCGCTGACCCGGCAATAAATATTTACCTGAATCGCGCCGCCCTGCCCCGCGTGCTGTTTGTGCCCACTGCAAAAATTGTTGACTCACATGATGCGGCGTGGGAGGCAATCCACGCCCCCGATTTCAACCCGGAAGCAATGGTGGTGCTGGAAAATAGTTCAAAGTTCAAAGTTCAAAGTTCAAAGTTTCCCGCCTCGGCTGATACATCACTTGCAGTTCTGAAATACAGTGCGCAAACGGTGGAAATCGGGGTGAACGGCGACACCAACGGCTATTTGGTGCTGTCGGATGCGTGGTATCCGGGCTGGCGCGCCACGGTGGATGGGGTGGAGGCGTCGGTTCTGCGGGCAAACTACGCCTTCCGCGCCGTGCCCGTTTCGGCGGGCGAGCATCTGGTTCGATTTGAATTTAAACCGCTATCGTGGAAAATCGGGCTATGGGTTAGTGCGCTGACGGTGCTGTTTTTGGCAATTTTCGCGTTTAAAATTAAAACACCAAACTGAAAAGTGGTTCAATAGCACGCGGATGACATGGATAGCACCGAGTTTCGCAGATTTTTCTGAAAAATATTTTTTAGAATCTGCGCTCATCCCTGCAATCCGTGCAATCCGTGTTCTATTTTTCAGGAAAATTTATTTATGGCCTCTGAAACATTCACGATTATTTTCGGCCTGCTCTCCGCGCTGAGTTGGGGCGCAGGCGATTTCAGCGGGGGGGTTGCCACCAAACGGAACACCTTGTTGGCGGTGATGCTGGTTTCGCAGGGAGTGGGGGGGATATTGTTGCTGGCACTGGCGCTGATATTTGATAAATCGCTGCCGCCGTGGGAAAGTTTGGGTTGGGGCGCGTTGGCAGGCACGGTGGGAGTCATTGGACTGGCGGTATTTTATTATGCGCTGGCAACGGGGAAAATGGGAGTTGCCGCGCCGACATCCGCCGTGACTACCGCACTGTTGCCCTTGGCGGTTGCTGCCGCTACCGAAGGCGTGCCCGCACTACCCCAACAAGCAGGGTTCGCCATCGCCCTGGCAGCGGTGTGGTTGCTGGCGGGCGGTGCTGGCGGCGAAAAATTCCGGCTCGCTGACCTGAAGCTGCCGATTTTCGCTGGCGTGAGTTTTGGGCTATTTTTCATCTTTATTGATCGCGCCAGCACCGAGGCGGCATTTTTCCCACTGGTTGCCGCACGTATCGCGTCACTCAGTTTAATGTTGTTGGCGTTGGGCAGCCGCAAACAATCGCCGTGGATTGCGCCCGCCGCCCTGCCGTTGGTGGCGTCAGCGGGTATTTTTGATGCGCTGGGGAACGCCTTTTTCGCGCTGGCGGCGCAGGCTGGACGATTGGACATCGCAGCGATGCTGGCATCGCTGTATCCGGCTTCTACCGTGTTTTTGGCGTGGATTATTTTGAAAGAAAAGATGGGGAAATCGCAGTGGGTGGGGGTGGGTCTGGCGTTGGCGGCGCTAGTGCTCATCTCCGCGTGAGCACCAACTATCTGTAATGAAAACGGCACGCAACAACTACCAAATCGGTATCAGTCACTTTATACACCAATCGGTGAAAACCAGTCTCATAAAACGGGCACATCCTTTTCAACCAAATTTCCCGTTTCAGCTTCTTGGATGGATTTACGCAGATGTTCGGCATTGGCAGGGGGGGAGAGCAGATAAAATGTCTCTTGCCAGGCATTAAACTCTTCCAGCGAGAGTATCACGATATTTTTGCCAGACTCGGTTGCTACGATAACGGGCTCTGCATCGGTGACAACCTGCTCCAACAGTTCCTCAAATTGTGCTTTTGCTTGTGCTACTGTTATGGCATTCATATCAACCTCCGCCGGTATTATACCACATCTATTCGATAGTCACGCCATCCCACTGCCAAAATGCCACCCGCCAGCCATCGTCTTCAACGGCCAGTGCGCCGAGATAGCCCGGCGCAGGCTGGAATGCCGTCACCCGCCAGCGATGCGCCTCATCGGGGCGGTCGGCGATGTGCCGGATTGCCTGTGGGTCGGCGGGGATGGGGCGCACATCAATGCCGCGCAATTGACGGGTGATGCCATCGCCGCAGGCTTTCAAATACGCCTCTTTTCGCGTCCACACTTCAAAAAACACGCGCGTTTTTTCGCCCGGCGGCACCGAAGCCAGCCATTCCCGTTCATTTTCCGAAAAAAACCGCGCCGCAAATTTATCCATATCACGCATCGGGCGCAGATATTCCACATCCACCCCAACCGCGCGCCGATGGGTGACTGCAAGCAGGATCACGTCTCGGCTGTGCGACAGGTTGAATTGCACATCGGTAGCGGGATGCGCCAGTACGGGCTTTCCCTGCGGCAAAAGCTCGAAGCGCAGGTGAGTGGGAGAAACCGCCAGATGATATGCCAGTGTCGCCCGCAACAGTCCGCGAGTGATGGCGAATTTCTCTCGCGCCGATGGTTTTTTCAACCGCGCCATCCGCTCCCGTTCAGCGGGCGACAGGGTTTTGTGCAGCGCCGAAACCACATCCGCCGGTTGAGACAGAGACATGCGCCACAGATGCACCACCGGTGAGGTCAGTGGTGGGGGGTCGGCGGGAGGCGTGTGCCAGATCACGGTTTCGGTGGCGAATGGGTGTGTCACGGGTGTTGTTCACCGGGTTGCAGAGGGCTGGGGCGGCGGAATCGGATGCGCACGGCAGCAGCCCAATGGCGCAGGGGGCGCAATCGAAACGCCAGAAAAATTGCCATGATTGAGCCATAAATCAGCGGGCGAGTCAAATCGGCTTTTACCAGCCAAATGAAATGGACAATTGCCAGCCCACCGGCCACATACACCAGCCGGTGCAGTTTTTTCCAGCGCCGTCCCAATCGTTTCATCGCCTTGCGATTGGACGTGAGCGCCAGCGCCAGCAAAATGAGAAACGCCGAAAAACCAACCAGCGCGTATCGTTTTTCAAAAATGGCATCTTGCAGCAATTCCCAATCAAAGCCATAGTCCAATCCAATAAAAATAAGAAAGTGGAGCGCGGCGTAAAAAAAGGCATATAATCCCAGCATGCGGCGCAGGGGGATGAGCTTTCGCCAGCCGAAAAAGGTGTTCAGCGGCGTAATTGCCAGCGACAGCAGCAGTAATGTGAGCGCGTAGCGCCCGGTGCGAAACGTGAGTTCCTGGATCGGGTTGACCGTCAGTTGGTTGGCAAAATAGTTCTGCACCGTCCACACCAGCGGCAGCAACGCGCCCAGATGGGTTATCGCTTTGAGAAAAGTCGGTTTGGTGAGCAATGATGGTAATCGCACTAAAAATATTCCTTCAAATCCATCCCATCGTACAGGTGGGCAACTTCTGCCTCGTATCCGTTGAACATTAATGTTTTGCGCCGTCCCAAATTACCGATGCGCCGTTCGGATTTTTGCGACCAGCGGGGATGGTCAACATTGGGGTTGACGTTAGCGTAAAAGCCGTACTCGTTAGGCGCCGCCGCCATCCATAATGATACCGGCATAGTGTCCACCAGGTCAATTTTTACAATGGATTTGATGCTTTTGAAGCCGTATTTCCACGGCACAACCAGTCGTACGGGCGCGCCGCTTTGCGGCAGCAGGTTTTTGCCGTACAGCCCGGTCGCCAAAATGGTCAAGTTGTGCCTCGCCTCATCGAGCCGCAACCCTTCGATGTAGGGCCATTGATACCACGGGCTACTCTGCCCCGGCAGATTATCGGGGTCGTAAATTGCCTCAAAGCGGACGTATTTCGCGTCGGCGGTGGGTTCAACTTCTTTCAGCAATTCAGCCAGCGGAAAGCCCATCCACGGGATGACCATACTCCACGCTTCCACACAGCGCAGGCGGTAGATGCGCTCTTGCTGAGTGAATTTTTTACGGAGGTCGTCCATAGCGAAGGTTTTGGGGTTGCGCACCAGCCCGCCGACTTCTACTGTCCACGGCTCGGTTTTCCAGTCTTTAGCAAGTTCTGCCACTTTTTCTTTTTTGGTGGTGAATTCGTAAAAATTGTTATAGTTGATGACGCTATCGAAGGGGGTAAGCTTGCCGCCGAGTTCATCGGTAGCAGCGGAAGCGAAAGACGCTGATGGCATTGCCGTGGGTGGGATGGCCGTTGCTCCGGAAGCTGTTGCGCCCGCGGTGGGGCTAGTGGGAGGGATGGGGATTGCCGTGGATAGCGCGGCGGCAGGGGTTTCTGCTGGCTGGAGGCTACATCCGGCGATGACAGCGCTCGCCGCCAGCGCACCCACGCCGACCATGAAACGTCGGCGGGACAGGTAAAGATGCTCAGGGGTAATCTCGTGTGATTTGATTTTCACCATACTTGTTGCTCCTCAATGTACGATCTCTGCCGCTCATTGCAACCACTTGCCTTTTATTCTACAAACTGATGAAACTTTACCTCCACTCCCTTAATGAAAGATTAATGGTGACTACTCAGCCATCGCTCAATGGCTGGTGCAAATCCAAGAGACATTTTCGGGGACACATACATTGTTTCAACAATGTAATGACAGAACACTGCTCTGTCACTACTGAATAATCACAAACGCCGAATTAGTTGCCCAAAAACTGGCAACTAATTCGGCGTAGGTTGAACCGTGTGCTGGAGGGGTGAGCTAATCAGAAATGATTCACTCTTTAAAGGGGACTTCCACCACTTTTTCCATAATTTCAGTGGTTAATGCGGCGATTTCATCCTGTACCGCCGACACCAACTCATCCACGGGGACCAGGTGACTTGCGCCGCCCCCGCGACGCTTTAACTCTACGCCGCCTTTTTTCAATGACCGATCGCCCACGGTAACGCGCAGCGGCAGACCAATCAGGTCAGCGTCGGCAAATTTTACGCCGGGACTTTCCTGCCGGTCATCAAACAGCACTTCCACCCCACTGGCTTGCAGGTTTTTGTAAAGTTTCTCGGCCATGTTAGTCGTTTTGCTGAGGCCAACCAGATGCACATGATAGGGGGCCACGGTGATGGGCCAGATAAGGCCGTGCTCGTCATTGTACTCTTCGGCGATGCAGGCCAGCAAACGTCCCACGCCAATGCCGTAAGACCCCATAATTACAGGCTTGGATTTGCCATCTTTATCCAGGAAGGTTGCGCCGAGCGCATCGCTGTAGCGCGTGCCGAGCTTGAAAATGTTGCCAATTTCCACGCCGCGACTGGTGCGCATTGGGCTGCCGCAGCGCGGGCAGGCGTCGCCATCCCGGGCCACGGCAATATCGGCCACAATGTCAGCCTGGTAGTCGCGCCCGTAGTTGACGTTTAAATAGTGGAACCCTTCTTCATTGGCCCCAGCCACCAAATTGGGGGATTGGGGAATAATATCATCCACAACAACCAGTGCGCCGTGCACGCCAATGGGCGAGCCATATCCCGGCTCTGCGCCAATGGCCAGAATTTCCTCGTCGTGGGCCGGTCGCAGAGCTTTGGCTTTTACGGCATTGGTGAGCTTGGTCTCGTTCACCTCCATATCGCCGCGAACCACCGCAAATACAAATTTGTCCACATCCTCAGTTCCTACGGTCACTGTGGCAACCAGAAACACAGCTTTTGCCGTTTTAGAGACGGGGATGTTCAAAAACTCTGCCAGGGCTTCGATGGTTTTGGCGTGGGGTGTGGCCACTTTTTCCAGTGGTTCGGGGGCTTCCGTTGTTGTGGCGGGTTTTTGGAACGTGGCAATTTGACGATTGGCGGTATAACCACACGCATCGCAAAGCAGCAGGGTGTCTTCACCAATTGGCGTAAGATACATATATTCGTGCGCCATACTGCCGCCCATCATCCCCACGTCTGACCCCACAGCCACGGCGGGCACGCCACAGCGGTTAAAAATATTGAAATATGCCTGATAGTGGGCGCGGTACTGTTTGTCTAACCCTTCCCAGTCGGCGTCCAGGCTGTAGCTATCTTTCATTGTAAACTCACGTACCCGAATCAATCCGGCGCGGGGACGGGGGTCATCTCGCCATTTGGTTTGAATGTGGTAGATCATTGCCGGGAGTTGGCGGTACGATTGAATCTCTCTCCGAACAAGGTCGGTCACAACTTCTTCATGCGTCATTGCCAACACCATATCACGCCCATTTTTATCCAGAAAGCGTCCCATTTCCGAACCAATCTGATACCAGCGACCGGTTTCTTTCCAGATGTCGGCGGAGTGAATGACAGGCATTGTTACCTCTTGCCCGCCGATGGCGTCCATTTCCTCACGCATAATGTTTTCAATTTTGGTCATTGCGCGTCGGGCCAGCGGCAGGTAGCTGAAGATTCCGGCGGCAAGTTGACGGATGAATCCGGCTCGAACCAATAACTTGTGGCTGATCACTTCTGTGTCGGCGGGGGCTTTGCGCAAGGTTTGGCTGAATAGATTGCTCATTCGCATGGTGATGGTTTCCTCCTCCAATGGTGGGGGTTCAAGTTTCAAGATGAATGTAAATCCTGAAAATGAATACTCTCGGTAGCTTGCTGTGGGGAATTAAACCCAGAACTTGTTAAGAATGTTTAACCCTGAACTGCTAAAAAAGACGCCCCGTTTTTGACGGGGCGCTGTATTGCCGGAAACGGGTTAAAAGCGGCGGTACTATACCATAGCCAACTAATATTGTCAACGAGCCGGAGGCTTGCCTCCCAATTCCGTATGGCGAAAACAATCTACCACGTGGTCGTTCACCATCCCCGCCGATTGCATGAACGCATAACAAATAGTAGGGCCAACAAAATTGAATCCACGCTGTTTCAAGTCTTTGCTCATTGCCTCTGATGCAGGTGTTTTGGCCGGGAGGTCGGCCAGGGTTTGCCAGGCGTTTTGGATGGTGTCCCCATCCACAAACTGCCAGATGTAAACGTCGAAGGTGTCGAACACTTCTTGGACTTTAAGGAAGGCGCGGGCATTCTGCACTGCCGAGCGGATTTTTTGCCGGTTGCGAATAATACCTGCATCGGCCAGCAGAGCCGCGACTTTCCGGTCATCGTAACGGGCAATTTTTTCTGCATCAAAATTATCGAAGGCGCGGCGATAATTTTCCCGTTTGCGGAGAACGGTGATCCAACTCAGCCCTGCCTGTGCACCGTCTAAAAGCAACATTTCAAATAATTTACGATCGTCGTGTACCGGCACACCCCATTCGCGGTCATGGTAATCAACATAAAGGGGATCATCTCCGGGCCATTGGCAGCGGATCATTTGCATAGTTCAAGCTCCTGTATAATGAGTATGCTCTCGCCGATTATTCCCGCCGCTCAGGATGAGGCAGGGGGATGTACTTCCAAGTATTGTTGCAACAGGTCTGCGGTGCGGCCTAAAATGTCGTAACTTTCCCAGCCCGGCGACGCACCGGCAACAAAGATTGCCGCGCCTTTGACGTAATCATCTTTTTGCAGTTCGGTGTCATACCAGATGAGTTGATCCATATACACGCCGGGCGGGTCGTTGCGCAAGCCTGCCTCCAGCCACGTGGAAACAAAATCTCGCCATCCCCGCGCGTCTGTGGGGCCGGGCCGGTTGCCCACCAACCCATCCACACCGCATTCCGTGATGAGCAGAGGCACACTGCCGAACCCCATCGGCTGCAGGTGCTGACGGTAGGCTTTGCGGTAACGCATTGTGAGCCAGCCCTCGTCGCCCTGGTTGGGGCCGTTATTCAGTTGCAGCGCGCCGAAGCCGAACTGCATAATTGGGGCGGAGTATTCGTGTAGCCCCAGGAAGCCACCGTACTGCCGGACGGCATCCAGGGCGGGACCAAAATCAGGCCACAGTTCCAGCGGCGGGTGTCCCGTGGCAAAATTGCCCACCACTGACGAAATTCCGTTTGCGGCCAACAAACGGGTGCGTTCGGCTTCAAAATCGGCCAGGCGTTTCATCTTATCTGACGTGTCGGCTACCGGCTCATTGTGTGCTTCCCAACCATCGAAGGCAGCCATCCGTGTGGGATCGCTGGCAATGGGCAATAAGGTGTCCACAAATTGTCGGGCCAGCGGGATGGGGTCTGCGTCAAGATTAAGTTGGTCCAATGAGATACGCCCAATCAAGATGGTGCGTGGCGCGCGATCTTTAATGCCCTTTGCAAAATTGGGGTCTAGCTCCAGCGTTTTTACCAATGCCGGCCGGCCTGCCGCGATGAGTGCAAGTACCTGGGGGTCAAAGCGGGTCAAGAACACCCCCAATTTGCTGGGCGAGCCGGGTGGATAAGGAGTGGGACTGGGAGTTGGCGTGGGGGCGGTGGGCGTATCTGTTGGATCTATGGGTGACGTGCTTTCAGGTTGTAAAGGGGATTGAGATTGGGCGGCGGGTGTGTTGGTGGCGATAGGAGTAGCGGTAGCGGTGCGTGTGGGGTGCGGTGTGCGGCTAGGGGTGGGGAGTATTGGTGAAAGTACCGTCGGGGTGGCGTTGGCGCAAGCTTGCAACAGCGCTGCTGCGCCAAATACACTGCTCAATAGCAAAAATTCTCTACGGCTCAGAATCCGTTGGGTCATCGGGTGAATCCTCCATAAAAGTCCACATGCGCCTAGAGAGGGTAGCAGGGGGAACGTCTTCTGCCAAATAAGGCTCAGCATCTTCTGGGGCGGCGGTAGTTTGGTGGATGGGGCATCCTTGGTGCTTGAAGGGGCAGTGATTGCAATGCAGACCGGGGCGCGCGAGAATCTCACCATCGAGCCAGGCTTGTGTTCTAGTTTTTAGGCGGTACAAATTTTGGCGGTAGGCTTTTTCATTGAGCTGAATTGATTGGTCATAGTCGTGATACAGCCAGCGGTACAAAACCCGCACGGGGCGGTGATGGGGATACGCTGCGGCAGTGAGCGCGTGGAGCATTGTCGCCTCGATGTTGTTGGCAGAGGGAGGTGGGGTCACGGGGGTGTGGTCGGTGACAAATTTTATGGCGGTGATGCCGCCATCGTCTTCTTTGTCCAGCCGGTCGATAATAGATTCGCAGCGAATGGTGGTGCGCGCCAGGGCAATGTTGAGCGAAAGCAATTCGTTGCTGGCAATAATCTGTGGCCATTCGTTGCGTAAACGTCGATGGTAATTGGCAATCATCTGGCGCATTATGGTTGAGGATTCAGCGTTGGGGGAAAGCTGGTCTTTCAAAAAACGGAGTGTGGCGGGGAGGTTCACCCGGCGCGGGCCACCGGCGGCATGTAAATATTGAAGTGTTTGCAACACGGGTTCCTGTTGCCGATCGTGTTGGGGCAGTGGGGACTGCCGCCAGAAATGATATTGTAATGAACAATCGACAATTTGTTGCAATTCAGTTGGGGTGAAAGTGTGTTCGGGGTGGATATTCATAGTGCGAAATTTATTTCCCGGTAAATTTGTTTCCTGTAATCAATCATGCCACAACTCTGCTAAAGGCACAAATGTTCTGGAGTATGCAGTGTTTCCACGGTTTGACGCAGGGAAGACATTGTGCTATAATGCACACGTGTGCATTGTCTAAATCCCAAAACTTGAAATGTGAAATACCCATGCCTGTTACGATTAAAGATATTGCCAAAGCCGCCGGTGTATCTCACTCCACCGTGTCGCGGGCACTCAATGGACATCCCGGCATCAGCACCAAGACCACTGCTCGCATTCAGCAATTGGCGCGGGAGATGGGGTATGCTCCCAGCGCAGTAGCGCAAAGTTTACTGGCCCAGCGAACTCATACTATTGGTATGGTGGTTACCACCATCGCCGACCCCTTCATCACTCGAGTAGTGGCCGGCGTGGAAACTGTGGCCCAATCAGCCGGATACAGTGTTTTTCTCAGCGCCTCTCACAACGACCCAGCGCAAGAATTGGCCGTGGTAAAAACGTTCCATCGTCGGCGAGTGGATGCTGTTATTGTTACTGCCTCCCGCGTGGGCAGTTTGTACGGTTCAGAATTGGGGAAAATCCACGTGCCGGTGGTACTCATCAACAATCAAGAAGAGGGAGAGTACCTCTACTCGGTGGCGGTAGATGATGTACACGGCGCTCAACTGGCGGTGGAACATCTGCTGTCGCTGGGGCATCGGCGAATTGGTTTTGTGGGAAACGCTAACCGTCCGGTGGCCAAACGGCGGCGACTGGCAGGGTATCGCGCGGCACTGCAACAGGCTGGCGTCCATTTCGACCCGGCGTTGGTTTTTGTAGACCGGGAGGGCGCAGATTACGACATCGGGGTGGCGGTATTGCCCGGTCTATTGAGGCAGGGGGTTACCGCCGTTTTTGGCTACACCGATATGATTGCCATCAGTTTAATGAACGCTTGTCGGCGGTACGGGATCACGGCGCCAAAAGATATGTCGGTGGTGGGGTTTGATGATATTGAAGCAGCACGGTTTGTGTATCCACCATTGACAACCGTTCATCAGCCCCGGCAGCAACTGGGATGGCTGGCAATGCAAATGACACTCGATTTGCTTGATGGGAAAAACGTGACCAATAAAACGTTGTCGTGTGGGCTGGTGGTGCGGCAAAGTACACAGGCGTTCAATCATTAGCCACCAACTTTCAGCCTATCGCCAGAAGTTGATGGCAAAAAATGGAGGAACTATGCCACAGAAAATTAACCTTGGTATTATTGGCGCGGGACGCATCGGACGGGTGCATACCGAAAATCTGGTGTACCGTGTGCCAGCAGCGAATGTGTTGGCAGTGTCCGATGTATCCCTGCCCGTCGCTAAACAATGCGCCGCCGATTTCGGCATCTCGCAGGCGTACGAAAGCTACCACCCCATTCTGGAAGATGACCGCGTTGAAGCGGTACTCATTTGTTCCAGCACTGATGCCCACGCCCGGCTCATTGAAGCGGCAGCGCAGGCAGGCAAGCACATCTTCTGTGAAAAACCAATCGCGCTTGAACTGCCTGCCATTGACCGGGCGCTGGAAGCAGTGGAAAAGGCGGGCGTCAAATTGCAAATTGGCTTCAACCGCCGTTTCGACCCCAATTTCAAGCATGTACACGATGAGGTTGCCGCCGGCGCTATTGGCGAACCGCACATTGTGCGCATCACCAGCCGCGACCCCGCACCACCGCCCATCGAGTACGTAAACGTTTCCGGTGGAATTTTTATGGATATGACCATCCACGATTTTGATATGGCTCGCTACCTCATTGGCAGTGACGTGGAAGAAGTGTTTGTGATGGGGAGTGTGCTGGTTGACCCCGCCATCGGTGCAGCAGGCGATGTGGACACGGCAGTTATCACGCTGCGTTATGCCAACGGCGCAATTGGCACAATCGACAACAGCCGTCGCGCGGTGTACGGCTACGACCAACGGGTGGAAGTTTTCGGCTCGCAGGGGATGCTGGCGGCGGAAAATAACACCTCTCACCGCGCCGTGTACAGCAATGCCGAAGGCGTGCATTCTGCCAAACCCTTATACTTTTTCCTGGAACGATACACTACTGCCTTCGCTGCCGAAATGAACGCTTTCATCAACTGTCTGGTGAACGACACCCCCGTACCCGTCACCGGCGAAGATGGGCGGGTGTCGGCAGTAATGGGATTGGCAGCGTGGAAATCGTATGGGGAAAATCGTCCCGTGAAATTGCGTGAAATTACAGGTGAGGGATGAGAAATGAAACAATACACCGCCGAAAATATTTTGATTAAACCTGCCCCCGACCCTCACGATCCCGACCTGATTCTGTCGGTCACGCCTGAAAGTGCCGGTTGGGAATACATCTCCTTTCAGGCCCGTCGATTGGCAGCAGGCAAGCGTTGGTCATTCCACAGCGGCGAAAATGAATTGGCAATCGTCAACTTTAGCGGAGTGTACACCGTGCGCTCAAATCGGGGCGAATGGGGCGACATCGGTGGAAGAGAGAACGTGTTCGCGGGTGCGGCGCACGCCCTGTACCTCCCCCGTCGCACCGATTTCACCATCACCGCCGAGCAAGGAGGCGAGTTTGCCGTCACCTGGGTCCCCACCGATGAAGACCACGACCCCTGGCTCATCAAGCCGGAAGATGTACCCCTTAGTGTGCGTGGCGGCGACAACGTCACCCGCCAGATCAACGACCTTCTGCCGCCTGGTTCGCCCGTTCAACGGCTGATACTGGTGGAAGTGTACACCCCCAGCGGGAATTGGAGCAGCTACCCACCGCACAAGCACGATGTCCACACGGTTGACGAGGACGGCAATTTAATTGAAGCTGATTTGGAGGAAGTGTATTTCTATAAAATGGACAAGCCGGAAGGCTATGCCTACCAGCGCATTTACACCGGTGAAACCTCGCCGTTGCAGCGGGCAGGCTATCCCATTGATGCCCTGGTGCGTGCTGAAAACAACACCGCTGTGCTGGTTCCCGAAGGCTACCATCCCGTGGTTAGTGCGCCGGGGTACACCACCTACTACCTGAATGTGCTGGCGGGCAGCGCGCAGAGCCTCGCCAATCGGGATGACCCTGCCTTCACCTGGGTGAAAGATAGCTACAAAACAGTTGATCCAAGATTGCCACTGTATTAAAGTTTTGGGTTTTGAGTTTCAGGTTTCAAGTCCAAAGTTTCAAAGTCGCAGAGTCGCATCACGCTTTCACGTTTCACGCTAATGGTACGCAAAAATGACAGATACAGTTGAAAAAATCTACGATTCCCTCCATATGGGGCGCTCGTCCATCGACCTGTATGCCAACGATGTGGGCGCGCCGTTCCCCGAAATCAAAAGTTTTGCCGCGTACGTCGGCGGCTCACCGACCAATATCTGCGTGGGGGCGCGGCGGTTGGGGCTGAAAACTGCCTTGCTCACCGGGCTGGGTGCAGACCCCGTCGGCGATTTCATTCAGGCATTTTTGGAAAAAGAAGGCGTCGAAATGAAGTTCAGCCCTCGCAAACCAGGGCACCGCACCAGCGCCGTGGTACTTGGCATCGAACCGCCCGATAAATTTCCGCTGGTGTATTACCGGGACAACTGCGCCGACATCGAACTGACCATTGACGACGTGCTGGCAGCGCCCGTTGCTCAGAGCAAAGTATTGCAATTTGCCGGAACCAACCTCAGCAAAGAGCCGAGCCGCAGCGCCACCATCTTCGCTACCGAGCTGGCAAAACAAATGGGCACAGACGTGGTCCTGGACATCGATTTTCGGCCCGACCAGTGGCCCGATCCCCGTGCGTTTGGGGTGACAGTGCGCAGTATTTTGCAAAACGTGGACATCGTCATCGGCACAGAAGACGAAATCAACGCCACCGTGCTCACCGATGTTAGCCAGATGAGCCTCACTCACTCGCAAATTTCAGATACGCGGGTGCAGGGCGACGTGGATGCTGCCATCGCCATCCTCCTCTCGTTGGGGCCAAAAGCTTTGTTGCAAAAACGCGGTGAACACGGCGTGCGAGTGCATGTCCGCCAGCCCGATGGCAGCATTGAGCAAATTGATGCCCCTGGCTTCCCGGTGGAAGTCTACAACGTCCTCGGCGCGGGTGACGCCTTCGGTGCGGGTTTTTTGTACGGGTATGTGAACGGTTGGGGCTGGTACAAATCGGCGCGGCTGGGCAACGCCTGTGGCGCAATTGTGGTGACCAAACACGGCTGCGCCAACTTCATGCCCACTCTGCCAGAAGTGGAAGCCTTTGTCGCTACTCGCGGCGGGTTTTAAATAGCGTTCAGTTTTCAGTGACCGGAGGTAAACAAATGACACAAACAATTCGCCTGACTACGGCACAAGCCATTGTGAAATTTCTGAAAAATCAGTACGTCAGCCGCGACGGGAAAGAGATGCCTTTTTTCGCCGGCGTATTCGGCATTTTTGGACACGGCAATGTGGCCGGCATTGGGCAGGCCTTGCAGGAGAATCTCGACTTTCGCTACTACCAAACTCGCAATGAGCAGGCGATGGTTCATACCGCCGCCGCTTTCGCCAAAATGAAAAATCGCATGCAGACGTTTGTTTGCACCTCATCCATTGGCCCCGGGGCAACCAATATGCTCACCGCCGCCGCCGGAGCAACCATCAACCGTCTGCCTGTCCTGCTGTTGCCCGGCGATAGCTTCGCCCGCCGCAATGTGGCCCCGGTACTGCAACAACTCGAATCGGAACACTCGCAGGATATTTCAGTGAACGATGCCTTTAAACCCGTGAGCCGCTATTGGGACCGCATCAACCGCCCCGACCAGATTCTGACCGCCCTGCCGGAAGCAATGCGCGTCCTCACCAGTCCCACCGATACCGGCGCGGTGACGCTGGCCCTGCCGCAAGATGTGCAGGCAGAAGCCTACAACTACCCTGCCGACTTTTTCCGCAAGCGGGTGTGGCGCATCTCCCGCAATCGTCCCGACCAGAGCGCGCTGGAGGAAGCCGCCGCGCTGATTCAAACGGCAAAAAAACCGCTCATCATCGCCGGAGGAGGCGTTATCTATAGCGAGGCCACTACCACCCTGCGCCATTTTTCCAAAAAGACAGGCATCCCCGTGGGCGAGACAATGGCGGGCAAGGGCAGCTTACATTTTGGCCATCCGCTCTGCATGGGGGCCATTGGCGTGACGGGCACGCTGGCCGCCAACCGCATTGCTAAAGCAGCCGACGTGGTCATTGGCATTGGTACCCGCTACAGCGATTTCACCACCGCCAGCAAAACCGCGTTCCAAAATCCCGCTGTAAAATTCGTCAATATCAATGTGGCAGAATTTGACGCCGCCAAACATTCCGGACTGATGCTGGTGGGCGACGCCAAAGCCACACTGGAAGAATTGGCAGATTTGTTGGGTGATTATCAGGTGTCCGAAGAATACCGCACCCACGCCGAAAGCTTGCACCGGGAATGGGAAACGGAAGTTGACCGTATCTACGGCATTCGCAACGAACCGCTCCCCAGCCAGGGTGAACTTATCGGCGCGGTGAATGAGTTGGGCGACCCCAACGCGATAATAGTGTGCGCAGCAGGCAGTTTGCCGGGCGATTTGCACAAACTCTGGCGCGCACGGCATCCCAAACAGTACCATCTGGAATACGGGTACAGTTGTATGGGCTACGAAATTGCCGGGGGACTGGGCGTGAAAATGGCCGCCCCCGACCGCGAAGTGTACGTGATGGTGGGTGACGGCAGTTATTTGATGCTCTCCGGCGAAATTGTCACCAGCGTGCAGGAAGGGTACAAACTGACCATCATCCTGCTGAACAATCACGGTTTCAAAAGCATCGGCGCGCTGAGCCGGTCAATCGGCTCGAAAGGGTTTGGCACGCGCTACGCCCGTCCGCAGCATGACCATCTGCCCGATGATGATGTGGACGCAGTGGAAACCTTGCCGGTTGATTTGGCGATGAATGCCCGCTCGCTGGGGGCGCACGTCATCGAATGCGCCACCTATCATGAGTTCACACAAGCGTTGAAAGATGCAAAAACCATTGACCACACCACGGTCATCACCATTGAAAATGACCGTTACGTCGGTGTGCCGGGGTACGAAAGTTGGTGGGATGTGGCCGTGGCGGAAGTCAGCCAGATGGATTCGGTCAATGCCGCCCGCAAAGAATACGAGCAAAAACGGACCCAGGAACGTTACTTGTAGCTGTTCAGCCACAGGATGAAAGGATACGCTTATGTCCCCCATCAAACTGGCAAATGCTCCCTGCTCGTGGGGAACGCTTGAATTCGAAGGCATTGGCGAAAGTCAGATAAATTATCAACAAATGCTGGATGAACTGGTGGAGACAGGCTACATCGGCACGGATTTGGGCGATTGGGGGTTCATGCCCACCGACCCCGCCCGGCTTCGGGCAGAGTTGGTGCGTCGCAAGCTGACGATGGTTGGTGCATTTGTGCCGGTGACGCTGAAAAATGCCGCCGCACACGCCGACGGCATCGCCGAAGCGGTGAAAATCGCTCGTTTGCTGGCGGCAGTTGCCCCTAGCGGCGATCCTGCACATCCACCGCTGATTGTGCTGGCAGACAACAACGGCACGATCCCCGTGCGCACGCAAAACGCCGGGCGCATCACCCCGCAAATGGGACTTTCGGCAGCGGAATGGCGCACGTTTGTGCAGGGCGCAGAGGCGATTGCGCGTGCGGTGCGCGAAGAAACCGGTTTGCGCACGGTGTTCCACCACCATTGCGCGGGATACGTCGAAACTCCCGCCGAGATTGATCGCCTCCTCTCGCTAACCGATCCCACCTTGCTGGGGCTTGTGTTCGATACCGGACATTATGCTTTCGGCGCGGGAAGTTGCGAAGCGGTTGTGCCGGCAATGCAAAAATATGCCGACCGCATCTGGCTGGTGCATTTTAAGGACTGCCATCCAGAGATTGCTCATCGGGCAAAAGAAAACAACTGGGATTATTTTGAGGCGATCCAGCACGGTGTTTTTTGCGAGTTGGGACAGGGGGGCGTAGACTTCCCCGGCGTAGTAAACTGGCTGAAAGAATCAACCTACAACGGCTGGGCCGTGGTTGAGCAAGATATTTTGCCGGGTATGGGCGCACCCAAAGAAAGCGCCCGCCGCAACCGGGAATATCTGGCCGCCATCGGTGTTTGAGCCAGATTAAGAAACAGCATTTTCAAAGGGAACGCTATATGCCTCTCTCCCCCGGCAAACTCAGAAACTTGCAGCAAATCTCAACCGCCAATGGGATATTCGCCATCCTGGCCGCCGACCACCGCGATCCCCTCATTGAGCTACTGGAAAAACGCGATGGGAAACAACCGTTGGCGCCGGCAGTGACGGCAGAAAAATTGCGCCTAACCGGAGCGCTCGCGCCCCACGCCAGCGCGGTACTGCTCGATCCAATTTTCAGTGTGGAACCCGCCATTGTTGCAGGGGTGCTACCGGGGAACGTGGGGCTGCTGGTGGCGCGGGAAAAATCGGGCTACGCCACCCGCACCGATGCTATCAGCCGCACGACTACCCTCTTGCCTGATTGGGATGCCAGCGCAATCAAACGCATCGGCGGCAATGCCGTAAAAATGCTCCTCTACTACCATCCAGACGCGCCCAACGCTGCCGAACAGGAAACTATTGTGCGGCAGGTGGCGGAAGAATGTCGGCAGGCGGACATTCCTTTTCTGCTGGAACCAATTTGCTATCCATTGCAAAAGGGACAGCGCAAAACCGACCCTGACTTTGCTGCCCAGCGCCCGGAAATCGTCATCGAATCGGCGCGGCGGTTGGTTCCACTAGGGGTAGATGTGCTGAAAGCGGAATTTCCCACCGCCCCCACCGAAACCGATGCCGCAAAAATGGCAGATTATTGCCGCCAACTAACCGAATCAATTGGCATACCCTGGGTGTTGCTCAGTGCCGGGGTGGATTTTCCCACCTTCCAGCACCAACTTGAAATTGCCTGCGATGCCGGGGCCAGCGGTTTCACCATTGGGCGAAGTGTGTGGCAAGAGGCGGTCTCACTTCCCACCGTGGAAACCCGTCGGCGGGCGCTCAACACCATTGCGGTGAGCCGCTTCCGTATTCTAGCAGATATTGCGGTGTATCGGGCTGCCCCGTGGCAAACGCGTTTCCCCAAAGATGCCGTGCCGGGAGCATAAAGAAAAATAACCCAAAAATTACCAGCAGACGGCTATCATTGCCTTTCCGCCAGCGCAATTGCTCCCAGTACCCCCGCCTTGCCGCCTAACCGGGGCGGCACAATATAATCATCAATGTGCTTCAGTATTGCCGGAGATTGAACATAGCCGTTCAACAACAACACCGTTTCCTGTCGTACCAACGGAAACAGGTGTGTCTGCGCCATCACCCCGCCGCCCATAATAATGCGCTGGGGCGAAAGCATTAAAATGTAGGCCATCAACCCCAGGGCCAGATAGCGCGCTTCCAGCACCCAGGCAGGGTGATCGGGGGGAAGAGTTTCGCCGCGCTGCCCCCAACGCTGCTCAATGGCGGGTCCGGCTGCCACGCCCTCCAGACAATCCCCGTGGAAGGGACACGTGCCGGGGAAAGGGTCGTCTTGCCAGTTGTGCGGCACGCGAATATGTCCCATTTCTGGGTGAATGAGACCGTGCATCGGTTTTCCGTTCACCAGTCCTCCCCCGCCGAAGCCTGTGCCAATGGTCAGGTAGACGAAAGTATCCACATTTTGCGCTGCCCCCCAGCGGTGTTCTGCCAGCGCCGCGCCGTTTACATCAGTATCGAAAGCTACCGGCACACCCAACGCCCGCGCCACCGTTCCAGCAAAATTGATGTTTGCCCAGCCTGGTTTGGGAGTGCTGGTGATGTAGCCAAAAGTGGGTGAATGGGGATTGGGGTCTACCGGGCCGAAGGAAGCAATGCCAATGCCAGCCAACGGTTCGCGGGCTGCCTGCTTGCGGAAAAAGGCAATTGCCCGCCCGATAGTTTCTTCTGGGGTGGTGGTAGGGAAGCGGATTTTTTCGCGCAGGTCATTGGGGCCTGTCCCCACCGCGCACACAAATTTGGTTCCACCTGCTTCAATGCCGCCGTAAAGCACCATAATGCACCTCTTATTGAGAAAACATACATTCTGTCTGTGGCTGTAGCTGCACCAACTTTGATGATGCCAGAGGTTGACGACGCGGTCAAATTGGCGCGTTCCCACGAGCTAATCAAACTTTTCAAACTTTTTGTGCGTGAATTGAAGTATCTGGTATACTATAACGTGTACATTAGCCGCTGAAGTGAATAAGCTGGCAGATAAACCAAAATTATTCGTAACTATACAGGGCATCGACTATTTTTTGAGAATTTACAACCATTCACTGCGTATGTCATTACGAGCGCAGCGAAAGCCTGTCTTGAGCTTGCCGAAGGGCAATCACCGTTTTTGCCATCAGGGGGATTGCTGCGGCGCAAAAAACGCGCCTCGCAATGACAGTCTGTATAGTTACAATTATTCAACTATTTTGGGCCCTGGCAAAAATAAAGGCCAATTGTTCCAGTCGGCATAGAGATGGCTGTGCAAGGGCTGTTTGGTCTCGGAATTAGTGCGTTTTCAGCATGATTTAGTATTTTTGAGTTTTAACTCGGAACTGAGAACGTTCTTGGTAGTGTGGAGCGAGGAGGGTAAAATTATAATGAGTGCGAGTGTGTTGCTTGTTGATGATGATGCAGCATTATGTAAGGTATTACAGTTTGTGTTGACAAAGGTGGGCTTTCAGGTAGAAGTTGCACACGATGCGATCGGTGGATTGCAAAAAGCGTATGCGATCCGGCCAGATGTGGTGGTACTTGATGTAATGATGCCCAGTATGGATGGTTGGCAGGCT
>CAYPUV010000010.1:0-36974 GCA_964413895.1 uncultured Anaerolineaceae bacterium
TATGGGGGATGAACGGCATCGGACACCATTACAATGGCTATGTGGCATCCATTATCGGCACCGCACTCAACGTGATTACCGGCAATATGGATGCCCCCGGTGGCGCCATTGACACCGAATTGGTAAAAAGCGACAAGGGCGGCAATGCCAAAGGCGGTAATTTCAACAAACGTGAGGTAACGCGCGTGGTCAACGGCACGGAAGTGACCGCCGAGCAGGAAAAACTGCATATGGATCTCTTCGGGAAATGGCCCGCCGGATGGGATGATGTGGTAGGCGACTACCCTGATCGCTTCCTCAACGGGGTCAAATTGAAATATGGTCCTTTCCGGGGACACGAATATCCCATCAAAGCCTTCCTCATTCGCACCGGCAACCCGGTCATCACCGGCTCCAACACCGACAAGTGGATTGAAGCACTCACCGCCAAAGACGGCGATGATTATCGCGTCAATTTGGTGGTTTATATTGACACCCCTTTCCTGGAAACCGGTATGTACGCCGATGTAATTCTGCCGGAAGCCAGCTATATGGAGCGGATGAGCCTGTCGGACATTTACCCCAGCCATCAACTTATTTACCTGCGCGATGCTGTCATTGACAAGCTATACGAATCCAAAACGCACTACGACATCATGATGGCGCTGGCGAAAAAACTGTACGAAAAAGGTGACACCAACATCAAACCGGAAGATTTCTGGGAACGCTTCCCCACCGAAGAAGACTTCTGGAACGAAGCACTCAAAAAAGCTCCCGGGCGGGCACATGCCGGAACGCCGTTACCTTACCCCAACCTGCCGGTCAATTACAAACTTTACGGCACGCCCGATTCACTGGAAGCCGGCAATGTGACCATTGACGACGATAACAAGAAAGTTGTGGGCGAATATGTCACTGTGCAATGGCTGCGCGAGCATAACGGCGTGGCTGTCTGGCCTATGAGTTGGCGACGCCTCAACAACGGTGGCGTGCTGAAAACCAACACCAAAAAAGTTGAGTTCGTATGGGATTTCGAAATTGAAAAAGATGGTGAAACCCAGCGTAAAGGGCGTTACGCCAAATACAACAAACTGATTGAAGAAGCCGGCGAAGCGCCGCCCGGATTGCAAAAACTGGGTTGGGAGAAATACCCCAACACCTTCTACTGGTTTGAAACACGCTGGAACCCCTTCACCAACCCCGATTACACCAAATATCGCGACGAATATCCCTTCCAAATTATTTCCGGGCGTATCCACCATGCAATGTCCGGCACCCAAATGGTAGATTGGCTGGGACGTTTATCCACCGAAGACCTGTGGATACCCCTCAACGACGAGCGTGTAGTTGAAGAAATGATCATCGGCGAAAATGGACCCACCCCCACCGGGCGCAAGGTCCGCATTCCCAAAAACTCGTGGTCTATTGCCGTCATTCAAATGAACCGCGCCGACGGCGAAGCATTGGGACTGCAAACCGGCGATTTGGTAGAGTTGGAAAACCCGCTGGGATACAGCACACGTGGTAAGGTCAATTTGGTTGAAACCATCCGTCCCGGCGTGTTGCGTCTGCCATTTGGCGGCGGCGGACGGTTTAGCCCCGGATTGGGAAAAACGTATGACTTCCGCAATGAAACGCCCAATATGAACGCGCTGGTGGAAGCAGACAATCACACACCCATTATGGGAATGCCGTTATATGGCGATATGGTAGTGAAGGTGAAAAGGGTGTAGCGATGAAACAACAACGATTATCGGAGCGGGCAGGATTGTACAGTTTATTACGGACGCTGTATACCTACCCCCTCACCGAAACCGGACTGCAAGCAGTATCTCAACTACAAGTGGCGTCTGATTCACCATTGGCGGCAGGACTGTTGCGTATGCAAACCGCTCTGCATACCGATGAACAACCGGCGGTCACATTGGATGAACTCAACATTGAAATGACCCGCTTGCTGGAAGGCCCCGGACTCACACCGGCACCGCCTTACGCCGCATACTATCTGAACGACAAGCAACTGATGGGCGCTGCCACCATCGCCGCGCGCAAATTCTACCTTGCCTGGCAAGCTGTACCCGACAGTACGATATGCTTGCCCGATGACCACCTCGCTCTGGAATTGGGATTTATGGCGCATCTGGCACAACTGGCGGCGGAAGGAAATGAAACGGCGCTCATTGCCAGCAGAGATTTCCTGCGCCATCACCTGCTACCCTGGATACCCCAATTCTGTACTGCCCTGGCTGGCGACGGCAACAATCTCTTCTTCATCGGACTGGCATACTTTACCCAAAGTGCCATTCAGGCAGATTTGGATTGGTTAGATCGAATTTTGACGGAAACGACGACTGAGACAGTGGGAACTGTCCAATTAGTTTAACAGGAGGTAATTCCATGAAAGCAGAGAAAATACTCTGGGGCGTAGCCATCGCAGGCTTTCTGGTCGGCTTGATTGGGCTGTTCCAGCGCATTACCGGCGGACACACCGTGGCTGCCTACAATACCTATGTTCCCTGGGGGTTATGGGTTGCGCTTTATACTATGCTCATCGGCATATCGGTAGGGGCTTATCTGGTAGCAGCGTTGAGTTACGGATTCCGTATCAATGCACTGCAACCGGTGGGGCGCACCGCCTTGCTAACTGCATTTGCGACGCTTGTCGGCGGTTTATTCGCCGTTTGGCTGGATTTGGGGCATCCAATGCGCTTTTTCAAGCTCTTCCTCTCAACCAATTTGACTTCGGTTATGGGGATAATGGCGTGGCTTTACACCCTCTACGGGATATTGCTGGCGGCACTCATCTACCTGACCGGCCAAAAGCCCGAAACATCCGCCGTGCGTACCTTGGCATTGCTGGGGTTGGTGCTGGTGGTTATTTTCGGCGGCGCAGAAGGCTCACTGTTTGGGGTGGTCGGCGCTCAAGGTTTATGGGAATCAGGATTGACACCCATCCTCTTTTTGGTAGAGGGCGCTTTGAGCGGCGTAGCACTGGTAATATTTTTAGCCGTGGTGTTAGGGAAACTTCAGTCTGATGCAGGACGCATCTTACGGTGGATGACCATCGGTTTATTATTGACCGTTATCGTGCTAAATTGGTCTGAATTTTCCACCGCCTTGTATGCCGGCATCCCGGCAAAAGCCGCCAGTCTGAAAATCATTCTTTTTGGTCCCTTCTGGTGGGTGTTCTGGATTGTCAATATCGGATTGGGGTTGGTGGTACCTTTGCTGTTACTGACGCTTGCCGGAAACAATAAAACTGCTCTGGCAACCGCCGGGGGATTGATTGCCTTCACCGCTATTAGCACCAAACTCAACCTGGTCATTCCTGCGCTGGTAGTACCGGAGTTTGAGGGATTGAGAACTGCCTTCAGCGGCTTGGGACTGTCCTTTGACTATTTTCCAAGCTCCACAGAGTGGTTGCTAAGCATCTATGTGGTTTCAATTGTCGGGTTAATCTTCTTGATTGGCTATCACTTTTTGCCCACACCCACCGGCGAATAAACCAGTAAAATAACATAATCAAACCGCCAGTCCACAACGTGACTGGCGGTTTTTTATTGTCTACGCCAGGGCAAGCTTTGGCTCATCTGGTGTTGTCCCAACTAAGGAATCACCATTTTGCCACCGGGGAGATTGCTTCGGCGCCAGAAAACGCGCCTCGCAATGACAACGGCCCGCGTAAAATCCAAAACTCGCCCCCAAATTGAAATGGACCCGTTGCTCCAAAACTTGGTTGACTTAAGATATTTGTAGGGGTATAATGGATTATCCTGGTAAGGTACGCCAGTTCAGCTTCTTAGACAACCCTCTGTCTTTAATTTGTTATCCAAGGGTTAATTTACAACTAAGGGTTTTGCATAATGGCATTAAAGGGAAATCTGCGCGATTTTAGCACCACGCAGCTCCTCAATTTAGTTAGCTTGGCCAAAAAAACAGGTTCAATGAAGCTAGAAGCCAACAACGATTTCGCGCTGCTTTATTTCAGAGAGGGCAAACTGATCCACGCTTCTACCAAAGAAAAACAAGGCAGTCTGGCAGAAATTTTGCTTGATAGCGGGAAAATCAGCAAAGACCAGGGAATTGCCATCGCCCGCCATTCACCAAAACTCAGCGACAAGGCCCTGGGCATCGACCTAATAAAGGCCAAAATCGTTACCCAGCAAGATATTGTGCAAAGCATCAAGGCGTTTATGTTGAGCGTAGTCTACTCTCTGTTTTCCTGGCGAGAAGGCTCGTTTAATTTTAATCAGGGCGTTACCCCCTCAAAAGACCGGATCACCGTTCCCCTTAACCTGGACAACGTCATATTAGAAGGAAGTCGTCGCATTCAAGAGAATGAACGCTTGTTGGATGAACTTCCCGATCTATCCGTAGTAGGCCTAAAAGTTACCGATAAGCCGCTGCGAGATGTAAAATTAACACCTGATGACTGGCGTGTAATTTCTCGCATCCATCCCAGAAGCACCATTGAGCAAATTGCACGGGCCAACAACATGGATGAATACCAGATTCGGAAAATTGTTTATGGTATGTTGCAAGCCGGGCTGGTTGAACTGATAAAACCAGAAGGATTATCAAAACGCCGATTGACAAAAACGCGCAAAGGAAAAGGACTAACCGGCCAGGAACCTCCTGCCATAAAACGATCGGTGATTGAACGCCTGATCACACGCATCAAACGCATCTAATTTATTGCTACACCCTGACCCAACCATTCAATGCAATACGTTTTATTTCTATGACATTATTGATATTCAATATCATCACCGAAGTTAAGGTAGGTTATTAATGCAAACCGTTAAAATGGTTGTCACCGGCCCATATAGCGCCGGGAAAACCCAGTTCATTCGTACCATCAGTGAAATCGACGTGGTGTCTACCGAACGGAGGGTAACAGCCGAAGCAGAACGGCTAAAGAATGAAACTACCGTTGCAATGGACTTTGGCCGGCTTACAATTGATGATGATTTAGTATTATATTTGTTTGGCACGCCGGGGCAACGGCGATTTGATTTTATGTGGGAAATTCTCACCGAAGGAATGTTGGGATTCATTGTGCTGATTGACAGTGTGCGCCCTGAAACCTTCCGAGAAGCCAAACACATTTTGGAAATATTTCGCGGTTATGCTGAAACACCCTACATTGTCGCCGCCAACAAACAAGATTTACCCGACACATGGAGTCCAGAAGATTTGCGCATTGCCCTAAAAATTGATAAAAACATTAAAGTGCTACCCTGCGTTGCCACCGACAAAGAAAGCGTAAAACGTGTACTATTAGAATTGTTGTATTCCATTCTAGAATCAATGGAAGAAGAATAACTTTGTTTTACCCCGGCATGATTGCCGGGATACCTTTTATGGCAAAGCTTGATGATTGATGAAGGTCGTTCTCGCCAAAACAGCATCGAAGACATTTTGTCTGCCCTTATTCATGATGGATCATTCACCAGCGCGGTGGTTGCATCTAAACAGGGATTGCCCCTGGCCACCGCCGGATCTACCGACACCACACTGTTAGCAGCCGTAGCAGCTTCAATGAAAGATTTGGCGGAACGCGCTCACCAATCGCTCACCGAAATCACCACGCGCAATGAAAGCGGCGAGCAAATCGTCATTCGTTATTTTACCGTCGATACAGATTTGTTGCTGCTATCGGTAAAAATGCGCGCCGGACGGAGTTACCGTCGGTTAACCAATCGTGCTATCCGCAAAATACAGCACGTGTGGGAAAAGTAGGCTGTACCCTGTACCCAAATCGATCGTTAAACATGATGCCGGCCACCGTTTTTACCCAACACACTGCAGAAGGGCAAACGCCCAGTCCTCAATACATCAGGCTGCCCAAAAAAACAAAAACTAAACACGTCGAGAAAAAACAATGAGTTCAATTGTTACAGACCAGGGTGTTGTCCATTATGAAGTCGCGGGACGGGGCCGTCCGGTCATTTTATTGCACGGATGGTTGGGGTCCTGGGGATATTGGACCGATACGATGAGCCGGCTGCAAAGCTCATATCGCGCTTACGCCCTGGATTTTTGGGGGTTCGGCGACTCTGGCAAACGTCGGAACAGCTTTAACGTTATTGATTTTGTGACTCTGGTAGATCAGTTCATGGAACGGCTGGGCATTGAATCAGCACCCATCATTGGGCACTCTATGGGAGGGACAGTTGCCTTAAGCCTGGCACTGGCTAACCCCCACCGCGTAAAACAGGTAGCCGTAGTGGGATCACCCATTGACGGCACGTCGCTGAGTTTCTGGCTTAAACTGGCTGGTGAACCATGGGCAGCCACGCTCCTGTGGAAATTTCCATTCACTCTCCGCGTATTCCTGAAATTGTTTTCCTACCGAGCGACCAAAGAATCAGAAAAATGGTTCGAGATGGTCACGCGCGATGTTTCAGATACAACGCTGGATTCTTTTTTCTCCAGCATTCGTTCGTTGCACCACACCGACCTGACATCCAAAATTGCAAAAATCCAATCACCATCCCTAGGAATTTACGGGCTACGCGACATCATTGTTAACCCACAGCAGGCTCAAGTGCTAAGCACTAAAGCACCAGGATCTCACGTTGTGCAACTTTCTAGCTCTGGACATTTTCCAATGCTAGATGAGCCAGACACGTTTCACAAACATTTGCTTGATTTTTTGTACAAAGACGTATGATAAAAATTATTCTCAATAATCGTACCCCTATTGACCCTTTTAATGAACCGGCCCGCGAACTACGAATATTAGACAAACCTCTCTGGCTGCATCACCGGGATATTTTGGCTCCTTACACCCACAGCGAGCGCGAATATGACGTTGGGGAGCCAATAGCGGATACCACAACAGAAACCATCATCTACCAGGACAATCTTTTTTTTGACGAAGTACTGTTTGCCACATTTTTAGAGGCCGCCAGCACTCAAAAAGCTCCCAGCCAAATTGCGTTCAAAAAAGATGACAAAGCCATTATGCATCACGCTCTCCCGCTGCAATCGGGAATCCGCTTGCAGGGAGAGGTGTACGTGGCCGACCTGTACTATTTTCCGCGCGGCTACAACGCCGCCGAAGTCCAAACTGTGCAACCGGTAGTGATTGATACTTTGCCAAAAGAAATAGGATATTACCATGTCCCCACCTATATGGCCCACGAAAAAGGAGACCTGGTTTATCAGGTTCCCCAGCGCCCCTTCCTTTCCATTGAAAATTGGGTGCATATTTTTTTAGCCAATACAGCATTTGGCATCTATTCACGCGGCGTAAGAATAGAAAACAAGCTCGATCAAAGCTTTCCGTTTATGCTAAAAATATTGTTTCGCTCGTTGATTGAGCGCAAACAATTCATCGAATCATCGCCGCTGGTAAAAATAGGCAAAAACTGCCAGATTGACCCCACCGCCATTGTTCAAGGGCCGACCATCATTGGCGATAACGTGACCATTGGCGCAGGGACAGTTATCAATGCCTGCGTTATTGGCAACAATGTTAACATTTCTCAGGGATGCCAATTGATGGTGAGCGTGGTGGGCAGCGGTTCGTTTCTCCCCTTCCGCGCCTCGCTATTTATGACCACCATTATGGAAAATGCGATGGTGGCTCAAAACGCATGTCTGCAAATGTGCGTGGTGGGCAGAAACACATTCATCGGAGCAGGCAATACCTTTACCGATTTTAACCTGTTGAGCAAACCGATTCGCACAATGCACAAAGGCAAGTTGGTAGATGTACAACAGCCGGTGCTGGGCGGCTGTGTGGGGCACAATTGCCGCATTGGCTCCGGACACATCATCTTCCCGGCTCGTACTATTGAATCGGATGTGGTGTTGTTTGCCAAAGAGGATCGGCAAATCATTGATAAAAATATTCGCTATGAAGACAGCGACCACCATCGCTACCCCAACCAAAAACACATTCCACTCTACCATCCGCACAACAAATAATGAGCGCAACGTAGCGAAGGGGCAAGGCAAGAGAAGCATTGCCTGTCATTCGTCCCGCATCGCTTTATAAGGAGGTATCTGCTGGATAATTTTGCGTTTATCATCCACCCCATCGACCCGAAACGAGACGTTCAACGCAAGTTTCCCCGGCTGGGGAAATATTTACCGGTGCCGGCTATAAATTTCCTCTCCCGATATTTCCCCCCGGTTTACATTTCGCACATAGAAGGCGTACAATCAATATCAACAAATCACGAAATTGAAGGCTGGTTTGTTGCCTGTCCCTTTACACCCTCGAAAATGATGAGCCTGCCACCGCACGTGGTTTACAAAAAAATTGTACAAACTGGCCGATTGGCGCAGAAATTGGGGGCAAAGCTATTGGGGTTAGGTGCATTCACCGCTGTGGTTGGCGACGGCGGGCTCACCATTGCTCGTCAGCTAGACATCCCCGTCACTACCGGCGACAGCTACACCGTTGCGGTTGCCGTCGCTGCGGTGAAAAAAGCCGCACAAGTAATGGACATCCCCCTGCACCAGGCCACCGCTGCGGTGGTGGGTGCAACGGGAGCCATCGGTAAAGTATGTGCCCAATTGCTAGCGCCAGACGTGGCTCAAATAATACTATTGGGCCGTAGTACAAATAAGCTAAATGATGTAAAATATTTGGTACAGCAAACGGGACAAACAGCCGTGCAAACCAGCACAAACATGGCCGATTTGCAACATGCAAACGTAATTATTACCGTTAGCAGTGCCATTAACAGCATTATCCAGCCGCAGCACCTCAAGTCGGGGGCTGTGGTGTGCGATGTGGCCCGCCCCAGAGACGTTTCGCGGCAAGTGGTTGAAAAACGCAACGACGTGCTGGTCATCGAAGGGGGCATGGTGCATGTCCCCGGCGACGTGAACTTCAATTTTAACTTTGGCTTTCCACCGCAGATGGCCTTTGCCTGCATGGCAGAAACAATGATTCTGGCGCTAGAGCAGCGCTACGAAAGTTACACGCTGGGGAAAGAGATTTCTCTGGCTCAGGTGCAGGAAATTGCACGCCTGGCAAACAAACATGGATTTTCCCTGGGCGGCTTTCGGAGTTTTGAACAGCCTGTCACCGTAGAAGCAATTGAACACATCAAGGCAAACGCTGTTCGTCATTCGTATTTTTGACAATCGTCACCCAAAAAGCTCGCAATCACTGGAGGTAATTTATGAGCAATGGTCGAATATTGATTGTAGAAGATGATCCCGACATTTCAAAAATGCTCAAAATCTATTTTGATTCACAGGGATATGAAGTGTTGGCAGAAATGCGCGGAGGCGATGCGCTGGAAACTTGTGCCAAAAAAATGCCCAACGTGGTGGTACTAGACATTAATCTCCCTGATATTGATGGGTACTCTGTTTGCCGGGAGCTGCGAGGAAATTTAAGAACAAAACACATTCCTATTATTTTTCTCACCCAAAAAGATGAACGCAGCGATAAAATAAAGGGTCTGGAATTGGGGGCTGATGATTACATTACCAAACCCTTTGATATTGAGGAGCTGAAACTGCGGGTGCAAGGAGCCATCCGGCGCGCCACCTACGAGAACCTTACAAACCCCACCACCAGTTTGCCCAGCGGCAAACTCATCGAAGAGCATCTCAAATCAATCAAAAGCCGCAGCGATTGGACATTACTGTACATTGGCGTTAGCAATATGGATGCCTTCAAAGAGATTCAAGGAATTGTGGCGTTAGATGATGTCATGCGCTTCGTCGCCACCGTTATTACCGAAGCCGTTGAAAAACATGGCACCTTAAACGATTTTATTGGCCACGCCGGAAGCAATGACTTCCTGCTAATAACGCGCCCAGATACAGCCGGAAAACTTTGCCAGGAAATCACCGGGCGTTTTAATGAGGAAGTGAAAGTGTTTTACCCCTTTACCGCCAGACGAGAAGGCAAAGTGGTTTACACAGATGGACAGGGCAATGTAAAAGAAGCGCCGTTTATGTCGCTGTCGGTGGCCGCCCTCTCCGGCGCAGAAGGGCCTTTTTCTGATATTAGAGAAATAACAGAAGTAGCCGCCGAAATTAGACGCAGAAGACCCGGTTGTCCAGAATAATAAATCTTTCGGGCTTCTTGCACCTGATAGGATGTAATGATCAATCGTTTGCTTAAAAAGCCAAGCCATTTAGGGATAAAACTATTAGCGCCTTTTTTTGTGGTCGCTTTAACCTCTGTCCTGGGAGCCGGCGTCACCGTTTTCCTTAGTTATCATGCTGCGCTCTACCAATACAGCTTGCTGCTAACGGTACTCGCGGCGCTGTTGCTGCTGCTAATTGGGGTGATGCTGACTTTCTCCACCCTGTACGTGGTAAAAAACGTGTTGCGTCCGCTGGATAACCTCAGAAAAGGCGTAACCGATTTAACGCACGGAAACTTTGAGCACCCGATAAAAATTTCTACCGGCGACGAACTGGAATTCCTGGCCAATGACATTAATCTTATGTCCGCAGCCCTCTTTGAAGCTCAACAATCGCTGGCCGACGCCGCCGAAGAAAACGCCCAATTCTACCAGGCCGAACAACAACGCAGCCGCGAACTGGCGCTGCTCAACCAAATCAATCAAACGGTGATGACCAATTTGGATGTAGAGGCAACGGTTACGGTTGTGTTGCACAGTCTATCAACACTGGTTAATTTCACCGTCGCTGAAATCAATCTGTGGGACCCGGAAAACGAAACGTTTCAATCGTACCGGGTGGGCGACGCCGACGACACCACCCCGCTGAACGGAAGCCATTCGATGGTTCCCCCCTATACCGCCTGGCTCAGCAAAAACAGAACACCTTTGGTTGTTCCCACCGTAAAATCTGCTCCCCCCGTTAAAGTGAAAGTGCCGGCCTTTTTGAATTCTTACATTGGCCTGCCGTTGATGGTGGGCGATGAATTTTTGGGTACAATGGAACTGGCTCACGTCGCCGCGCAAAAATACACGCAAACCGATCCGCAAACACTGCAAACTTTTGCGGAACAGGCCGCCGTTGCGATTCGCCACACGCAGCTCACAAATGCCAACAGAGGACACGCGCTGGCGCAAGAACAACTGGCTTACATCGCCGCGCTTGCCAGCACCACCCTTCAATTAAATAGCCTGCTAAACCGGGTAATGACCAAAACCGTCAAAGCCATTGGCGCCAAAATGGGGGTTGTGTTGCTGCTAAACACAAATGAAACCGAACTTTATCCCCATCCGGCAGGAGTCATTGGGCTTGACCCACAATCTGTTGCGACATTCAGAATATCGCACACCGACCCCGATTTTGAAAAGACCGTGCTGTCTACCGGCATCTCTTTCTCCACCACGGATGCGCCAACCGATGAACGGATTCTGGCGGTGTACCGTCCGTGGATGGAAAAATTCAACGTAAATACCGCATTGGTTGTGCCACTCACTACCGCCAGCAAAAATGTCGGCGAACTTTATATGCTAAACAAACCGTCGCCGTTTACCCGCCGAGATGCAACCTTCCTGTCCTCGGTAGCAGTTCATTTTGCCACCGCCATTCAAAACGCCTTGCTTTACCAAAACACAGATGAACAACTGAAGCTTCGCGTTAAAGAATTAAGCGGCTTACAAAAAGTTACGCGCGAGTTAAACAGCAGCCTGGTTTTAGACCACATCTTTCAAGTTGTAGTTGAAGAAGCTGTCCGCGCCACAGGAGCCAACTTTGGTCACGTTACCCTCTTCAATCCGGTGGAAAAAACATACAACCCCCAGGCATTTGTAGGCTGGCCCCAGGAAGGCATCGAGACGATTACTCGCCAGGATACCTTCAGCGGCGGCATTATGGCACTGGTATTACGCACAAAATCTCCCCGGCTTGTTACAGATGTGACCAACGCCCCAGATTTTGCCCCCCTCCCCATTCCCGTCCGCTCAGAAATGGTCGTCCCCATTCAATATGCCACTTCCGTAACCGGTACCATCCACTTAGACAGCGTTCACCCAAACGCATTTACGCAAGACCAACTGGAATACGTTCAATCATTAGCCGAGCAAGCGGCCATCGCCATCAGAAACGCCCAAGAATTTGAAACGCAGGTGCAAGAGCGACGTGCGTCCATTACCAGAATCAACCAACTGGCCAGATTGTCAGAAATAAACCGCGCATTTCGAGCCAATCGTCCCCTGGAATTTATTTTAGAAGAAATTGCCTTCGCCATTCAAGAAACCGGCGGATTTAACATTGTATTACTCAGTGTGGTAAGGCACCAATACCTGCACAATATTACCGGAGCCGGGCTGCCCGTAATTGAGCTGGAAAATGCGCGCCGAATCACACAGCCGATCAACGTAATTAAACAAATTATGCGCCCGGAATACAGAATCAGCGACTCATACTTTATCCCCGCCGACCAAAGCAGCGTGTGGGAAGGCGTCCTTAATTTTGCCGTGTCTGAACTGGCCATTGCGCCGACGCGACACAGCAACACCCCCAATGCCTGGCACAGCAACGACATGCTGTTTACCCCCCTCGCTAACGCGGAAGGAGAGATCCTGGGCCTGCTAACCGTTGATTCTCCCCGCAGCGGGTTGCGCCCCACCCAACGAGAAGTTACCGTATTAGAATTATTTGCCAACCAGGCCGCAATGTTTATAGAGAACACCCACCAGTTCCAGACACTTACCCAACAAGCAACGCGAGTAAAACTTTCTAGCCAAATTCATGCCAGAATCAGCAGCATTCTAAACCCCGCCGAATTAATGGGCGAGGTGGTTAACCTTATTGCCAGCGCGTTTGATTACTATCACGTTCAAATATATCAGGTGGATGAACAATCACCGCATATGTTGCAACCTACAAGCTGCGCCGGAACCGCAAATATCCCCCGCGCAGCAATCGGTCGCCAGCCAGCAATCCCCATCGACCCCCACAGCATCATTGGATGGGTGGCCCACCATCAACAACCGCTTGTGCTGAACAATGTCCGCACAGATTCGCGCTTTATTGCCCAAGACATCCTACCCCAGACCCAATCAGAAATAGCGGTCCCCATTAGCACCAACCAAACATTAGCCGGGGTCATAGACATCCAACAAGATGAACGTAATGCCTTCACCCCTACAGACCTGGAAAACTTGCAAACACTGGCCGGTCAACTTTCTATTGCCATTCAAAATGCGCAGCTTTTTGACGAGGCATTGCAAAGAGAACGCCTCTCGTCTGCGCTGGGCAAAACCGGATTAATCTTAAATGCCACCCTAAACCCAGACACCATTCGTGATGTTATTTGCAGCGAAGCATTGAACGCCTTTCAGGTGGATGGCGTCTTTTTGTGGATGGTTGAAGATAATTACATTAAAAACGTGGCCGCCGCCGGGGCGAACAAAGACAAAATTGTGGGGAGTGCGCTCCCCCTCACCAACACGCAATCGCTAATCGGGCGCGTCATCCAAAACCGTCGTGCAGAACTTATTAATGACATTCCGGCCAATCAGGCAAAACTATATCACCCCCTGATCAAAAAACTTGGTGCCAAATCAATCATTGGCGTCCCCCTGATTGTGGGGAAAGTGACAATTGGCGCGATTACAATGGTAGACCGCCACAACGCGCATCGCTTCGACGTGCAAGACCAAATTAGCGTCACCGTATTGGCGAACCAGGCTGCCACAGCGATAGAAAATGCCCAGCTTGTCAGTCGATTGAATAAATTTAACGAAGAACTCGAATCATTGGTAGACAAGCGAACCGAAGAACTGCGTCAGGAGCGTGACCGCGTTGATACCTTGTACAACCTGGCCCGCACCCTGTCTTCCAGCCTGAACCTGGATCGCGTGCTGAACGAAGCCTTGCACCTAATTAACCAAACCATTCCCATTGTCAGGGGGTCTATTTTGCTCATTGACAGTGCCACCGGCCACCTGATTTATCGCGCCGCATTTGGCAGAAAACATCCCCTGCCCAAAGGCGGCACGCCAACGCCCTACAAATTGGGCGTTGGGTTGGCCGGAAAAGTTTTAGAAACCCGGAAGCCAACCGTTGTCGGCAACTTGCTTGCCAACCCAGATTGGATACCAGATGACAAGCCGCTCAAACAACGATCAGGGTTGGCTGTGCCATTGATTACAGGCTATGAAATGGTGGGCGTGATGCTGCTCTTCCATACGGAAGAGAACTATTTTTCGCAAGACCACTTGCGCCTGGTTTCCGCTGCGGCGCCCATTATTGCCACAGCCATCAATAACGCGGGGTTGTACAACCTCATTTCAGAACAAGTGAAACGGCTCGGCGAACTTTTGGGAACGGTTCAGGCAGAAGCGCGCAAAAACGAAGCAATTGTAAAAGGCATTGCCGATGGGGTGCTGGTGCTGGACGCAGAGTACAACATTCAACTGATTAATTTTGTTGCTGCCAATATTCTGGGAATCTCACAACAAACCGCGCAAAACCAAAACTTTAGCAAATTCATCGCCCCCTCGCCCATCACGGTGAGCGAGCGCTTACTGGACAAACTTTATGGCATTATTACCACTCACGCAAACCAACCTGTGAGCGCAGAAAATACACCGTCCCCCGTGCGAGTAGAAATCGACGCCACCGTCATTGTGGTCATCCTCACCACCGTAACCATATTACCCGAAACACCGCCGAGTGTTTTAGTTGTTCTACGCGATATTAGCCGTGAGGCCGAATTAGATCGGCTGAAAGATGAATTTGTTTCTACCGTGTCGCACGAGCTGAGAACCCCGATGACTTCCATAAAAGGGTACACCGACCTGCTCGCAAGCGGGAAGGCTGGCGCGTTGACCGAGATGCAGAAAAAATTTGTCGCCGTCATTAAAAACAACGCCGATCGCTTAACCACATTAGTAAACGACATTTTAGACGTTTCTCGCATTGATACCGGACGCGTGCGACTAAACTTACAGCAGGTTGAAATCAAACCACTCATTGATGAAGTTGTAACCAGCCTGAAACACCAAAGCGAAACCAAGAATCTGTCACTGGCCACGCACGTTCCCCACAATCTCATGCCGGTAGTGGCCGATCCAGATCGGGTAACACAAATTCTGGTTAATTTAATTGGCAATGCCATAAAATACACCCGTCCCAATGACAAAATCACGGTTACCGCCATTGCGAAAGATCATATCATGCAAATTGATGTGCGTGACACAGGCTTGGGCATCGCCAAAGAAGATATTCCACGGGTGTTTAACCGCTTTTTCCGCACCGAGCGTGACGTATCATCGCTGGTTGATGGAACCGGATTGGGCCTCCCCATTGCCAAAATGTTTGTGGAATTGATGGGCGGAGAAATCTGGGTAGAGAGCGAATTGGGCGTGGGCAGCACCTTCAGCTTTACCTTGCCTGTTGCTGAACCACGTCCAGAAATATTGGCAAAATAAACGTACCGATCAAAGCTCAACAGATTACAGCGAGACAAAAATGAGCACACCAACAATCCTGGTAGCAGAAGATGAATTTGATATTCGTGAATTGCTTGTTTTTGCGCTAGAATTTAACGGATTCACCGTAATTTCGGTCTCTAACGGCAAAGACGCAGTAGAAAAGGCCATCGAAACCTTACCCGATCTCATCCTGCTCGACGTTCGGATGCCAAGAGTTACCGGCTACGATGCTTGCAAAACCCTGAAAGAAAACGAAACAACAAAGCACATTCCCATCGTTTTCCTTTCGGCAAAGGGACAAGAGTCAGAAATCAAATTCGGTACTGCATTGGGAGCAGAGGCATATATTCTAAAGCCCTTTTCCCCAGACGAGTTGGCCGATCAGGTGAAACGCCTGCTCAAAAAACACAACAAGCTTTAACTTTTTGCGAAATTGCCGGTGCCCGTTTCTGCGGGCACGCTGCAATCAATAAACATAGTGGATGTTATAATAAATGAGTGCGGTTGTCATTAATTCTGGGCTGGTACATTACGAAGCATTTGGCAGGGGTAGCCCCATTCTGTTTTTGCACGGATGGCTCGGCTCGTGGCGCTACTGGATGCAATCTATGGAATCTTTGGCCATAGACCACCGCGTGTACGCGCTAGATTTGTGGGGATTTGGCGACTCCGACAAAACAGAAAGCCGCTTCAATATGGAGCAATACGTGGCTTTGGTGGCAAAGTTTGTTGACGATCTGGGGATTGAAGCGCCCGTTATTGTCGGCCATTCGCTGGGCGCCGGTGTAGCCATTGCTTACGCCAGCGAATTCACCAACGTTGCCAGCAAAATTGTGGCGGTAAGCTTACCGTTGCACCCAAAAACCATCGACCGCCGGTTAAGTAAATACACCAGTTCATCCATTCTTTCTAAAGTTTTTCGTTGGAATCCCATCCCCTCGCAAGAGCTTGAACAAGAAGCACTCCGTGCATCAGACAGCGTTATCCCCCTAAGTCTGGCATCATTTGTACAATTAAACATTGTGGAAAAACTTCGTAATCTAACCTGTAATGTACTACTGATTTACGGCGAAAAAGATGACGTTATTGATCCCACTCCCATCCAAGCATTAAATGGTAAACTAAAACACATAAAATCTATTACATTGCCGTCTGCCAAACACTTTCCAATGTTAGATGACAGCAGCAAGTTCAATCGTCTGTTGAAGGACTTTGCCGAACAAGAAGCATCAATTGAATCTGTGACCGTTAAGGAAGAATGGCGGAGACGGGTGCGGTGATTGGTATCTGGCGTTTTTGCAACCTTTTGGCAACGACTGCGTAGTATAATTTGCAACAAACCATCTAATATGTGCCAGTAGGAGGCCTAAAGTGACCGAAAACCAACAAACTTCTGATGAAACGACCACAGAAGAAACTCGCCAGAACCAGTGGGAGACTATTCTAAAGGATTTTCAAGTATTGGGAGAGAACATTGCTGAAAACATTAAAAATGCCTGGCAAGATGAAAACACGCAAAAGCAATTTTCTGATTTGCGCACCGGCTTACAAACAGTGGTCGACCAGGTTTCTGATGCCATAGACGAAGCACGGCAAGCAGCAACGAGTGAAGAAGTAAAGACAGAGGTAAAAAAAGCTGCTGGCGAAGTAAAGGAACTGGGCGCCAAAGTGTACACCGACACAAAACCACATCTGGTAAATACATTAAAAACGCTGAGCGACGGACTACAAGGTATCATTTCTCGCCTTGAAAGCCCCGCCAATACTTCGACGCAACCAGAAGGCCAGGATCAGGCATCCCCAGAAGAAAACTCATAGCAGGCGCCGCTGTGGCAACAAAAAAGAGAACCTTCCTTCGGTTCTCTTTTTTGTTGCCACAGCCATGCTATACTTGCCACCTTAGATCCTGTTTCCGCCGCTTCGAGCCACCAGTTGAGCCGTGTAATTTCCATCGTGCAGCCCTTCATCGTAAAATAAAATCTCCATACCGGCAAAAGTTTTGTAAAGCTCTCCTTTTTCCAACAAAAAATTCCGCCGCAGATGTTGCTTGTGCGGCAATTGCAACTGTTCCACGGTAAACGTCTCCATTACTAACCAACCGCCCGGCATTAATCGATTGCGCAACGTCGGAAAAACCGCTCGTTCCAAAAACAAAAAATTTACTATTACTTGATAATGCGTTTGGGGTAACCACCCCCGTTCCAGGTCAAGCACAATCGGGAAAATGGTCATCGAATCAGTCATACGCCGCCTGAGTAGCTGCAATCCCTGGACAGAAATATCTACGGCGTGGACCGTGAGTCCTCGCGCGGCCAAAGCCAGGCTATGGCGACCCGCACCCGCCGCAATGTCAAGCGCAGTGCCCTGCCGGGGGAGTTCTGGCAGCCAGTGGGACAGCAAAGGGCGGATTTCTGTTGTGGCCGCAGGTCCCATTTGATTGTATCGCGAATCCCACCGCAGCCGGGGTGATATGCTTTCTGCACGAAAGGGGGTCGGAGCAAATGATTGGTTTCTCATAGTCTATTTGGCAATCCTTAAAAATATGTTATGATTGGAGCAACATTTTTAATAAAGGTAGCACGGCTGTTGCACCTGTGCCCTTTGAGTAAAGTCAGATTAAGTAGCATCCTGAGTAGCCGAAGGCGTATCGAAGGGGGTCCGGCATTTGGCAAGCAACTTTGCAATATCCGTTGCATCACTAATTTAGGAGTAAGCAAGTCGTTTTGAAACATTTTAATTCTATCACAACGCCGCGTGAGCTTGACCGCTTACTGTTGCATTTACACTCGCAACAAGTTATTGCAGTTGATACGGAAAGCGACAGCTTGTACAGCTACTTTGAGAAAGTTTGTTTGCTGCAGATTTCCACCGAAACCAGTGATTATATTATCGATCCCCTGGCGGTTGACATTGCGCCGGTAGGCTCAATTTTTGCCGATGCCGCTATTGAGAAGATCTTCCACGCGGCGGAGTACGATATTCTAAGCTTAAAGCGCGATTACGGGTTTCAATTCCACAACATTTTCGACACAATGCTGGCAGCCAAAACATTGGGGTGGCCCCAAACCGGTTTGGGCAATATTCTGCAAACGCATTTTCAGGTAAAGATTAATAAAAAATTTCAGCAATACAACTGGGGGAAACGCCCGCTGTTGCCCCAGGCGTTGCAATATGCCCATTTAGATACCCATTACTTGCATCGTTTAAGGGCCATCCAGCTACATGATTTGCAAAAGCAACATCGCGTTGAAGAAGCCAGAGCAGCATTTAAGCGCATTTCTAGCGCAACGCCAAACACAAAAATATTCGACCCCGCCGATTTTTGGCGCATCAAAGGCGTAAAATTCCTCTCGCCGCAGCAACAGGCGTTGCTACAGGCGCTATTTGTGTTCAGAGATACCCGCGCCCGGCATCAGGATGTTCCCCCTTTTAAGATAATGTCAGATACAGTGATGCGCCAGCTTGCTGAGTCACCCCCTCGCTCTTTATCTGAGCTAAAAAACGTTAAGGGGCTAAACCGAACGCTTGTTAAGCGTCACGGGGAAGAAATCGTCTCGCTACTTCGTGCCAGGCACCCGGCGCCGTCACCTAATCACAAAAGAAAATCAGGTCGGCATCCGTTTAACGGCTCAGACCTGCTGCGGTATGAACACTTGCGCAGTTGGCGTAATACGCTCGCCGAAAAACGGGGGGTAGAGCCTGATGTTATTTTACCCAATGGCACGTTAAAGGCAATTGCCAAAGCCAACCCTTCATCCCTTGCTCAGCTAAAATCAGAAGAAATCCTGGGCGATTGGCAATTTAACACCTATGCGCAAACCATTGTGCAAGAACTACTTCTGTTTAACCATCACAGGTAGGCCCGGTTTATAGGTTGGCCGACGTTTGTTTATTAAAAATGATAGCCATTTATCCTGTACCAAAAAACCGTCAACTTAAGGCGGTTTTTTGCTTTGTCTCTTTCTATTCAGGCGGACCCGGCGGCCTGGGGGGTGCTTTTTTGGGTGTGTGCGATGACGGTGCTGGATGCTGGGTGGCCTGAATTTTTCCCCCCAGCCCCAATAGTGACCCCAAACATCCTACCCGATTTTGCAAAACAGTCACCGGGTTTCGCGTGGCAAGTGCACGAATTTCAGCTAGCCGGGCTTCTACCTCGCGTCGCAATACCTCTCGGCGTGAAATCTCTTCGCGCCGCAACCGCCCAATTTCTCTTTCTAAAGATAGCATTCGTTCACGCAAACGCTTGTTCTCTTCTTTAATGTTGAGGTTGTCCTGAATCAATACCCCCATCAGTTCCCGATTGGCCGCCTGGCTGTTCAAAACACTCAATTGCCCCTGGTGCAATTCATCAATCGCCTCGGCAAAATATGTCATCGGGGCAAGAGAAGCCTCTGCGGCGGAAACCAGTTCCCCGCCGGGAGCGGGAACTTCGGGAGGCTGTTGGTTCATTCGCCGCCGAACTTGCGCATAGGTTAACCCATCGTCCATTAATGCTTTGATGGCTAACAACGTTGCCTCATCTTCTTCGGTGTACCGCCGGTGGCTCTTCCCCTGAGAAGAACTGGCCTGTTCAGATAAAAACTCGGCGAATTCCTCCGACCATCTACGCAGTGTGGAGGGTGATATTTCTAAACGCGCGGCAATTTCACGAGGCATTTTTTCATGTGGGGTTGGCATAGATTGATCGGCCCTTTCATTAAGTGCGAGTATGTTGCAAGCAACTCGTTAATCGTCGTCTATTACCCGGTACGAGGTGTCTATCACCTCATCATCTGGCAATTTGCCGTAATTAATTTCGTGGCGCAGCGCCGCCACTAAATCTGGCGGGCATAATTCAATAAAGAGTTTGAAACCCAGTAAAATTGCAGTAATGTCATCAATAGGCGTTATATTTAGGGGCGGAGGTAAGGGGTCGATGGGGTTGAGCCAGTACAAAAACGCCATAACCGGCACAACTTTCGCCAACAAAGACACACGCGGATGAACAAAAAGCCTCCAAAGTAGTCTCCCACTCTTTTTAATTTCTTGAATGAGCTTTGTCAAAACCCTCACATCACGAGAATAGTCATTCTGATCCATATTTAACTCCTCGTATAAAATAGTAGTCAGTCATCAGCTTTCAGCGGTCAGTTTTACTGCTGACCGCCGACCGCTGACGGCTGAAAGCTAAATTCTCATCCTCGGTGTCATCCCGTCAGGGACTGACCGACTCCCTTGAGAATAAAATTGAAAGGTGGGGGGGAACGGGGTGTCCCCCCGAATCCCCCCTGTTTTCATCGCCGATGGCGTGCCATAGGCTCATGAAACTCCTTTATTTAAAAAGCAACCGCACACAGCCCACTTTCATCTCACGCTTCGTGCAAATAATTATAGTCGGGCTAAATAGAATCGCCAAGTCCCCCTTCACGTATCCGCGCAAAACGCTCATAGGATGTGCAATTTCCGCAATCGGTTCGTTCAGCGGTATAATAATAGGGTGAAATCGCTAAAAGAAGCATTGGTTGATTACAATTTAGCGCAATTGCAAAGTCTGGCTTTTAAGCGCGGTTTAACGCCACCTGTCACCCGCAATCGGAGCGACCTGGCGGCTTTTGCGGATGATCTCCTTTCGCCGGCCTCCGTTGCCATCACCGTAGACGATTTATCGGCAGCAGAAAAGGAAACGCTGGAGAAGCTCATTGCCGCTGGAGGGTTTTTGGAAGCCCGCAAGTTCGCTCGCTTGTATGGGGCGGTCCGCGCGATGGGGTCAGAGAAACTATTACGCGAAAAACCCTGGGAATCTCCGGTGAATCCCGCCGAAGGACTGTGGTACCGTGGCCTGAGCTTTAAAGGATTTCACCACACCGCACATGGCCCAGAAGAGATAGTTTTCATCCCTACCGATGTACAACCTTTGCTGCCGCTGGATGCTCCCCGCAACATGCCCTTCCAGGTTACATTAGCTTCCGAGCCAGGGCACATCATCCACACCACAAATTCTGCCCGCGAAGACATGTTCACTTTGTTGGTGTACTTGCAAAACAACTTTGTGCGCCTTACGTCCCAAGACACCCTGCCAGACAAACATCGACAGGCCATTGTGCAGCAACTCAGCTTCCCGGCACAACAAACTCACTGGTTTGATTTTGTATTTCACCTGGCGCGCCGAATGGATTTTTTACGCAAGCAAGGGAAACGCCTAAAGCTGAACAAGCAAACGGTAAAAACGTGGTTGCAAAAAAGCCAGTGGGAGCAAATGGCTCATTTGCAAGCCACGTGGCGCACCGACCCCACCTGGAATGATTTGTGGCATATTCCAGGATTACACCCCAAACCGACCGGCTGGGAAAACAGTCCCATGCTCGGACGGTCAAAATTGCTGCATTACCTGGCCCAACTTCCCACCGATGAATGGATATTGCTCCACTCGTTTGTGCAGGCCATCAAACAAACGGACCCGGATTTTCAACGCCCCAATGGTGACTATCAAAGCTGGTACCTTTACGACGCCGAGGGCAATCCATTGATGGGTTTTGAGCATTGGGATGATGTTGAAGGCGTTTTTATCGGTCATCTGATCACCGTGACCCTATTTGCGCTGGGCGTGGTGGATTTAGGTGCCCCCACGGCTGAGTTGCCCCCCACCGTGTTTAAACTCACCCCGCTGGGGCAAGCATTCACGCATCCCCAAACAACGGCGCCCCGACAAAAGTTGGCTGTCCCCGCAGCCGCACATTTGCGCATCGCGCCGGCTGATTTTTCAGTGCGTGTGTCCGCCACGGCCAGCCTGTACCACCGATTTCAGTTGGCCCGTTTTGCCAGCTTGCAGCGCCGCGATCCTGACGGTGCGGTTTATCAAATTAACCGGCAAAGTTATTGTCGTGCCCTGGAACAAAGTATAACCTTGGAACAAATTTTGGGGTTTTTGAATCGAGTCACCGGCGCAAGCGTTCCCCTGGCGCTGGTTGAAGCGCTGCGCCGCTGGGATCGGCGCACCGGCGCGGTAAAACTGGAGCGCCTGACCGTGTTGCGGGTGGCGCAAGAAGATATGCTCCCCGAACTCATCAACCACCCAGAAATTGGTCCCCTGCTAGGAATGTCGCTGGGGGGGAACGCCTTGCTGGTTCCAGAACAAAATGCGTCTAAATTACGTCGCCTGCTGGTTGAGCACGGCTACCTTGATCGCGAATGAAAAAGATGAACGCATCCTTGAGCCTCAAAGCCGAAACCAAATCGCAGATGATTTGTCATTTGCGCCTATATTGAGTATAATCTTGCTTCATACGGGCGGTTAGCTCAGTTGGTCAGAGCGCCTCGCTTACACCGAGGAGGCCACAAGTTCGAGTCTTGTACCGCCCACAAATGATGGAGGACGTTACTGGAGATTGGAAATTATCGTTCTCAACCACCCATCTCTATTAACCCATCTTCCATCCCTAAATCGCTGACCGGAACACGCGGGTAGCTTCCTCTGTCACAGAGAATGGTGGTCGCTGGCTGAAAACCACCTGACAAAGATTTACCCGGCACCCTCCGGGAGTGAACGCTGGAACGGCAAGCCCTGCTCAGTAAAGCGTTCCGGGTAGCACCGTTATTTGCTGCAAGAGAGCCGCGTTTTTGCGGCTGAATTTGGGTGGAACCACGTGGATTAATCCCCTCGTCCCAGGCCGGGCGAAGGGATTTTTTGTTTTTTTGCGTCCCGCGCAGCATCCTCAAAAAACAAACACCAAAAAGAGAGGTGGACCATTGGCAAAGCGAAAACGAAAACCCGGCAACAGACCTGCATTTCAAGTTAAACCCGTGAAAAATTATCGCAGCGATGAATATGTAATGTACATAAAAAGCGCCGAAACAGGAATATTGCAAGCAGCAACAATTGACTCTGCTTTAACCGACGGCGAAGTTGACACTGAGATTCAAACGCTAATTAAGCAACTACAAACACCACAAGGATACCGAGACCTTTTCTCCCCGCAAGAAGCCGATGAAGATGAAGACTCACCGATACCGAAAGAGGTCTTTGTACGCCATTTTATTTTGCTGAATTTGCGGCAAACGTTTGAAGAATACCCGCCTTTAGAGGCTGAAGACCTTGTCGGTGTTCTAAAAGTAATCCGCTCCTCGATAAAACATTGGGGGAGAAAGGATCGTCGGCATGGTTATTTAACCTTTCTAGAAGGGTTTATGGCAGATCTCGGCACTACTGTACAACGCCGATCAGAAGAAGAAGCGAAAGAAATGGGATTAGATAAACTTGAACCGCCTCAGGAGATCGAATGATGGCAAACCAACAAGATTATGAAAACTCACACCTGTACAGAATTAGACACTCGCTGGCGCACGTGATGGCGCAGGCCGTGCTGGAGATGTTTCCCACCGGGAAAATTGCCATCGGGCCGCCCATTGAAGACGGTTTTTACTACGATTTTGATCTGCCGCGCGCGCTCACCCCGGACGACCTGAAAGCCATTGAAAAGCGAATGCGGAATATCATAAAAAAGAAATACACCTTTACCCGCCGTGAACTGAGCGCCGATGAGGCCAAAGCGCTGTTCGCCGACCAGCCTTACAAGCTGGAACTGATTGAGGGGCTGGAGGCAGGCGGCCTGGACGATAATGGGAATCCCCTGCCAGAAGGAGAAAAGCCGGTCATCAGCACCTACACTCATGATACGTTTGTAGATTTGTGCCGTGGCCCGCACGTCGATACCCTGGGCGAAATTAATCCCAAAGCGCTCAAGCTCATCAGTATTGCCGGGGCCTACTGGCGCGGTGACGAACACCGGCAACAGTTACAGCGCATTTACGGCACGGCCTGGGAAACACCGGCGCAACTGAAAGACTACCTGGCAAAACTGGAAGAAGCCAAAAAACGCGATCACCGCAAGTTGGGCAAAGAGCTAGAATTGTTCACCACCAACGCCGATGAGCTGGGGGGAGGACTGATTTTGTGGTTGCCCAAAGGCGGCCTTGTGCGACACCTGGCAGAAGAATTTTGCAAGCAAGAACACCTGAAACATGGTTACGAAATGGTGTATTCCCCGCATATTGGCAAAAGCACCCTGTGGGAAACCAGTGGACACCTATCTTTTTATAAAGACAGCATGTATTCACCGCTGGATATTGACGGACAGGAATATTACCTGAAACCAATGAACTGCCCGTTCCATATCTTGATGTATAAAAACAGTTTGCATTCGTACCGCGATTTCCCCCTGCGTTTTGCGGAATGGGGCACGGTGTATCGTTACGAGCGCAGCGGCACCCTGCATGGCTTGCTGCGCGTGCGTGGCTTTACCCAAGACGATGCCCACCATTTTTGCCGCGCAGACCAGATGCCGGAAGAAATTGATTTTGTGCTGAATTTTTCGCTACACATTTTGCGCAGTTTCGGTTTTACCGATTTCAAAGCGTATCTCAGTACCCAGCCGCCGGAGAAATCGGTGGGCGAAGATTACAAATGGAGAGACGCCGAAGCCGCGCTGGAAGAAGCGCTAAAACGTGCGGGAATCCCCTACGATGTCGATGAAGGCGGCGGCGCTTTTTACGGCCCCAAAATCGATCTGAAAATTAGCGACGCCATTGGCCGCGATTGGCAACTCAGCACCATTCAGTTTGATTTCAATCTGCCGGAACGCTTTAACCTAACCTACGTGGGTGCAGATGGACAGGAACATCGCCCATACATGATTCACCGCGCATTGCTGGGGAGTATGGAACGTTTCTTTGGGGTGTTGATTGAACACTTTGCCGGGGCGTTCCCGGTGTGGCTGTCGCCGGTGCAGGCCATACTCATCCCCATTGCCGACCGCCACCTTGAATACGCCGCCGACGTGGCCGCCAGATTAAAGGCTGCGGGGTTGCGCGCAGAAGTAGATGACAGCAGCGACCGGATGGGAAACAAGATTCGCAAGGCGCAAAAACAGAAAATCCCCTATATGCTGGTGGTGGGCGATAAAGAAGCAGCAGATGGAGCGGTGGCGGTTCGCCTGCACAATGGCAAAGACCTCGGCCCCAAATCTATTGATGAATTTGTGACAATGGCGCTTGATACGATTAAAGCGAAAGAGACGGTGTAAAGATGAGCATTAGACCAGATAATTGGATTGAAAAAATGGCTCTGGAATACGGGATGATTGAACCTTACGTGAAAGAGCTGAATAAACAGGGTGTTATTTCTTTTGGCCCGTCATCTTACGGGTACGATATTCGCGTGGCCGACGAGTTCAAAATTTTTCACAATGTGAACACAACCGTTGTAGATCCCAAAAACTTCGATCAACGCTCTTTCATCGAATTTAAAGGCGAAGTTTGCACCATTCCACCCAACTCATTTGCGTTGGCCCGCAGCGTGGAATACATTCGTATGCCGCGTAACGTTACGGGCGTGGTATTGGGCAAAAGCACCTATGCTCGCTGCGGGATTGTGACCAATTTTACACCACTGGAAGCCGGGTGGGAAGGACACATCACCATTGAAATTAGCAACACGACTCCACTGCCGGCCCGCATTTATGCCAATGAGGGTATTGCTCAAGTGTTGTTTTTTGAAAGCGATGAGGATTGTCGCGTAAGTTACGCCGACCGGAAGGGGAAATATCAGGGGCAAAAGGGTATTACGCTACCCAAATTGTAATCAGAAGCAGCTAACCCAAAAAGAGACGGCGTAAATAGCCGTCTCTTTTTGGGTTAGCGGAAAGAGTGTCATTAGTTTAAAACGTTGTCCAGGCGCTGCTGGATCATCGGTTTAGGGGCTGCGCCGACCATCTGGTCTGCTACTTCACCATTTTTAATAAAGAGCATCGTGGGAATACCGCGCACACCATATTTAACGGCCCACTGCGGGTTTTCATCGGTATTTACTTTTGCAACCAGGATTTTGTTTCCATACTCTTTGGCCAAATCCTCTAAAATAGGGGCAACCAAACGACACGGCGCGCACCATGGCGCCCAAAAATCAACAATAACCGGGACGTTGGATTTTAACACCTTTTCTTCAAATTCGGCATCAGTCACGTGAATTGGTGCACTCATTATTACAATTATCTCCTTAAAAATATATTTATTGTTTGCGAGTAATTTTGTCAAACTTCCTTACTTTGACGTACACCTTTTTGATTTCTTACTTACTGATTTTTATTTTCTTCATTATTTTTTTTGTTATTCTCGTCAGATTTTGAATCTCCGGCCAAAATGGCTACCGAGGCAACGGTATCTCCCTCATACAAACGCATAACAATGGCGCCGCGCGCAGTCCGTCCCATTACAGGGATCTGGTTAATTTTCGTCCGAATCATTTTTCCATCGCTAGACATCAGAGAAATATCCTCATTGCCCATTACCACATGCATATCAATAATTGGCCCGGTAATATCAAAGGCCCTGTCAAGCGTTCTTACACCGCTGCCGTAACGACTCTGTCGGTTGTAGCGGGTTAGCGGCGTGCGTTTGCCTAATCCATTGGCGGTGACAATCAGTAGCTGGCCATCTGGTTTAACCACGTCTACGCCGGCTAATTCATCCCCTTTGATCAGTTTCATTGCGTTGACGCCGGCGGCGGCGCGGCCCATAACACGCACATCTGTTTCAGCAAAGCGAATCGCCTGCCCAAACCGTGTCGCCAGAATAAGGTCATCGTGTCCACTGGTGAGTTTTACCCATCCAAGTTCATCGTCCTCATCCAAATTAAGGGCAATCAACCCACTGGGGCGCACCGATGCAAATGCGCTCAAGCTGATCCGTTTAATTTTTGCCTTGTGCGTGACCATGATTAGATGTTCCGCGTGGTCAAAAGATGATACGGCAATAGTAGCGGTTATTTTTTCGCCGGGGTTGATGTTGATGAGGTTCACCAGTGACAACCCTTTTGCGGTGCGGCTGGCATCGGGAATACGCCATGCCTTCTCTGAATACACCTTTCCCCGGTCGCTAAAATACAAAATGGTATCGTGCGTGCTGGCGGCAAACAACACAACCACATCGTCTTCGCTGCGGGTGGTCATACCGGTTACCCCCTTACCCCCGCGAGCCTGTCGCCGGTACGTTTTGCTGGGCACGCGTTTAATATATCCCTGGCGGGTAATGGAAACGAGAATTTCTTCTTCTTTAATTAAATCTTCTTCATTAAACTCGCCCGCTTCCCCGACAATGATTTGGGTACGGCGTTCGTCGCCATATTTTCCTTTTATTTCCAATATATCTTCTTTTACCAGAGCCAGAATTTTATGCGGATGCGCAAGCAAATCCTCCAAATGAGCGATGGTTTTCGTTACCTGTTGGTATTCATCTTCAATTTTTTGACGTTCTAGTGCTGCCAACCGGCGAAGTTGCATTTCTAAAATAGCTTGTGCCTGGCGTTCAGAGAGGCCAAAGCGAGCCATTAGCTCAGTGCGCGCATCGTCAACGCTTTCACTCTGACGAATAGTCTGGATTACGTCATCCAGGTGGTTCAGGGCAATGCGCAGGCCTTCAAGAATATGAGCGCGTTCTTTGGCTTTCCCAAGTTCAAAACGGGTGCGGCGGGTGAGCACTTCCTGCCGATGGTCAATAAATACTCTGAGTGCCATTTTCAGGGGCATCAGTCTGGGTTCGCCGTCTAATAACGCCAGGGTGTTCATGCCAAAGTTGCTCTGCAAGGCAGTGTACTTGTAAAGTTGATTGAGTACGCGCTTGGGTTGCGCACCACGCTTCAGCTCAACCACAATCGACATGCCGTCGCGGTCGGATTCATCGCGCAAATCAGAAATATCTTTCAACCGTCCGCCTTTCACCAGTTCGGCAATGCGGATAATGAGATTGGCTTTGTTAACCTGATAGGGAATTTCGGTGATGATGATGCGGTGGCGGTTGTTTTTCATTTCTTGAATTTCGGCCACGGCACGCATAGTGATAGACCCCTTGCCTGTAGCGTAGGCGCGCACCAGGCTTTCACGCCCCAGCACCTGCGCTCCAGTGGGAAAGTCCGGGCCTTTTACAAACTGCATCAGGTCTTCCACCGTTACATCGTCAATTGTGTCATAACGATCAACCAGGTAGCTAATGGCGTCGCACAATTCGCTCAGGTTGTGGGGGGGGATATTGGTTGCCATGCCCACGGCAATGCCGCTAGAACCGTTGAGCAACATATTGGGAATGCGCGTCGGGAGCACGGTTGGTTCCTGAAGCGAAGCATCAAAATTATCTTGCCAATCAACGGTGTCTTTTTCAATATCTACCAGCATTTCCCCGGCCAGGCGAGCCATGCGCGCCTCGGTGTAGCGCATTGCAGCAGGGCTATCGCCATCAATCGAGCCGAAGTTCCCCTGTCCGTCAACCAACATGTAGCGCATAGAAAAATCTTGCGCCATGCGCGCCATTGCATCGTACACGGCACTATCGCCATGGGGGTGATATTTACCCAATACGTCACCAACAATGCGCGCGCTTTTACGGTAGGGGGTTCCGGGGCGATTCCCCATATCGTACATTGCGTACAAGATGCGCCGGTGAACCGGTTTCAGGCCGTCGCGGGCGTCGGGCAGGGCGCGGCTCACAATAACGCTCATCGCGTAATCCAGGTAAGCAGAACGCATTTCTGATTCTATATCTACCTGTTTAATTCGGCCTATGTTGCGCCGTTGTGTCATTTCATCTGTGGGTTCTTCCATTTGCCAACTCCATCCCAAAAGAGACTTTTACCAACTATTCCAAAGCTGAGATTTGTTGGTAAAAAGCTGTTACTATTTGTTTCAACTCAACCGGATGTGTTTTAATTGCGGGAATTAGCGTGGCAGGCGAGAGGCCTGTCTGCGATTGGTTTTAACTTTACAATTATACCTTAAATGGCGTGATTAAGCTATTTTTTGCCAGAATACAGGACCCCAAAAACACCCCCGCACAACCACATTTTTGATGGCTTGTGCATCAATAATCTGGGGTCAGATCTGGCGGGTTTTAAGACTTGTCGGTGGGTGCGTTTCAGTGTTCAGTGCAATTCCAAAAGACATTTTCGGGGACACACACATTGTTTCAAAATAATGTAGTGACAGAGCAGTGTTCTGTCACTACTACTACTACTACAACCACACGGTTTTTGAAGGCATTCAGGAACATGATGCACGAATTTCTGGCTTGAAATTGCATTAGGCAGGTTTGATGAGCGCCTCTTGAGTAGGGCGGCACAACGGTGACGCGCGTAGCGAAGGGTGCGGATAGAGCACCGACTTTGGGCAAGCTGCGCTTGTGACGGTTAAAAAATCGGCGTACTATGTCTGCTTTAGGAGCAAATCATCCCCAGCAAGCAGCTACGGCAAACGATTGGAGAGCGCTTCATTCATCGAGTTGAGCATTGAGCGTAAACGCTCAACGTAGGGGCCAAGTTCAGTGTCGCTAATTTTTATATCAACAGGAACTTCCATATCCAAAGGCACTGTTGTGTCAATGGGGATAACTAGATCTATGGTAACGGCTTGCTTGTGATCTATCGGCACATTCATATCAATGGGAACAACAACCTCAATAGGTACTTTTACGCCGTTAATCTCTATGGGAACCTGTGCCTTTACCTGTTGTTTAATAGGCACATTCAGCTTTACGGGAATCTCAAGAGTCTTTTTGTACGGTATTTCCATTTTCACAGGGATGTTGTTTTGAACCGGCACGGTAAATTGTATCGCCGCTTGTTCAAAGTCACCCAGGTCGGCCACGGCCTGAGAGATTGCCAGTTGCGCCTCTCTGCCTACTTCTTGCGCTTGCTGCAAAAAACTCAACCACTGCCACAGCAGAAACACGTTCAACGCAAGCGAAGCGATAACCAGTACAAGTAGAAAGCTAAAAAATGCTTTGGTACTATTAGACATAGTGGCACTCCTTTGGCAATTGGCAATATGCCGCCGTCAGCACAGAATTTTACCCTTATCCGGCAACAGGGAACCCGGTTCCGATGGCTCTGATTGACAGACCAACCATCAACAAACCGGTTAATACCCAAATCAAGGCTGCCCGGCGATGCTCCCATCCCTGCGAATACCCATAGACGGCGGGCATTACTATTACCGTTAATCCGCCGTACAAAAAATGTATCGACCGTCCCGGCTGACTGCTCCACCCCAGCAGCATCGTTAATCCCAGGAGGGCCTGGAAAAGCATTAAGATTTCTCCCACCGCAACAATGCCCCAAAATTGACCATTGAGCGGTTTGTTCCGCAGGTAGTGTCCGGCTGCCCACAGCGTCATTAGCAACATAAATAGCCAGGCAGTTTGAGCCAAACGGTTGTGAATAAAAAGGATCGTAGTAAAATTCATTGCTCGTGTTGGAAAAAGACATCCATTTTTCGCATAATTTTCCTTCGGTGCAACGCTAATTTACTTCCACGTAAAGTGCCGATGCTCACTTTCCGGACTAATGGGGATACCTTTCCCATCAGGTTGAACAGCCTCAACGTAAACGTACCACACATGGTCAAATTCAGGGCCATCGGCGTCATGGAACAGTTCAATCGGCACCGTCCAACGTGTCTCTTTGACGTTTCCGCCGCGATAGACGGTTTCTGTGTTATGTTTGTACACCAACCGCACGGCGTATTGTTCGTTTCCGGCCAGCTCTCCCACCGGCTCCCATGTCAACTCAATCGTGTTGCCGGCAATAAATCGAAAATCCGGCTCCGGGGAAAGAAGCTTGGGGGCAGCGTATTTGAAGCCGATGGTTGGTGTTGGTGAAGGCTGCGCAGGAACAAGCGGGACAGGCGTATTGGTGGCAGTTGGCACAGGCGTACGGGTGGGTGTAAGTGAAGGAATAGCAGTGGGTAATGGTGTAGGCGTGCTGGTTAACGTTGGTAACGGTGTGCTGGTGGGCGTAGGTGACAGGAGCGGTTCATTTGTGGCAGCAAGCGTAGGGGTTTCTGTTGGTGGGAGGAGCGGCGTGTCGGTGGGTGTAGGGATGGAAGTTTCCGTAGCAGTGGGCACTTTGGCCCCAGGTTGCGGGTTCTCTGCCGCAATAGTTGCTTTTGGGAGCTGCCGGTCACCCCGTCCGGAGAACAGAAAAATGCCCCCGGTCACCAATCCCACACACGTCAGTACAGCCAGCCCTCCAACAAGCGCCACTCCCCAGCGGGGGATTTGCCGCCCTTGCACCGCAACAGGCGGGCGAGGAGAGGGTGTTGCAGACGCAGGTGGTTCCGGTTCTGGCTCGGCAGGCGACGCCGAAGCTTCTGGCTGAGGGGCGGCGATAGCTATACGTTCAGGAGAACGTGGCGGCGGCGTTGTTCTAAACGGTGGGGGTGCCTGCCCTGCAGCGGGCGGGCCGACAAATGGTAAGTTTTCCTCTTCAATTACGTGAGCACTCACGCCGGTCTGGTCAATTTCAACCCACGATGGCGGCGGCGTAAAACCACTGAGCAAAGCTTCAACTTCCGCTGCTGTTACCCCTTCATCTTCGTCGCCAGGGAAAACCAGCGCCGTCGGACGATCGGGACGCGCGAGCAACCATGCAACCAGTGCATCGCGGGCGTGTTCATTCAGGGGAACTGTTTTCCTCTGCCCGGTGTGCTCTTCCCACACCATCACATAAGGAGACGCACCGGAAAGGTGCACATCTCCCAACGTTACATTGACTATTTCAGCGGGAGTAAGGTTGGCAAAATTTCGCAATGCATAAAGTGCATTCTCTAGTTGGGTCATAACCATCCAATCGATAAAGTAGACTTAGGTTTATCTTACCATAATATTGCAATCTAGCAAGAGGCAAGCTCACAAAGAGCGGACAACGTCAAGCAAGCGGTCAATATCATCGCGTGTGTTGTAATGGGCAATGCCCACTCTCACCATGCCCCCTTTCTCGTAAAGCCCCAGTTGCTTCACAATTTCAATCGCGTAATAGTGGCCATCCCACACAAAAACGCCGTTCTCTCCCAGGATGCGGGCAATGGCGGGGGTAGACACGCCCGTTTTGGTAAACGCTACCGTGGGTGTGCGTTGCTCCATTCGATTTGTGTCTGTAATGCCGTACACGTGTACGCCGGGAATAGCCAGCAGGCCAGCCAAAAGTTGTGCAAACAATTGACGCTCATAGGCTGCAATGACGGACATAGCCTGTTTTAACAGCAGCCGTCGCCCCGCAAACCCCACCTCACGATACGGAGCAGAAAAATCCTGGCCAAACTGCGCCCCAACGGCTGCCAGATAGTTGATGGCCGCCGTCACGCCGGCCATACCTTCAAAATTACCGGTTCCAAGCTCAAATTTGTGGGGCGGTGTGTCCTCGGCGGGGCGAACTTTGTACGCAGGCAAGGCATCAAGCAAATCATAGCGTCCCCAAACCACTCCCATGTGCGGGCCGAAGAATTTGTATGTAGAGCACATTAAAAAATCACAGTCAATATCCTGCACGTCGATGGGGCCGTGGGGCGCATAATGCACTGCATCTACCCACACCTTTGCCCCTACTGCGTGCGCCATCGCTGCGATTCGTTGCACCGGGTTAATTGTCCCCACGGCGTTAGAGGCATAACCCACAGCCACAAGTTTTGTTTTGGGTGATAGTAATGTTTCAAAATGAGCCAGATTAAGGGTGCAGTCTGTCACGTCGACATCAACAAATTTGATGACGACGCCCTTTTCTTGCAGCGACAACCACGGTGCAATGTTGGCATCGTGGTCAAGCTGGGTAACGATGATTTCATCGCCGGGGGACACTTGCGCGCCAATGGCCCGACTGATATTGAAGGCCAAATTTGTGGCGCTGGGGCCAAATACAACTTCATCTGGCGAGGGGGCATTGAGAAAATCGGCCATTGCTGCACGCGCGTCGCGGATTACGGTTTCGGTGCGCGCGCTGTAAAGAAACTGACCATGTGTGTTGGCGTTGGCATGGGTGTAATAATGCGCGATGGCGTCAATAACGCTTTGAGGCACTTGCGTTCCACCGGGGCCATCGAAAAAAGCATACGGACGGCCTTTTTCGTCTGTTTGTTGCAGTGCGGGAAATTCGGCCCGCAGGCTGGATAAATCAAGTGTGGACATAAGATTCTCCTTTAGAAAATTGGGCTATTCAGAAAGGCGTGATTTTCTAGCTGTCAAATCAGAATCCTCGTCGCGTGAAGCAGGCGGCGATGAGGTGGATTGCCGGGTTGGGGTGGCATCGGCGGCAATGGCAGCGTCCGAGCGGCGCGGGGTGGGGTCTTTTTTTGGGGTTAAGTGCGCTTCCAGCGCGGTTAGTTTTTCGGTTAAGGTGATGGCGCGCACCGATTGCACGTCCAGTTGCGCTTTCAATTCAGCAACTAGACGTTGTTCTGCTTTCGCCTGGGTCTGATCTCCCTGTTCGGCGGCCAGTTGAGCTTTCGTCCGGGCAACCTTGAGCATGTCGGCGAGTTTGCGCTCTTGCTTTTCCACATCTGCAAGGCTTTTCCGCAGCAGTTGCAATTGTGCGTTGGGGTCGGCGGCGTATTTTTTTTGGCGGAGCGGATCCCCAACGTGAACCGCAGCCTTAATCAACGTGGTCAATTTTTTCCCAATATCCATTGTTCATTTCCCTAATTTAGAATCCAAATGGGGTTAAGGGACCAAACTTCACACCCTTATTTACTTTTTGGATAATGCCCTGTCCATTAATATAAAAAGACACCTTGGCCCCGTGCAAATCCACTTCACCCATTAACCCGTATTTCTTAAAAACATCCCCGTGTTTATCGGCCAGGATGGGAAAGGGTAACGGCGTTTTCTGGCTGAGCAAGAAAGCGCTCAGTGAAGCAGTATCTTGCTGAGTGATAACCACAATTCGCACGCCCACCCGGCGCACAAACCACTCGGAACGCTGCAAACTCATCACTCCGCGCATACAAACGGGACACCACGTACCGTGAATAAACGCCACCAGTAAACCGCGGTGAGCCAGATAGTCCGTCAGTTTTATGGTGTTGCCCCACCCATCAGGTAGTTCAAACAAGGGAGCTTTCATTCCCACAGTTAGGGGTTGTTTGGGATGTGCCGTCATACCTTTTGCCCTCGCAAGCTATTACCTTGTTTATGGTATTACAAAGTTTCACCTGTTTCATAAAAGTTACTGAATCGCAGCCCTGTTTTCTGGCTGCAAATGGAGTACTCGTTGTGGGAAAGGGATTTCTATACCGGCCTCGTTGAGTGCGTTGTAAATGCAGGTATTCAATTTGTCAATTACCCGCCGCGTTTCAACGTAATTTTCAATCCAACAGCGCACGCGAAACAATAAGCCAGAATCTTGAAATTCCAGGAATAGCGCCTCGATGGGTTTGTTTTTCATCACCCATTTCTGCGCCGCAACAGCATCCACCAGCACGCGCCTGACTTCTTCGATATCCAGTCCGTAGGCCACCGACACGTGCGTTTGCACGCGGTACATTTTGTTGGGAATAGAGTGATTTACAATAAGGTTAGCGCCAATGACGGAATTTGGAATGACAACCAAGCGATTATCGCGGGTTAAGATGCGCGTGCTACGCAACCCAATATCTTGCACATCCCCCCAAGTTTGCAAGTCAACGATTTCAATTCGGTCACCGATCCGAAATGGCCGGTCGAAGATAATCATAAATCCGCTGAACACATCGCCCAAAGTTGCCTGCGCTGCCAATGCAATAGCCAAACTTCCAATGCCCAGCGTAGTGATGAATGCGCTAATGGTGCCGGTGTTCACATTGAAATGTCCCAGCAAGACGATGACCGCCAAAATACTCACCACCACCAGCACAATGCGCCGGAAGAAGGGGACAATTTGCTCGTCTAGCGTTGTTTCGGTACGCTGGGCTACTTCCGTCTGGTACCACTCGGAAAGATTAACGGTAAGCCGGTACAGAATGAGGTAGCCTAACAGCCAGTAAATCAAAAAGAATACTGCATCCACCAGTTGCGAGCTGCGGTCAACCATTCCGTTGAGTTGCTGCAATATTAGCCACACCCCCAGCAAAACGATGCCAATGTAAATTGGCACGCGCAAACTTCGCAAAATTGCGTCATCAAAGTCTGTTTTGGTAAATTCTACCAGTTGCCGTCCCGCGTTGCTTAAAACTCTTGCTACAATCCAGACGGTTGCACCCGTACCCAGCACAATCAGCACAATGATTATCAGTTTTTGTATAATGACATTATCCATCGCTACCTCCAAATTATCTCCTACCCGTAGATTAATAATACACCATACCGGCTGCAATACGAAATACCGTTTGCCTGCAAACGCCATTCAAGCTATCATACTGGCTTATGAAAATTGCAATTGTTCATGATTGGTTAAATCAAATTGGTGGCGCGGAAAATGTGCTGGAAGTGCTGGTGAGCATGTTTCCGCAAGCACCTGTTTTCACAACAATTTACGCTCCCGCGCTGATGCCGCCTGAATACAGAACCTGGGATATCCGAACCAGTTGGCTCAACCGGGCGCCCGGCATTCATCGCCATCACCAACCGTACCTGCCATTGTATCCGGCAGCGGTGCAAAGCCTAGATTTGCGCGGCTACGACGTGATTCTGTCGAACAAAAGTGGCTTTATTCATGGTGTAAAAACCACGTCCCAGCAAACACACCTGTGCTACTGTTTGGCTCCCACCCGCTACGTGTGGAATTACCAGCGCTACGCCCAGCGAGAACACCTGGGAAAAGCAGTGAACCTGGTGTTGGCGCCGATTGTCGCTGCGCTGCAACGGTGGGATTACCGGGCAGCGCAACGGGTGAATCATTTTTGTGCCATTTCCACCGACATTCAGAAACGGATAAAAAAATACTACCACCGCGCTTCCAACATCATCGCCCCGCCGGTGAATACCGAGCGCTTCAAACCTGTTGCTCACCCCACAGAAACCTATTATTTTATTTTATCAAGGCTCATCCCCTACAAACGCATTGCCCTGGCCGTGCGCGCATTTTCGCAAATGGGCAAACGCCTGATTATTGCCGGCGAGGGGAGAGATCGCAAAACACTGGAGGCAATGGCCGGGCCAACAGTAACCTTCACCGGTCGGTTGCCGTGGGATGAAGTAGCTCAACTGATGGCCAACTGCAAAGCTTTTGTGTTTCCCGGCTATGAGGATTTTGGAATTACGCCGGTGGAAGCCCAGGCTGCCGGACGGCCGGTGATTGCGTTCGGGGCAGGTGGCGCGCTAGATACGGTGCTTGAGGGAGAAACAGGCGTGTTCTTCCACGAGCAAACAGTAGAAAGCCTGATTGAAGCTGTGCAACGGCTGGAGGCCAGTCATTTTGATTCACACCACGTTCGCCAGCATGCAGAACGTTTTGGGGTTGAGCGATTTAAGCAAGAAATACAGCTGTGGATAGAAACCGTGCTTTAAATATTGCAAGAACGTTTGCCACGATTCTTGACCAGAGAACAAGCTACCATTATAATAGCGCGCGTTGGTTAAAGAGATTAGCAATTGGGGATTGGAAAATTCACTGTAAATAATCTTTACGCTCCCATTTCTGGATTCCCAATTTGCGAGGAAGGAAGTAAAAAAATTTGAACACTCTTGCACGAAAATATACACTGTTGATTATTTTTGCGGTGATGCTCGCGAGTCTGTCGTGCGGCTATATTGATCCCCTACGGGAGAAAATTACCAATGCCGGACGCAAAGTAGCAACCGATACCGTGGTGGCGGTAGCAGTAGTGCGCACGCCACGGCCTACCTTCACCCCCACCCCCAACTGGACACCGACGCCCACCATTACCC
>CAYPUV010000011.1:0-34632 GCA_964413895.1 uncultured Anaerolineaceae bacterium
TAATTAGTCATTCACTATTTGTCATTTGTCGGAAACGTGTTTCAATATTTCAGGGTGAGAAATCTGGCAGATTTTGACGCAAACCCCCAGATTTTTGAGCAACTGGGGAAAAGAGGGGAAAATGTCAACTAAAATCCGACCACCTGCGGTAGCGGGCAAGTTTTACCCCGCCGATCCATACGTGCTGAAAAAAATGCTCACCGAATACCTGGATGCGGCCCACGGTGAACACACCCTCCCCAAAGCCATCATCGTCCCCCATGCAGGGTATATTTATTCCGGGCCAATTGCTGCTTCGGCCTACAAGTGGCTCACCGAATCAAACGCCGCACAAGTCGTTAAACGTGTAATTCTGTTGGGGCCGTCGCACTACGTTCCCTGCCCTGGTTTGGCTGCGCCCGACGCCAGCGCATTCGACACGCCATTGGGCCGCGTCCCCATCGACCAGGAAGCAATGGCGCAAATCTCTGAATTGTCCCAGGTATTTTCGCTTGACGCAGCCCATACCTATGAGCACAGTCTGGAAGTACACCTGCCATTCTTGCAAATTATTTTAGATGAATTTACTATCGTTCCTTTAGCCGCCGGCAACGTTAGCCCCGGCGACGTAGCCCAGGTGTTAGATGTGCTCTGGGGTGGCCCAGAAACACTCATTGTCGTTAGCTCCGATTTAAGCCATTTTCACGCTTATCAAGCCGCGCAAGCCCTTGACCAGCACACAGCCAGGGCCATTGAAACCTTGCACCCAGAAGAAATTCAATACAACCACGCCTGCGGACACATTGGCATTCAGGGGTTGCTAACCGTGGCCCAACGCAAACAATTGCGCGTGCAGCGGGTTGACTTGCGAAATTCGGGCGACACCGCCGGTACAAAAGACCGTGTAGTAGGCTACGGCGCGTGGGTGTTTTTGGAATAGGACGCAAGATTACAACTACCGACAGAACCGCGTGGCGCGTAATTCGTCATTCATCATTCGCAACCCATAAACTTGCAGACTCAAAATGAACATTATCGACGTGCGGGCACAAATGCCCAATTATGAACAATACAAAAACTGGCAGCGTTCCGGCGACATTACCGGCATCGCCATTCACCACTCGGCCACCGCAAACCGGGAAACGGGTGCACCCACCGGCGACGCGTTCTCTTTTTTCGATTACCAGGTTCATGGACGGGGATGGACACACGGCGGCTACAATTACGTTGTTTTGGGCGATGGGCGCATTCAATATGCATTGGATGAGAACATCGCCGCGTATCACGCCGGGTTCAAAGACCCCACCGATGCGCAGGGGTTGGAACAGGGCCAATACTGGAACAACCACTATCTGGCTATTTGTCTGGCGGGCTGGTTCAGTGAAAATCGCACCTATTCCACCGCAGACGGGACAACGCAGCCGATTCCGAATGATTTCACGCGCCCTACAGCCGCTCAATGGGAGGCGCTGCTAGCTCTGCTTAAATATTTGCTGACCAAATATCACATTCCAGTGGAAAATGTGCGCGGACACCGCGAACTGCGCGGTAACCACACCCAATGTCCCGGCCTAAATTTTGACCCGGCGCAGTTGCGGCAAAAATTAGAGGGACTGTCCCCCGCTTCCCCTCCTGCACCGACCCCCAATCCGGGTGAGCATGTTTTGCTGTTCACAGACACCGGAGACACATTTTCTGCGGCCCTGAGTTATATCTGGAAGTTTCAGCCAGATGTGAGTTTTGCGCCGCACACGGCCGCAAGCAAATGGCTGTACTATACCGCGGTAGGAAACATCAGCGCCGATTTGCTCAGTGAATACCAGCAGCAGGGGGCAAAACTGGTGCAACATGTTGCCGGCAGCCTGGATACCATTCAGCAGCAGCTTGACGCGCTGGTAGCGCAGAACCAGCGATTTTTGCCACCCACCGCTTCGGAACCGGACGCCGACCAACTGGCACGCTACACCGTTCAACCGGGTGACACGCTATCGAGAATCGCGCTTCAATTTTACGGAAAAGCGTCGCTGTGGCCAGTGATTTTCGCTGCCAACCGCGATACTCTGGCTGACCCTGGGCGCCTGCGCGTGGGGCAAGAACTCATCGTTCCAGCGCAAGCAAGGGAATAAGGGTTGCAACAGCACAGGAGAGATAACAATCAAACCTCGTAAAACAATCTCTCAACCTTCACGGGAGCCATTTATGTACGAATACACCGCCAACTTTCACCAACACACTGTTTATTCTGATGGCGCAGGCACGCACACCGAAGTCATTCGTGCCGGGCAGGAAGCCGGGTTGAACATTATGGTCTTCACTGACCACAATATTTATGTTTCCGACAGAGAAGGCTGGCACAAAAATCTGCTCGTATTAATGGGCGTGGAAGTGAATGATACCACCATTGTCCCCGAACACAGCCATTACCTTTGCCTGGGGATAGATCGCAATCTGAACGAATATGCCGGCAACCCCCAGGCATTAATTAACACAGTGAACGACACAGGCGGCGTAGGCTTCATTGCCCACCCCTTTGAGCGCGCGGCCCTCCTCTTCGGCGAGGGCGAAATTCCATGGAAACACTGGGACGTGCAGGGATACACCGGGCTGGAAATATGGAACTACATGTCGGAATTCAAATCATATCTCAGCAGCAAACCGAAAGCTATCCGCGCCGCATTCTTCCCCGACCGCTTCATCACCGCGCCGTTTCCAGAAACGCTGGCACACTGGGACAAGCTGACCCGTGCGGGACACAAGGTTGTTGGCATTGGTGGCGCGGACGCACACGGGCAAACGTATAATATGGGACCAATTAGCCGTATTGTTTTCCCCTATAAAGACCTGTTCAGTGCGGTGCGCACCCATCTATTCACCCCAGAACCGCTTTCACGGGACGCAACCATAGCCAAGCAGCAAGTTTTAGAAGCTCTGCGTGCCGGCCATTGCTTTGTGGCCTATGATCACATTGGCGACACCAGTGGCTTCACCTTCACCGCCGCCAACGCCGACAACCAGATGATTTTCGACGCGGCCCAAGCAGAAGGCGTGGCCGGCCAGGGGGATGACATTGCCATCGGCAAACTGAATATGCTAACGTTAAACGTAACCGTGCCCCAGCGGGCGGAAATTCGCCTATTGAAAGATGGGCGCATCATTGCCAAAAAACGGGGCACATCGCTAACCTATATGGCATCAGAACCCGGTGTGTATCGTGTAGAATGCTACCGGGTGTTCAAAACCAAGTGGCGTGGGTGGATATTCAGCAATCCCATTTATGTGCGCCAGGGTCAATAGCAGCGTGTCCGCCGCAGGCAGTCATCACACCATCATCAGTTTGCCGATTACTGAACAATTAGTTACAATGCCCCGTCTTTTTGTGTATTGCAAGCTACAGTTGCATTGAATACAGGTTCAACAATTGTGTGGCATTGAGTTTTAGCGCGAACAATCTTTAAGGAGAAGTATCATGGCGATTGAATTAAAGGCTGAACCCCGCGAGGTTTTTGGTAAAAAGGTAAAAACTTTGCGTAATGCTGGATTCGTTCCAGCCGAAATTTATGGTCACGGGGTAGGAAATATTTCTATCCAGGCCCCTGAAAAAATTTTAAAAAGCGTGCTGGGAGAAGCGGGCGCCACAAATTTGATTTCCATCAAAATTGGCAGAAAAAAACCGATTAACACATTGGCCCGCAACATTCAGTATTCCCCCATTAAACACACCCTGCTTCACGTTGATTTTTACGCTGTGGATATGGCCAACACCGTTCAGGTGAGCGTGCCCATTCGATTAATCGGCGAGGAGCCTGAGCTGGTAAAACAAGGTGGAATGCTCATCACCGGCATCACCGAATTAGATCTTGAAGCGTTGCCCAGCGATTTACCCGAATCGATTGAGGTTGACATTAGTGAGTTGACCTCGTTTGGCGACGCTATTCACGTATCGCACCTGAACCTACCAGACAAAATTACCGTCCACTCCAGTCCAGAATCTCTTATTGTCACCATTCAGCCGCCGCGGGTGAGTGAAGAAGAAGAAGAAGTGGTAGAAACGGTCATTGAAGAAACCACCGAAGAAATCGCCGAAGAATAGAAACCAATCGATCCCCGGCAGCAGTTCCATCACATTCAATACATTCAATGATGACAGAAGCACACTGTTTTAAAGGTGTGCTTCTGTTTTTTTGTACCCATCAAAATATATCAATCCTGCCAGAGCCACCCCCAACACTACCAACACAGCTACGCCTCCCTCCGGCCCGAACAATCCACCGGTGAGCCAATCGGGGCCCGTTTCGCGCAGCAGCAGCAAACTTCCCCCCACTGCCGGTGCACCGCTCACTGGCAGCCCAAAAACGTTCCCCTGCACCCAGTTCCACATTGCGTGAATGCCAAAAACCCCCCAAACACGTTCCTCTTGCAAAGTGTACACTGCGGCAAACACCCCAAACAGAAACAGGTTTAGCACCGCCAACACATTCATATGTGGGTTTAGACCGTGCATTGCGGCAAACATCGCCGCCGAAACCGGTACGCCCACCCACACCCCGTACCGCGCAGACAGTACTGGCAACACCCATCCCCTAAAAACCAACTCCTCCGCCGATCCCTGCACCAACCAGCCTAGCAACACCAATACTGCACCGATGCGCAGCAGTGGCAACCCGTCCAGTCGAAAGAATCCCATCGCCCAGGGGATACCCACTGCCAGTGAAAATAAACCGCCGCCAACCAACATTCCCCGCCCAAATTTTACTGTTGCGCCGCCCGCCACCACCCCCAGGGAAACAAAGGGACGCTTTTCCACCCAGCGCACCCACAACCACAGCAGCAGGAAAATCCCCCCAAAGCTGGAGGCCAAAAAAACTATCTGCTCCAATGCTGTTTGAGGGTAAACCAGGCTCAACAACTCTCCGCGCGACAAATGCCGCAATTCAGCCAGATCGGCTTGGGACAGGACGTTAAACATACCACTCAAAATCCCACCAAATGCACTCAGCACGGGAATGAGAAACGCCACCGGCACAATCACCCAAAACGGCAACAGGCGCTTGCCAGATCGAGCTTGAATCAAAAGTTTGTTTTCTGAATTGAAAATTGTCGTGCGCATCGGTGCAACTTTTCCTCACAGTCTGCGTAATACAATATTGAAACGATAAAGCACTGGTGAAGGTATGCAACTGATCACTTACACCCCCACAGAAGATGAACGGAAAATAGCCGCGCTGGCCCACGCCAGCGTGTTGCTCACCTTTATTGTAGCTGTCACCACCGGCGGCATTGGCACGCTCGTAATAATGCTCATTCCGCTGTTCATTTGGATTGGGTATAAAGACCGTTCCCCGTTTGTGGCCTTTCACGCCTTGCAAAGCACACTCTTTCAACTAGGGATGTTGTGTGCGCTACTAGGAGCCACCATTGTGTTGGGAGCCGTGCTGACAGCGGCGTGGGTTATTACAGGGTTGCTGAGTATCGTGCTGGTAGGATTACTGCTAATCCCTCTGGCGCTGCTGCTGACTGCGGTGGCCGGGGTACTTTTGGTGACACTTCCACTGGTCGGGCTGGGTTATGGACTACTGGGAGCCTGGCAAGTTTACAACGGCGATAATTTTAGATACTATTGGATCGCCGACTGGCTCGATACACGAATTTAAACCTCTGCTCCTATATTTCCCTCCCCTATTTTCAATATACGCCACTGGCGGTGACCTCATCCAGAATGAAAAACGTCGGGTCTTTCAGCAGCACGCGCGTGACTTTTTAATATACCCCAATGGTGTTAAAATGGACAAATATCCCACAGGAGGGATCCTATGGTAAAATTAGATACATTGATGGCATTTTTAGATGAGTTTATGGGGTACACGGATTCCGTCCCCCAAATTGATCCCTATTTGGCCAATGGCTTGCAGATTGCGGGAGCCAAAAACATTCATAAAATTGTCACCGGGGTCAGCGCCAATATGATGCTATTTGAAAAGGCGGTGGAACGCCATGCTCAGGCGATTTTGGTACATCACTCAATGAATTCTCCCGCATCCGTGTATTTTGCACGAGACAAAATTTTTACCCGGCGCTTAAAGTTTTTGTGGAAGAAGAACCTCTCGCTCATTGGCTACCATTACCTGTTGGACAGCCACCCGGAAATTGGACACAACGTGTCGATTATCCGTGCGCTGGGCGGTAAACCTGTTGAACCCTACGGCAAAGATGGTTGGGGCTGGGTCGGCGAAATTCCAGGCGGGAGCAGTTTAACCGATGCGCTGGAGCGCTGCCAGGCCCTATTTCAAGGCAACGGCTTCTATTATCCCTTTGGCAACCAAACGGTTCACCGGGTGGTGAGCCTCTCCGGCTCCGGGGCGCCCCGTCCCAATGACTACGACTGGCTCATTGCCAACAACATTGATCTATTCATCACCGGCGAACCCCGCGAGTGGAATCAGGAATTATGCCGCGAAGCCGGCATCAGCATGGTTGCCGGGGGACACTACCACACCGAAATCATCGGCGTGAATGAATTGAGCAAGGTTATTCAAAAAGAATTTGATGTAGAAATCGAGTTTATTGATGTAGCTAATCGAGTTTAAGACCAGGAATGGGGCTTATAATCCTCCTCAATAATCCCTCTTCAAAATTTGACGCGTTTCCTGCGCGCTGCTATACTTAGGCAGCTTTACAGAGAAAAATATAATATTGTTGAGCCACCATTACAGCTAACATTCCCCGGCAGATATCGTCGAAGATCTTTGTGCCATGTGTCATCTTTCCTCATTCGTTGCTGCCAGAATTCGTGGCGGCACGTTGTGTGTTTTTCATCCTCTATATTATTGATTTTAAATTGTACTCTTTCTATTTCTATAACTTAATAACCATCCATAGTATTTTAACCTGATCTGAATAAATATTTTGGAGAATTACAGGCGGCATAATTGGTAATCAATTTCATAGGATGAGATTGAACAAAGGCCAGCTTCCTGTCAGCGATTCAATGGTGTAATAAGCTGTAGCCGTAATTTTTACGCATAAATACGCGGGCGTTGCAATGTTAGCAAGCGTTTGCAGTTGTGCGTGTTTAACTTTGGAGTCATCCCCGCACCGTGTGCCAGGGACGGCGCGGGTAGAATTATTAACCCATATTGTATCCTTTACAAAGGAGGGGAAATCATGTCAGAGGATCCAAAAGTTGAACAAAAAGGTACGGTTGAATACGAACACGTAGATGAGGAATACCTCAAAGAACGCTCACTCCAAAAGAAAGCCGGATGGGTTCTTCTTTGGGGATTGGGGGTAGGGGCCGTTATTTCCGGCGACTACTTCGGCTGGAACTTTGGTTTGGATGCCGGAGGTTTTTGGGGGTTAACCATTGCTACTGTCTTTATAGCAGTCATGTACTTGTTTATGATGTACAGTCTGGCCGAGCTTTCGACCATTTTGCCGCACGCCGGCGGCCCGTACTCATTCGCCAGAGCAGCAATGGGGCCGTGGGGAGGCTACATTACCGGCCTGGCCGTGGTGGTTGAATATGTGGTGACGCCCGCCGTGATTGTGGTTGGTATTGGCGGTTATTTGCACGAAGTTTGGCCTATTGTCCCCCTGTGGGGGTGGTGGGCTGTTTCCTACGCCATTTTCGTGTGGATCAACGTGCGCGGCGTGGAACTAACGCTTAAAGTTTCGCTGGTTGTTACCCTTATTGCCACCTTAATTTTGGTTATTTACTATGTAACGGTGTTGGTTACTGGACATTTTGCCTGGGCAAATTTGTTCACCGTTGTGCCCAACCCCGGGCAATCTGCAACCTGGCTACCAAAGGGATGGTACGGCGTATTTGGCGCAATTCCGTTTGCCATCTGGTTTTATCTGGCCATTGAAGAACTCCCCCTGGCGGCGGAAGAGACCGAAGACGTCAGCCGCGATATGCCCAAAGCGATGATTTTAGGCATTGTAGCTTTATTAATTCTGTCTGTATTTACGCTCATCCTCAACTCTGGGGTTGATTTCTGCAACAGCGCTGGGGCATGCGGGGCGGCGGCGATTGGTCTTTCTGGGGCACCATTGGCCGATGGGTTCGTGGCAATTTTCGGCAGCGGGCAGGCAATGACCATCATTCTAATTCTAATTGGGTTAACCGGTCTGATTGCCAGCTTCCACTCCATCATTTACGCCTATGGACGGCAAATCTTTGCCTTATCTCGCGCCGGCTACTTCCCCCGTTTCTGGTCTATCACCCATTCTAAGCGCCATACGCCCCACGTGGCACTCATCGGCGGGGCGATTATTGGGTATCTGGCAGCTATTCTCATTGATCAATTCTCTAATACCGTAGGGGCCGTTTTGCTGAATATGGCCGTCTTTGGGGCAGCAATTTCTTATGTAATGATGATGCTCAGCTATATTATCATCAAACGCAACACCAAACTTGAACGCCCGTACGTCAGCCCCGGCGGAAGTATTTTCGCCTGGATCTCCGGCATTCTGGCCCTAATCTCAATCTTCGCTGCATTTGCCATTGCAGACTATCGGCCAGGCGTTATTGGTGTGGCGGTCTTTTACGTTATTGGGCTAATCTACTTCGGCGTATATGCTCGTCATCACCTGGTTGCAGAAGCGCCTGAAGAAGAATTCGCCCTGATTGAGGCGGCGGAAGAGGAATTGGCAGGTTAATATAACGAATAACGTCCCTGGGTGCAGTTCAGTTTTTATGACCAAACCCTGACAGGTCTGCACAGACCTGTCAGGGGCGGCAACTTTCCGTTACCTCCTCAAAGCTGAATACACCCATCACGCCTTTTTCAATTGTTAATTTAGCATTACGGTGTTATCATTACAGAAAGGCTGACAATTATGCTCATTGCACGGGTGATCGGATTGGTTGTCTCTACAATGAAGTATAGTACGCTAACCGGTAGCAAGCTCCTTATCGTCCAAGAAGCGGACGTGGCAGGAAAACCGGTGGGCAATCCTCTTGTGGCCGTAGACACAGTAGACGCCGGGGAAGGCGACCTGGTGCTGGTGGCACAAGGATCAGCAGCCCGGCAAACAGAAATGACGCACAACCGCCCGGTAGACAACGTAATTATGGCCATCGTCGACACCCTGCAAACTGATGGTTCAGTGACATTTCGCAAAGGGGCATAGGGGAGAAACACCTCAATGGCTCAAGACACTCGCACAATGCTCAGCGTTGGTATAGATGTTGGCACGTCCACCACCCAGATTGTCTTTTCAAAATTGACCCTGGCGGGAGGCGTGGTAGGTGGGTCAACACCATTATCGCGTTCACCAATGAATTTACCGCGTCTGACAGGCATTGTGGGCAAAGAAGTAATTTACCGCAGCCAGGTACACTTTACCCCGCTCAGCGGGCCGGAAGAAATAGACGCCACCGCCCTGGAACAAATTCTGAGCCAGGAATACCGGCAGGCAGGTGTTGCGCCCCAAGATGTTGAAACCGGCGCCGTAATCATCACCGGTGAAACGGCAAAAAAACGCAACGCCGACACTATTCTAGAGGCCATTTCTGCGCTGGCAGGCGATTTTGTGGTCACTGTCGCCGGGCCGCACCTGGAGTCGATGATTTCTGGGCGCGGCTCTGGCGCAGCCACCTATTCCCGTGAACATTACACGACCGTCACCAACATTGATATCGGCGGCGGTTCGGCCAACAGTGCCATCTTTCAGCAGGGGACAATGATTGCTGCGGCGGCAATGAACTATGGCGGGCGGATTTTGCAGCTCGCCCACACCAACGGAGAAATCACGGCCATTGCCGATCCTGCCCAGATAATCATTGATCATCTGGGCTTGCCCCTTAAAGTAGGCTACAAACCAGACCTGGCCCAACTGAGAACGTTTACCGATTGTATGGCTGACCTGACCGTCCATCTGTTGGAAGGGACCACCAATCCCCTGGCCCAGCAGCTCTTGCTCACCGAACCGAGTCCGGTTTCGGGGAAGGGAACTGTTTTGTTCTTCTCCGGCGGCATTGGGTATTACTTTTACCACCCGCTCACGCTGGCTGCAGTGTCTGATGTGACTATTCATGGCGACGTTGGCCCCTTGTTGGCCGAATCGCTCCGTATGCATCCTGTCATCCGCAGCTACAACATAAAACAGCCGCCGGAAACAATGCGGGCCACGGTGATGGGGGCCAGCTCGCAAACGGTCACGCTCAGCGGCAGCACCATTTGGGCAGAAGCAGACCTGCTGCCCATTAAAAATGTGCCGGTGGTGCATCCACATTGGAATGGCATACCACCCACCCACCAACAAGTCACTGAAGCTGTTCGCTACGCGATGGCCCGCTGGGATGTAGACCCGGCTGCGGCTCAATTTGCAATAGCGCTGGAGTTAACCTGGGAACTAGACTACGCCTCGCTCACCGAACTCAGTCAGGGGCTGGCGGACTTTGCAGCAGAATATTTGCCCGCCCACCAGCCATTCATCATCATTACCGAACATGATTACGCCCGCGCGTTGGGTCAAACTGTAAAAAGCGTCATTCCCAATCGCCCATTATTGGTTATTGATCAGGTTGGTCTGGCAGAGGGCGATTACATCGACATTGGCCGCCCTATGCTAGATGGGCGCGTTGTACCATTAAGCGTGAAAACATTGATTTTCTATCATTAGTGCGTCGTATTCCGTATTGCGTAGAAATGCTCTCCCCAGAACATCACGCATTACGCCACGCAATACAAGGAGAAAAGCCTATGCTTTTACGAACAAAACTTTTCGGCAAAACGTATGAGTTTAAAGACATTCGGGAATTAATGGGTAAAGCCAACGAGCCAAAATCTGGCGATGAATTGGCCGGTGTCGCCGCCGAATCAGTCACCGAACGGGTAGCAGCAAAATATGTGCTGGCAGAAGTACCGCTGGAAACCTTGCGCCAGAACCCCGCCGTCCCCTACGACGATGATGAAGTGACCCGCGCAATTGACGACGCCGTGAATGAAACTATCTACAACGAAATCAAGCACTGGACGGTGGGTGATTTTCGGGAATGGATTCTGGCCGACACAACGACCCCGAAAATGATTCGGCGGGTAAGCAACGGCCTCACCGCCGAGATGGTGGCCGCCGTCACCAAATTAATGTCCAACCTGGATTTAATTTACGGCGCGCAAAAAATTCGCGTCTCATCCCACTGCGCCAACACCGCCGGCTTGCCGGGCACGCTCGCCAGCCGATTACAGCCCAACCACCCCACCGACAGCCCGGAAGGCATTCGTGCCGAAATCTACGAGGGTCTTTCCTACGGCTCCGGCGACAGCGTCATTGGCATTAATCCGGTGGATGACAGTTTGGGCAGCACAATGCGTCTGCTGGATATGACGTATGACATCATAAAAACCTGGGAAATCCCCACCCAAAACTGCGTACTGGCACACGTAACCACCCAAATGCAGGCGCTGAAACAGGGGGCACCAGTGGGACTGGTGTTTCAAAGCCTGGCCGGCACGCAAAAAGCCAACGAAAGCTTTGGCATTGATGTGGACATGATGGACGAAGCCTATGCTCTGGCGCAGAAATATTGCTGGCCCGAAGGCCCCAACTACATGTACTTTGAAACCGGACAGGGATCGGCATTATCGGCCGATGCACACTATGACTGGGACCAGCTCACCCTTGAAGCCCGCATCTACGGCCTGGCAAAGCGGTACAAACCATACCAGGTAAACACCGTGGTGGGGTTTATTGGGCCGGAATACCTGTACGATGCAGTGCAAATCTCTCGCGCCGGGCTGGAAGACCATTTTATGGGTAAGCTCACCGGCATTCCAATGGGCGTCGATGCCTGTTACACCAACCACGCTCGCGCCACCCAAAACGATATTGAAAGCCTGGCCGTGCAACTCACCGCCGCCGGATGCAACTATTTTATGGGCGTGCCGATGGGCGACGATGTGATGCTGGCCTACCAGTGTACCAGCTATCACGATGCGCCATCGTTGCGGCAAACGCTGGGCTTGCACCCTCTGCCAGAATTCGAGGCGTGGATGGAAACAATGGGCCTGCTCAAAAACGGCACGCTCACCGAAAAAGCTGGCGACCCAACAATATTTTTGAAGCATTAAGGGCAAAAACTGTCACTCGTTACCCGTAGTGCGTGGTGCATAGCACGTAACACCACACCCCTTGCGCACTACGCAATACGCACTACATCTGCCACTTCGTCACTTTGGAACCTTGAAAAAGGATTGAAACTATGCAAGAAACGGATATTCAAGCAATTGTAGAGGCGGTACTGGCGGAAATCAACAAACAATCGAATGGCGGCAGCGCTTCCGCGCCACCCCCCGCACCCACCCACAGCAGTGATGGCCCCATCATCGACCTGCCTGACCCCACCACGCTAGAAGCCCGCCGCACCCCCGGCCTGAAACATCCCGCCGACGCAGATGGATTGCGCGCGCTGATAGCAACCACGCCCACCCGCATCGGCGTGGGGCGTGCAGGACCGCGTCCCCGTACCCGCGCCACCCTGCTCTTCCTGGCAGATCACGGCGTTACGCAAGATGCTCTCTTCCACGAAGTTGACTCCCAAATGCTGGAAAAACTGGGCTTATTCACCGTGCAAAGCCAGGCTCACGACCGTCAGGAATATTTAAAACGCCCCGATCTAGGACGCAAACTCACTGAAGAATCAAAACAAATACTCCGCGACCGGTGTGCCAAAAATCCTGACGTGCAGATTTTTGTAGGTGACGGCCTCAGCGGCGCAGCAATCGACCACAATCTGCCCAAAATTATGCCCGTGCTGGAACAAGGCTTTAAAGCGGCAGGACTTTCGATGGGGACCCCCTTCTTTGTAAAAAACGCGCGCGTTGGCTTGTTAAACGACGTCAACAGCATTGTGGATGCCAAAGTTTGTGCCGTACTCATCGGCGAGCGCCCCGGCCTTGCCCGCGCCGAAAGTATGAGCATCTACCTGGGGTATCGCCCCCAGCCTGATTCAACCGACGCCAACCGCGACGCCATTTGCAACATCTATGAGGGCGGGATGAACCCCCTGGAAGCCGGTGCATTTGCCGTTCAACTCATTCAAAAAATGATAAAATTCCAAACCAGCGGCGTAGACTTAAAAATGAAAGAGGGAGAAAACGGATAAAGGTAAAATTGTTTCGTGCTCCGTATTTCGTGTTGCATGCCCCCTGGGAACACCACCCAACACGGATCACGCATCACACACTATCCTTACAGAAAGGGAGAAATTATGGCCGTATTAGACCCCGTAAAACCAAAAATTTTATCGGTCAGGCTAATCCCCAACGTTGACCGGGGGTTCGCCCAGAAACTGAACCTGCGACCCGACCAGCGGAGCCTGGGACTCATCACCTGTGATATTGATGATTCCCTCTACGTTTCTATTGACGAGGGAACCAAAATGGCAGATGTAGAAGTGGTGTACGCCAAATCATTCTACGCTGGGTCAGGGTATCCATCAGGCCCGTTGTCCGGTGAAATCATTGCCATTTTTGCTGGCCCAGACCCCGCCGAAGTACGCTCAGCACTGAATGCCACCATCGACTATGCCCAAAACGAAGCCTGGTTCTACACCGCCGACGAAGCCGGCGACAATGTATTTTTTGCCCACACCATTTCCAGCACCGGCTCATACCTCTCAAAAGAAGCGGGCGTCACTCGCGGGGAACCCCTGGCTTACCTGATTGCCTGTCCCCTGGAAGCCACCTATGGGCTTGACGCCGCACTTAAAGCCGCCGATGTGGAAATGAAGGTGTGGTGGGAACCACCCTCAGAAACAAACTTCTCCGGCGGACTGCTCACCGGCAGTCAGAGCGCATGTAAAGCTGCCTGCGACGCCTTCCGCGATGCAGTGCTAGACGTTGCACGCACGCCACTCAAATTCAAGTAGGAGGGACAATGAACCAAATCTACGACAATGACCTTCTATCCATTCAAGAAGCAAGACGCCTGGCCCAACAAGCCTATGCAGCGCAACAAGAATTCTTCCATTTTAATCAGGAACAAGTTGACCGCATTTGCGAAGCCATGGCCAACGCTGTGTACCGCGAATCGGAAAGACTGGCCCGGATGGCGGTGGAAGAAACCAGCTACGGCATTGCCGAACACAAAACGCTAAAAAACCATCTTGCCAGCAAACTTACCTGGGAATCCATCAAAGATATTAAAACCGTGGGCATCTTGCGAGAAGACAAAGCGCACGGGATTGTGGAAATTGGCTGGCCGATGGGCGTGGTTGCGGCACTGAGTCCCCGCACCAACCCCACATCAACCGTGGCGCACAAAACATTAATTGCCGTCAAAGCCCGAAACGGCATTGTCCACGCCCCGCACCCCTCCGCATACAAATGCGCCGGTGAAACACTGCGCATTATGGCTGAGGCCGGCGAGGCCGCCGGAATGCCAAAGGGGTTGATTGGCTGTATGACCCATATCTCCCTACCGGGCACACAAGAACTAATGCACCATAAGCGCATCGCCGTTATTCTGGCTACCGGCGGCTCAGAGATGGTTCGCGTGGCCCACAGTATGGGTAAACCCGCCTATGGTGTGGGGCCAGGCAACGTCCCCTGTTACGTTGACCGCAGTGCCGACATCAAACAGGCAGCGAATTACATTGTCTCCAGCAAAGCGTTCGACAACTCGGTTATCTGCGCCACAGAGCAATCTGTGGTGGCCGATAAGCCGATTGCCGCCCAATTGCGCACCGAAATGGAACGGCTGGGAGCGTACTTTGTAAACAAGGAACAAGCGAAAGCGCTGGCCAAACTGCTGTTCCACCCCAATGGAGCCATTAACCCCCACAGTGTTGGACAAACAGCGCAAACCCTGGCCCAGATGGCAGGGATACAGGTTCCCGCTTCGGCGCGGATTCTGGTTGCGCCACTGAACAAAGTCGGCAGGGATGAACCCCTCTCCCGCGAAAAACTCACCACCGTGCTGGGCTGGTTCGAAGAAGACGGGTGGGAAGCTGGTTGCAATCGGAGCATTGAATTGATTAAATTCGGGGGTCGCGGACACACCCTTGTCATTCACGCCACAGACGAAAAAGTGATCCTGGAATATGGCTTACAAAAACCAGTCTTCCGCATTTTGGTCAACACAATGGGTACGCTTGGGTCGGTAGGATTTACCACAAACCTCGCCCCCTCAATGACGTTGGGATCAGGAGGCATTGGCGGCGCCATTACCGGCGACAACATTACCACCACCCACCTGCTCAACATCAAACGGTTGGCTTACGAATCAACACCCCCTCCGGCTGCCGCCCTTATCGATGCGCACCCTCAAAATCACACCGGCAGTCCCAACCAAACCACCCAAACTGATGTAGAAACTGTTGTCCGCGCCGTCATTGAAGAAGTACTGAAGCGCACCCAACGGCATTAAACAGTGAGGAGCAACGCATATGGCAACACCTTCCAAATCGCAGGCGGAAACCCCGCCCCCCAAAAAGCAAGAGAAGGCCAGCAGCACATCGCCCCCCCAACGCAAACGCACAACACGGAAAAAAACCGCACCGACCGCAAAAACCGTCAACGCACAGGCGGCAGCGGGAGGAACATCAAAATCTGTAACAAAAACAACATCACCTAAAGTTACTCAAACCACAAAACAAAAGGAGAAACGCACAATGGTAGACATTCAAATGATTGCCCTGGGTATGGTAGAAACCAAAGGTCTCATTGGTTCCATTGAAGCCGCTGATGCAATGGTGAAAGCCGCAAATGTAAAACTCATCGGCAGTGAATACATCGGCGGCGGGTTTGTTACCGTGATGGTGCGCGGCGATGTTGGCGCGGTAAAAGCTGCCACCGACGCCGGCGCAGCCGCTGCCAAACGTGTGGGCGACCTGGTGTCTGTCCACGTGATCCCACGCCCGCACTCTGATGTAGAAATGATCCTGCCTCAGGAAAGCAAAGGCAGCTTTGGCGGACACAGCAAGTAATTCAAGTAAAAAACCTGACCGGTTCCTAAAACCCATCAGGTTTAAAACATACAAAGGAGGCTCGCTGTGAGAGAGTTTTTCTCAGCAGCCGATATTCGACGTTTGGCGGGAGAAGGGTGTCAATATTTATTGCTTGCGCCCAACGATCGTATCACGCCAGAAGCACTTGACGTTGCCCGCGATCTGGGGATCCAAATCCACCGCGAAGGGGATATCTCCGGCGGACGTACTCTGCCGCCTTTGCTCAACAAGCGCGTGCGCTCTGGCAAACCAATAAAGCTCGTTAAAGCCAACAACATTCGACTGGAACCCTTTGCCTTTGATGTAGGACATCCAGAGATGAATATCCACGTTACCGACATCATCACCGCCGAACACGGCTCACCGATGGCCGCCGGATTTATGACGTGGGAAAAAGGCTCGTTCCCCTGGACGTTGAATTACGACGAAATTGATTTCGTCATCGACGGGCAACTGGAAATCAGAATGGATAATCAGGTTGTTATTGGCAACCCCGGCGATGTTATCTACATCCCCAAAGGGAGCAATATCTTTTTTGGCTCGCCAAGCTACGCGAAGGTTTTTTACGTTACCTACCCGGCCGACTGGGATGCCCAATAATTATGACCGTCATCACCGAAGCAGAACTGCGTGAAATGTGGCAGGGTGGACGGGGAACTATCGCCCCCCTGCCGCGTGGTGTGCGTTTTACGCCTTCCGCAAAAGATTTCATTAACCAGTGGAATATCGAAATCTGTTATTTGGAGGAGGCCAAAGCAACTCCCGCACCCAACCCCATCACCTCTGGTCAGGCAGACCGACCAGCATGGGATAAGCCCGGTGAGTTTCCTGTGCGCCTGGAAGGTCCGGTGCCAGTGTGCGCCGTGTGTGGTCAGCCGGTAACGCACAAGCCCGGTCATCTGGCCCAGCTCGATGCGGGACATTTTGCACCCAAGACTGCGCCGCAATTCCTTTTCCGGGGGAAAATGGACACCGTACACGCACACTTTTTGTTAGCTGCGGCACAAGCACGGGGATTTAATCTGCCTGATTTAAGCGACCGGTTAAGTACCTTAGCCGCCTACTGCCGCGAAATCACATCGGCAGAGTACAACAAGCGTAAGATAGCCCCCCTGCAACTGGCCGGGCTTTCCGCCACCGACATCCACCAGGCCACCCATAATCCCAAACGTACGCTGGGCATCGGCCACGTGGTTCCCGGCCCCAACGATCATGAGCTGCTGTTGCAGCTAAACCTGTTGCGCAGCCAGGTTCGGGAAGCAGAGTTGACCGCAGCGCACGTTTTCACCGGGCCAGACGGACAGCCCACCCGTCCCGATTTGACTGAGGGATTAAACAAGCTATCAAGTGCCGTGTATTATCTCATTCTTTTGTTCAAAGCAGGCAAATTTAGTTGGAAAATACCCATCTGGCCCGAAAAAGCCAGTGAATCACAATAAATGAGTGAGGCAAATTATGGCTAGAGATTTTCAACTTCGCGTCTATTGCTATTTAGACCGCACCCAACCACAGTACGCCGGATTTGTAGGCACCGTCACCCAGGGCGACCTGATGGTTGAAGGAATGGCCTCGCTATACATTGAAGTAGCCCCCGGAAACGAGGTGTTCCGGCTGGTAGACATTGCCGTAAAATCAACCGAAGCCCGCCCCGGCGCACAGATAGTCGAACGCGAGTTTGGGATGTTCGAGATTCACTCCCACTCGCAAGAAGCCGTTTTGCAAGCGGGACAAATGGTATTGAGCCGCCTTAGCTTGAAAGAAGAAATGCGTATAAAACCGAAGGTGGCCTCTGTGCAGCTAATTACCAATGTTGACCCATACCAGGCGCAGCTTCTAAACCGCTTTCGACGGGGAAGCATGTTGGTTCCCGGCGAAACCTTATTAGTGCTGGAAGTCGCACCGGCGGCGTACATCAACATTGCCGCCAACGAAGCCGAAAAACGAGCCAACATCAAGCTCATTCACGTATCTTCAGTGGGGCGCTTCGGCCGGATGTGGATGAGCGGCACAGAAGCAGAAATGAAAACCGCTCAGGCCGCCGCCATTGCGGCCGTTGAAAGCATTGAAGGACGCGAGTTGTAGGGAGTACTTGCTATGAAAACGTTTTACACGGAACGCGATATTGAGGATATGCACGCGCAGGGCATCACCGAAATTGAGGTTGATGATGACGTGGTACTCACCGACCTGGCCAAGGACAAAGCTATTTCCCTGGGGATAAAAATGAAGCGGGTTGAGCAGCGCAGCACCCCACCGCAAGATTCCGGAATGCCGCGTTTGGCCGTTGCGCCCCAGATGCAACTTCCCCCGGTGGTTCACGGTTCCCCTATCTCCAGCACGCCACCAAGCGCGCCAAGCCCTCCTGCCGCCACCATCGATCCCGATATCACATTAATCAATCAAATAAAATCGGCTGTTGTTACCCGCCTGGGCACAACTCAATATAACGATTTACTTGATCGAATTATCCCACTGGTGCTGGCACGGCTTAAATAGTCCTCAATATTTTTCAATGCCCGTGTGGGTGCTTTCGCAGTTAAAAATCAGTTTTTTCAATGGAAACGCAAAACGTAATGGGTCAATTGTTGGCCTGCGTCTTGCGTTTTTTGTGTTGTTGACCCAACCATTTTGTGATACAATTTGCCTGGGCGCTGCCCATCTTGTAGCGCCACTCATAACTTTACAACTCCGAGGCTGCTCCTGATGAAAATTCGAACATCGAAAGGTTTAACGTTTGATGACGTGTTGCTGGTTCCCAAACGCTCGCCCGTTGCTTCCCGACAGGTAGTTGACACCTCTACCCAGCTCACACCCACAATTCAGCTGCGTATTCCAATCATCAGTGCCAATATGGATACCGTAACCGAACACAGAATGGCCATTGCGATGGCCCGCGCGGGTGGGATTGGCATTATCCACCGCTTTATGACCATTGAACAACAAGTACAGCAAGTACAGCGTGTAAAACGCGCCGAGGGATTTATGGTAGAGCATCCGCGCGCCATCCGCCAAACAGACACCATTGCCCGCGCCCGGCAACTGATGGAGCAATACGATGTCGGTGGGCTGGTTGTAAACAATGGCGGCGATGAACTGATCGGTCTGATTACCCAACGTGATATTCGTCTGGCCCCCGATGCGAACGCGCCCGTCAGTTCGGTGATGACACCGCCCGGCGAAATTATCAGCGTTGGCCCCGACATTCGTATGGAAGAAGCCCGCCAACTTTTGCATGAACATCGCCTGGAAAAACTGCCCGTGCTGGACGATAACGGCAAACTGGTAGGGTTGATTACCGCGCAAGATATTATAAAACACAACCGCTTCCCAAATGCCACCACAGACCCAAAAGGCCGGTTGCGCGTTGGCGCGGCGATTGGCGTGCGCCCCCAAGACCTGGAACGCGCAGCAGCATTATTGGCCGCCGGAGCAGACGTGCTGGTATTGGACATTGCACACGGTCACGCCGACCACTGTCTGCGGATGGTGGCGCAACTACGGCAGAAATTTCCAGCCGCGCAAATCATCGCCGGAAACGTGGCGTCGAAAGAGGGCGCGTATGATCTGGCCATGGCAGGCGTTGATGCCGTGAAAGTCGGCGTGGGGCCGGGGTCTATTTGCACCACTCGAATTGTGACCGGCTTCGGCGTGCCGCAACTCACAGCCATTATGGATAGCGCTGACGGAGTGCGTGAAGCGGGGCGCGATGTGCCGATTATCGCCGATGGAGGTATTAAAATGTCGGGGGATATGGTGAAGGCGCTGGCGGCAGGCGCAGCTACGGTGATGATTGGTAGCCTATTTGCCGGAACAGAAGAAGCGCCGGGGGCCACCGTTATTCGCAGTGGGCAGAAATTCAAAGTGGTGCGCGGAATGGCCTCGCTGGGGGCAGCAATGGGTCGCAAAGCAGCAGAAAACACAGAAGATGAAAGTGCTGAAAGCCAGGTGGATTGGGACAAAGTTGTGCCCGAAGGCATAGAAGCAGTTGTACCTTACCGGGGCAACGTAGAAGAAGTGTTGTACCAAATGGTGGGGGGATTGCGTTCTGGACTGAGCTATGGCGGAGCCAAAACTATTGTGGAACTGCAAGCAAAAGCCGAGTTCATTGAAATTACGCCAGCAGGCATCCGCGAAAGTCGCTCACACGATGTAGATAAAATTTAACCGGAGCACAGACCGGGCAGGTTTGTACGCTTCTACTTCTTCACCAAAAAATTCCCCATCACCAACTGGTCAATATCAGATTTGGCAAATGTATTCAGCGCGTTTTGCGGCGTGTTGACAATAGGTTCACCGCGCAGGTTGAACGATGTATTCAGCAGCACGGGAACGCCTGTTGCTTCACCAAATTTTTCAATGAGGCGATAATACAGCGGGTTCCATTCGCGGCGCACGCTCTGCAATCGCCCCGTTCCATTGTGGTTCACGGCCCGGATTTTATCTTGCTTGTCCTCTACAATGGGAGAAACCATCAGCATATATCGGGCCAGGTGATTTTGCGTAATGTTTTTGGTGGCAAAATAATCGGGGGCGGCCTCTTCCGTCACCACCGGGGCAAAGGGACGGAACGGTTCACGGAATTTTATTTTGGTATTGACCACTTCCTTCATTTCTTCCCGACGGGGGTCGGCCAAAATTGAACGCTGCCCCAGCGCACGTGGCCCCCATTCAAAGCGTCCCTGGTACAATGCTATCACTCGTTCGTCTAAAATGGTGTCCACGGCGCGGTCTGTCAATTTCTCCATTTCATCAACACGTTCATAGGCAAATCCGCTCGCTTGAATAGCATTTGCCATCTCGGCTTCGGCGTATTCCGCGCCCCAATAAGCGTGTTCCATAACAAATTTGCGCGGCTTGCCCAACAGAACGTGGTAAACATACAACGCCGCTCCCAGAGCACCCCCGGCATCTCCGGCAGCGGGTTGAATAAAGACCTGCTCAAATGGCCCTTCGCGCACAATGCGTCCATTGGCAACGCTATTCAACGCCACGCCACCGGCCATCACCAGGTTTTTAGAACCTGTTTGCGCATGTACGGCACGTACCATCTTCAAAATGGTTTCTTCCGTCACCCGCTGAATGCTGGCCGCAATGTCGGCATATTTTTGGTTTTGTGCGGCCACCGCATCGCTCCACTGGGGATGGTCCTGGCGGGGATGCGTGGTGGGGGTGAAAAACTCAGATTCAGGCTTCCGTGGCGGGCCAAAAAGATCAACAAATTTCTGGCTAAACGTGCGGCTGGTTGAATGGTGGAAGCTGAAATAATCCATATTCAATTTCACGCCGCCCTCATTGTCCACAGAAACAACTTTGTAAACATCGTCAATGTACTTGGGTGTTCCGTAGGGCGCCATGCCCATCACTTTGTATTCGCCATTGTTTACCCTAAAGCCCAAATAGGCCGTAAAAGCGGAATACAATAACCCCAGCGAATGCGGAAATCGCAGTTCATTTGTCAGGGTAATGTTGTTCTGACCATTGCCATTGAATGTGGCCGTTGCGTGCCCCAGGGTAGCCGTAGTCCACTCGCCCACCCCGTCGATAGTCAGGACGGCAGCATCTTCAAATGGCGCGGCAAATATGGCGCTGGCGGCGTGGGAAAGGTGGTGTTCCACAAACAAGATTTTTCCGGTGGGCACACCAATGCGTGTTTGCAGTTGACTTTTGATCCACAACTTTTCATCAAACCAGGCAACCATCGCTTCCCGGAAAACACCCCAAGATTTGGGGAATGTTCCCAACGTCGACAGTAAAATACGCTCGAACTTGAGCAAAGGTTTCTCATAAAAGACCACGTAATCAAGGTCGTTAGCTGTAATGCCGGCCTGCTGCAAACAAAACTGAATGGCGTGTTCGGGATACCCATGATCGTGTTTTTTGCGGCTGAAGCGTTCTTCGGCTGCGGCAGCGACTAGCATCCCATCTTGAAGCAACGCCACGGCCGAATCGTGATAGTAGCAAGAAATACCTAATATATTCATCAGTAATCAACCTCATTCTTTGTTCTGCGCTGACAGATAACAACTAAAATTGACGGCTAGCTTGATCCAGACCATCGGTTACAGGGGCACGCAAAATCCAATGGCGCGACGTTTTTTCTTTTAATTTCAGAGCATCACCAAACAGGGTAACGCCTAACCCAAAGGGGAGCATAATTGTAAAATAGAAAATCGACAGAATAATTCGGCCAACCAGATTCCCAACAAACCGTCCAAACTTCTGCCAGGCCTGCCAGATTTTTTGCAAAACGTTCATCAAAATCTCCCAATACGCAAGGCAGCGTTAGAATAAGGTGTAAATAAACGGGGCCACACCGGAGGCAGAAGCAAAAATTAAGGCCAAGCCAATCAGCAACAGAGTTGTCACCATTGGGATAAGCCACCAGAGTTTGCGCTGCCACAGAAACGTCAGGATCTCACCGGCTACGCCAGTATTTGTCACCATTGATTTAAAAAAGTTTCTCATCGATCAGCATCCTTCTTCATATCCACAAAATTGAGGGCTTTCGCGGTATTTATTTGGAGCGTATTGCATCACCCCTCCGGCGACTTGCGTCCAACCGGGCAGGATGCAACGGCAGGCGATAATTTTGGTGCAATACATCGGACAGTGACGACGCGCGGCCACCTCTGTATAGATTGATTATCTCACTGATAATACAAATAGCAATTTCAGCAGGGGTTTCTGCGCCAATATCCAGACCAATCGGGGCGAAAACACGGGCAAGTTTTTCGCGGGGAATACCTTTTTCCCGTTCCAGCAGTTCAAACACCGCCCGTATGCGCCGCTTGCTCCCAATCATACCAATGTACCGCGCCGGGGAATCAATCACCTCCAGCAAACTTTCCACATCATAAGCGTGTCCGCGCGTTACAAGCACAATGTACGTATTGGCATCAATTGGCATTGTGCGCAATGTTTCGGCAAAGGGAGCAGCAATCACACGGTCCGCGGTGGGAAAGTGTTGTCGGTTTGCATATTGTGGCCGGTCGTCAATAACGGTCACGTCAAATTCAATCATCTTGCCCAGTTCGGCCAGCGGTTTTGCCACGTGACCCGCTCCCACCACAATTAGGCCAGGGGGACGTTGTTGAATTTCCACAAATAGTGAGTACCCCTCCGCAACCGTAAATAGTTGTGAACGTCCGGCCTCCAGCGCGCGTTGAACAGCAGACTGAATTTGCGGCCAGTATAGATGAGGTTCCAGATTGCCGATTACGAAACCCTGAGAGTTAAAAACAGCTCGCTGCCCTAACTTTGAGCTGTGTGCGTCGCCGGCCTCCACTACCGAGACCAAAGCCACCGCCTCTCTCGCTTTAAATGCGGTCAGCAAATTTGATACAAGCGCCACGGAAGCATCATCAGCCGTCCACGGCTCTACAAAAACATCCATAACGCCGCCGCACACCGCTGTCGATTCCATCGAAATATCGCCGGTCAGGTCTACCGACACAAGTTTCGGTTGCGCAAGGTCTAGCACGTCCAGGCCGGTTTTAATGACATTGCCTTCACCGCACCCGCCGCCAATGGTGCCGATGTGCTGGCCCAGAGGATTGATAATCATTTTTGACCCGACTTCACGCGGAGCCGAGCCACGCACGCGAACGATAGTTGCCGTGGCAACGGGTGTGTTATCAGCAAGCAATTTATTCAATTGTTGATAAATGAATTTTGTATTTGCCATAGGTGCAACTATCTATAAGCAGCAAATAATATTATATCATATTGCAGTGCGCCAAGCAATCATATTTGGGCGCCGTTTCAGGGCAGTTTGGTCAGCAGTATGGGGTCGACTATTCAAGCAATAATTCTATTTTTGACAATCTCCCTTAGTTCTCATAGAATACGCCATCTGTCGGCACTCACCAGCCTACAATAACATAACAAATTATGGCGACTACGGTGGTTGCCTGCATTCACAAAACAGCTCAACAACGATTAAGGAGATTTTTTATGCCAAAAATTTCAATGCATTCGTTTTTATTTGCTTTACTAATGGTTTTGTTTGTAACTCCCGCTGCTCTGGCGGAAGGGAACGGGTCAGCAGTGCGGGAGTCATTGCCCTGGCTCTGGTGGCTCGCGCCGTTGGGGTCCATCACCGCTCTCACCTGGGCGTACATGTTTTATCGCTCAGTGATGAAGGTAGAAGAGGGCACGCCACGGATGATTGAAATTGCTCAGGCGGTGCGTGAAGGCGCAATGGCGTATTTGAGGCGCCAATACCGCGTTGTGGCAATCATCTTTGCCGTGTTATTCCTTATCTTCTTGATGATGTCCTTTTTTGGCGTGCAGAATAAGGTTGTGCCCTATGCCTTCCTCACCGGAGGGTTTTTCTCCGGTTTGTGTGGGTTCATTGGAATGAAAACCGCAACCAATGCCTCTGCCCGCACCACGAATGCTGCCCGCAATAGTTTGAACAGTGGACTGCGCGTGGCCTTCCGCGCCGGTGCGGTGATGGGGCTGGTGGTCGTTGGGTTCGCCCTGCTCGACATCAGTATGTGGTTTCTTATTCTGTACTACCTCTTCCCCGCCGATTTCTTTGGTGTTGCGAACCCCCTGCCGCAAATTACCGTGATTATGCTCAGCTTTGGGATGGGCGCATCTACGCAGGCATTGTTCGCTCGTGTGGGTGGTGGTATCTACACCAAAGCGGCAGATGTGGGTGCAGACCTGGTGGGTAAAGTGGAAGCTGGCATCCCAGAAGACGACCCGCGCAATCCGGCTACCATCGCCGATAACGTGGGCGATAACGTGGGTGACGTAGCCGGAATGGGCGCTGACCTGTACGAAAGCTACGCCGGGTCTATTCTGGCAACCTCGGCGCTGGGTGTTTCTGCCGTTGCCACCGAAGTTATTCGTACCAACGGGGCATTTCTCCCTGCCGGCGTGACTGATATTGGAATGCAGTTACGCTATCTGGCAGCCCCCCTGGCGTTGGCAGCCGTCGGCGTATTTCTCTCCATCATTGGCATTTATCTTGTGCGCACAAAAGAAGGCGCAACAATGGCCGACCTGATGGGATCCATCAACAATAGCATCACCTATAGTTCTATTGGAATTGCGGCGGTATCGCTGGGGATTGTGTATCTCTTGGGGTTGGCAAATCCGTTGATGCTCTGGTTCGCCATTGTCGCCGGTTTGGCGGTGGGGGTGGTCATCGGGCGTGCTACCGAATACTACACCTCTCACGCATACAAACCCACCCAGGAAATTTCTAAACAGGGGCTGACCGGTCCCGCCACCGTCATTATCAGCGGGCTGGCCGTGGGCATGGAATCGACCGGCATTCCAATACTGATGGTCATTATTGGGATTGTGGTTAGCTTCTACCTGCCTGGTGGGGCGCACAATACGTTGATGGGCCTGTACGGCGTGGGACTGGCAGCGGTGAGTATGCTCTCTACGCTGGGATTGACGCTAGCAACCGACGCTTACGGCCCCATCGCCGATAACGCCGGCGGTAACGCAGAAATGGCTGCCCTGCCAGAAGAAGTACGTAAACGCACCGACCAGCTCGACGCGGTGGGGAACACCACCGCCGCCACCGGCAAAGGCTTTGCCATTGGTTCTGCTGCCCTCACCGCACTGGCACTGCTGGCGGCTTATCTGGAAGAAATCCGCTTTGGACTGGAACACCTGGCCGGCAAATCAGAAGTCTTTATTGCCAGCTATGGACATTCGGTGGCAGTAGCAAAAATGACCCTGGCGGATTTTTCCGCTTATTACAATGTCAGCTTGCTGAACCCCGCTGTGCTGGTGGGGTTGTTCAGCGGCGCCGCCACCGTGTTCTTCTTCTCGGCAATGACAATGAAAGCAGTGGGACGTGCAGCCGGCGATATGGTGCAGGAAGTACGCCGTCAGTTCCGTGAAATTCCCGGCATTCTGGAAGGAACCACCAAACCGGATTATGCCAGTTGTGTGGAAATTAGCACCCGTGGCGCGCAAAAAGAAATGGTTGCCCCCTCTGTACTGGCGATTGCCGTGCCGGTGGTGGTTGGGTTGCTATTTGGTGTGGCGGGTGTGCTTGGCTTGTTGGCCGGCGGGCTGGCAACCGGTTTTGCAATGGCCGTGATGATGGCAAACGCCGGTGGCGCATGGGACAACGCCAAAAAGCATGTTGAAGAAGGCGCGTACGGCGGTAAAGGCTCGGATCCGCACAAAGCCACCGTCGTCGGTGACACCGTCGGCGATCCCTTCAAAGATACCACCGGCCCGTCACTGAACATTCTCATCAAATTGATGTCAATGGTTTCAGTGGTTTTCGCCGGCTTAATTGCCCAAATGGGCGTCGGCGGCATTATTGGAATGTGGCTCGGCGGTTGATAGCTGATCCTTAAGCCAGAACATCAAAAGCCGACTCACGCGAGTCGGCTTTTTAATGCCACCCAAAAATTGAACTACCTCACCCACCCCCATCAATTTTACAAACGAACATCCGTTCAGTATAATATTACTATGCAAACAATTGTGCTACCCAATACCCGTCAAAAGCTGGAAACGATGAGTCGCGCCGGGCAATTCGATTGTGACGGCGAACCGGCACTCACAGCTCGCCAGAGAGCAAAGCGCAGCTTTCTTGCAGAGTCGATCGTGCAAGTGCAGCGTCCTGATGGACCGCTGACTGTTTTACGCACCATGCAGACCAGCGCCTGCGAGAAAAACTGCCGCTACTGCCCTTTTCGTGCTGGGCGGGGACGCACACATCGCGTCACTTTCAGTCCTGATGAATTAGCCCGTGAATTCGACATAATGCAACGGGCAAAAGTGGTCAAGGGTTTGTTTCTGAGCAGCGGCGTCATTGGGGGCGGAGCGAAAGCGATGGATCCAATGCTCGCCACCGCCGAAATCTTGCGCCGCAAATACAACTATCGGGGATACATTCACCTGAAAGTGATGCCCGGCGCAGAGCAGGCACAGGTTGAGCAAGCGTTTCGGCTGGCAGACCGGGTGTCCATCAACCTGGAGGGGGCAAATACCAATCGGCTGGCGTTTTTAGCCCCGCAAAAAAATATGCGAGGCGAGTTGCTCCCCGCAATGCATTGGATCAATCAGCTTGTCCGGCAGCAATCTCCCCTGCTTAAAACGCCGAGCATGGTGACCCAATTTGTGGTTGGCCCCGCCGGGGAAAGTGACCGCGAATTACTGGTGGGGGTGGAATGGCTGTATCGTCGCCGTAATTTGAGCCGCGCTTATTACTCGGCGTTCAACCCCATTGCCGACACGCCATTAGAGAATGCCCCACGCACACCACCGGCGCGTGAACACCGCCTGTACCAGGCCGATTGGCTATTACGCTATTATGGTTTTAGCGCGACAGAGTTGCCCTTTGATACAACAGGTGCGCTCCCTGTCGCCGTTGATCCCAAGTTAGCCTGGGCGCGGCAGCATCTGCGCCACTGCCCCGTGGAAGTAAACCACGCCAATCGCGCCAACTTGCTGCGCGTGCCGGGCATCGGCCCCAAAACCGCCGACGCTATTCTACGTGCTCGCCGCAAGGGCCGGCTGCGCGAACTCTCGCACCTGCGAGCACTGGGAGCAGCAGCACGCCGTGCAGCGCCGTTTGTCCTTTTGGATGGCCGCCGCCCCCCGCAACAACTGCGTCTATTTTAAGGCCGCACGGGCACACGCGCTGTAGGCATCGCCTATTTGCGTGAGCAAAATATTGCCCAGTTCCTGAAACTGTAATTCCCCCTGCCAATATCCCTCTACACCCGGATATTCACGCAGCAATATGGGACGGCTTATCTTTTTAATCTGGAACATCATCTCCAAAACTACACCGAGGGAGTATTCGTTCTGCCACAACCAATCTGCCAGCGCAGAACATTCCTGTTTGCCCGCTTCCATCCCACTTTGCTCAATGAGCTTAAACGTGACAATCAGCCGGTGCAAAACCTCTTGTGCCACGGGGTCCGTCACCGATTGTTCAACCCACGCTTGAATGGTTCCCCAACGATGGGTTAAATGTGTCAGTACACCAAGATTATTTATATCCATAATGCATCCTTGTGCTATAATTGATACAATATTATGCAGAACGCGGAAAAATCGCAAGTTATCGTCGCAATGGAGGACTTCAACTGATAATGCCTGAATATCGTTTGTTTATTGCTATTGAACTTCCCGCTGTAATAAAATCTGCGCTGGAAACTGTGCAGCAAACATACACTCGCGTAGCGGCCGTGCGCTGGACCACCCCCCAACAAATCCACCTGACCTTGCAGTTTTTGGGCAACGTCCCGATAAAAAATGTTGAACACATCATCGCTGCCTTGCGTGCCTCAAAGATACCTACTTTGCATTCATTTGACCTGACGCTGGCAACCGTGGGCGCATTCCCCAACACAAAACGCCCGCGCATTATTTGGGTGGGCGTTACCACCAACGAGGGAGACAGTTTTAATGCGTTATATCAATCGGTCATTGCCAGCACGCAAACCGTTGGCTTTGAGCCGGAACACCGTGCGTTTAAGCCACACCTCACCATTGGGCGGGTGCAAAAATGGGCCAGGGCGAGAGACTATCGGCAAATTGAGCACGCACTTGGTCAAACCAACGTGGGGCAAATTGGTACCTTTCGCGTAACTCACATCAGTCTGATCCGCAGTCAACTCACAAAACAGGGGCCGATTTACACAACGCTGGCGAAGGTCTTTCTGACGGAAAATCAAAGCTCAGGCAGGACATACAAATGAAACTAAAATATCAATCTTTGCTGACTGTATTCGTTGTGCTGGTTTTAGATACACTCTCAAAACGCTGGGCCAACGCAGCGCTTACCCCATTTCAGCCCGTCCGCATTGCCGGACAGGTTCTTCAATTGCGTCTAAGCTACAATACAGGTGTGGCGTTTGGGCTGTTTGCCAACCGGGGAGGGTGGTCGCTCATACTCACGGCGGTCGTCATTATTGGGCTGATTGTCTGGCTAGTGTACACCATGGGAGCGGATGAGCTTTCCACACCGGTAGCAATCTCTATCGGGATGATTGTAGGCGGCGGTATTGCCAACTTTGTCGACCGCCTGCCAGATGGACACGTGACCGACTTTCTGGATGCGGGGATCGGTGCGGCACGTTGGCCCACGTTCAACCTGGCCGACAGTGCCATTGTTGTGGGGGTCATCGCCCTAATTGTGTTAACTTCTAAAAATAATCCGGCAGAAGAAACAGCGTCCAGAACGGAGCCTGAGTCCCAGGATGAGTGATTTTTGCCCCACCCTCTGGTGTATTTGCAGGTGGAAGGTGGGGGGAAACAGCGTTCCTTTTTTTGACCCCGCGCCCCCAATCCGAAAACCATATTTTTTCAGAAAGGTGTACAATGGAACAATCAAAGCCGGTGACAAGTAAATCATTGGGGTTAAAAGAACTGATTGCGATGGGGGTGGGGGGAATGGTTGGGGGAGGCATATTTTCAGTTTTGGGGTTGGCCGTGGTGCAAGCCGGGCATGCTGCCCCAATCGCATTCGCGCTGGGGGGCGTCATCGCCCTAATCACTGGCGTTTCGTACACCAAACTTGGGTTGATGTTTCACTCTGACGGAGGAAGTTTTACATTTTTAGAACATGCATTCACCCATAAAAACATCGCCGGTGTTGGCGGGTGGCTGCTACTGACCGGCTACATCGGTACAATGGCGCTGTATGCCTATACCTTTGGGGTGTACGGTTCGGCAATGCTGGGAAAGATGTTTTTATCGCCGACGATCAATCAACACATTTTAGAAACGCTGATATTGCTGTTGTTTTTGGGGATAAATGTGCAAGGGGTGAAATCGGCAGGCGAGAGTGAAGATATTATTGTGGTGGTGAAACTCATCATCCTGGCGATATTTGCGGTGGTGGGGATGTTTTCTATAAAAAACGAGTATCTGTTCCCCATAATGAACCGTAATGGTGTACAGGTGTTGATGGGCGCTGCGCTCATCTTTGTGGCGTACGAGGGATTTGAATTGATCCCCAATGCGGTGAATGAAATGCGTAATCCTCACCGAGATTTGGGACGTGGCATTTTTTACTCCATTGCCATTACCACCGTCGTCTATATTTTTGTGTCTCTGGTTGCGGTTGGCAATTTACTCCCCGCCGAAATCAATCAGTATAAAGAATATGCCCTGGCGGTGGCAGCGAAACCTTCGCTGGGGCAAGCAGGATTTTTATTGATTGGGTTGGGCGCGTTACTCTCAACGGCGTCGGCGATTAATGCAACGATGTTCGGCTCAGCGCGGTTGGGGATGGTAATGGCGCAAGAGAAGGATTTGCCACGCGCATTTTCACACCGTGAACGCACCAATGATATTCCCTGGGTGAGTTTGTTGGTAATTTCTGTGCTCACGTTGATTTTTGTAAATATTGCCAACCTCACAGTCATCTCATCCTTTGCCAGTTCAACATTTCTACTCATTTTTGCGGCCATCAATCTTTCGGCGCTCAAAATACATCGTCGCATTGGCATTGAAGTGTGGATTCCAGGTACAGGATTTGCGCTAACAATGGCATCGTGGGTTGTTTTGGTGGGTTATTTGTGGCAAACTGATATTACCAGCCTGGGTTGGATCGGTGGATTCTATTCAGCAATTATTTTGGTCGAACTGCTTTTCAGCAAGCGGGGGCTTTTACCGAAAGTATGAAACGCTATTTTCGTGGAAACTTGTTCTCTGAAAAATGCCGCACCTTTGTGTTGAGCGGTGGTGGCGCGTTGGGAATGTTGCAGGTTGGAGCATTGCGCGCCTTGTTGGAAGCCGGCATCCAGCCAGACATGTGGGTCGGCACGTCCGTTGGAGCGGTGAACGCCACCTTTTTGGCCATCCACGGGTTTACCACCGCGGGCATAGCAGCGTTGGAAGCCGCCTGGGACGATGCGGCGCAGGCGGATTTACTGCCCAGCAGTTACCTGTGGCTCACGGCCCGTATTCTATTCAACCGGGCGGGCATTAAACCGCACCATCACCGGATGCGAGAATTTTTTATGGCCCACGGCGTCGCCCCCAATTTGCATTTTGGCGATTTGAACAGCCCTCCCCTGCGATTGGTAACCACCAACCTGACCGATTACCGACCGTTGGTGTACGGCGCAGACCCCCACCAGTCGGTGCTGGAGGGGCTGTTGGCTTCTTCCGCCATCCCCCCCTGGATCCGCCCGCTGCAAATGGGTGACAAACTGCTCACCGATGGCGGGGTCGTGAGCAACGTGCCGATTGAACCGGCCATCAACAATGGCGCAACCGAGATTGTCGCCCTGCAATTATTTGCCATCCACCGCCTTGACCCCGAAATCACCGGCTTTGGCCCCTTTTTCACCCGCTTGATAGAAACGGTGTACCAGCGCGAATTTGAATTGGAGTTGGAATTTGCTGCCGCCAAAAATATTCCGGTACGCCTCATCGCACTGAAAACCAACCCACCGTATCCCTTTTGGGATTTTGCCAATGCCAAACCACTACTGGAAAAGGGATATCACATTGCCAAAACGGAAATCAGTCACTGGGAATTGCCGCAACCATCGGTGTGGGCGCGGGTGCGCGCCTGGCTGAGCGCAACGTTTCGCCGCCCGGAGGGTGAACGATGAGCCGCGCTCCCCTTCCCGCCCCCTTCAGGAACAGGCCCGAATCCCCGGTGCCGGAAAGCTGGGTGGCACCGTTGCCCATCGCTCAGATTGACCGTTATCTGGTGGGTCTGCGCTGGGTCATCATTTTGCTGGTGGGGGTGCCGTCGCTTTTTGGCGGCTTTGAACACAGTGGCATGTTTCACCCCGGCACAGTGCTGTTGGTAATTATTATTTACAACTTACCCGTCTCAATATTCATCTGGCTGAAACAACCTCTGGCGCATCACCGCATTACCTGGTTAATTCTGGGAGATGTATTGCAAGCCGTCCTTGCCGTCGTCGTGACCAGCGGCTACACCAGTTTCTTCTTCATTTTTTTTATGCTGGTAATGGTTGAAATAGCGCTGGGGGTACGCTGGCGCCCGGCGCTGGGGATTATTCTGGGTATTCTTTTGCTCCAGGCAGCGGTGACCATATTCACACCGAGTGAAAAACTGGAAGCGTTTGCCGCGTACATCATCGTCAGTAAATTCTTGCTCTCACTCATTGTTGGCGGTGTGGCCGTATTGTTCGCCGAATTGGTACGGCGGGAAGAAAGAATGCATCGGCAGGCCGAACACATCGCCGCGCGCATCGCCGCGTTGAATGCACTTTTTATCCGCCTGGAAGCAACGAAACTGAATTTACAACACACGCTAGCGATCATTCTGGACAGCGTGCACACCATTTCTAACGTGGCGTGCGCCTTTGTGCTGCTGCCAAATGAGCATAACGACACGTGGGAAATTATGGCGTCCACGTCTAGCCGGCACCCCACCGGACAGAAAATTGAGGCACTTCCCTTTGCAACGGCCGATGACGCCATTTTTGAAGCGGGCATCGATTGCGCCACCCCCCTGCCAACCTTCCTGGCGCACGATGATATACCGCGCATCACCGGGGTGGTCCTGCACTCGGCAGATGAGCGTTTTGTGGGAGCGTTGATGATTGGACGGCAATCGACCCAACCGTTGAGCGATGATGAGCAGGCGTTTTTGCGCTCGCTGGCGCTGGAAGCGGGGCTGGCACTGCGCAATGCTCGCTTATTTGTGCGAGAACAGGAACATGTGGCGCGGCTGGAAGATTTTCGGGCAACACAATCTACCTTCTTTTCCGCCATCGGACACGAGTTAAAAACCCCGCTGGCGGTGCTGAAAATGCTGGCGCCGTCGCTTCATGAACTACCCGACCTGCCGCCGAACACTCGCAGCGAGATTATCGACACGATTAACCACAACCTGCAACGGTTGGAATCCCTGATCAGTGATATGCTGGAAAGCGCCCGACTAGAAGCCAGAGCCGTGGCGCTGCACCCCCGCCCGGTGGAGATGGTATCGCTGGCGCAACGGATTATTGAAAACCTGTCACCGCTGATGGCGCGGAAAAACCAACAAGCGGTGCTAGATGCCGCCGCCGGGCTGCCGGCAGTGTGGGTTGACCCGCGTCGGGGAGAGCAAGTACTCTCCAACCTGGTCAGAAACGCCATCAAATTCGCTCCCGCCGATAGCGCCATCATCATTTCGGTGCAGCCACAAGGAGATGTGGTGCAAACCTGTATTACTGATAACGGACCCGGTGTACCGCCGGAACAGCGCAACCGTATTTTCGATAAGTTTTACACCACCAACAACAATCAGGCGCTCGCCGGGGCGGGGTTGGGGTTGTTTATCTCCCGGCAACTGATAGAGCAATCGGGTGGGCGTATCTGGGTGGAAGACCACGAGAGCGGCGGGAGTCGGTTCTGCTTCACATTACCAGTAGCAAAAACGGAAAATGGAATTAGCGGGTGAAAAGTGGAGGTTGCCTGTGCAAAAAGCTACCAGGAAAATCTTAATCATTGATGATGAAATAGACCTAACCCGCGCGGTGCGGTTGACCATCACCTTGCAAGAGCCAAACTGGGAAGTTGTGGAACGTCACTCTGGCGAAGAGGGGTTGTTGGCGGTGGACAGCGAGAAGCCAGATTTGGTCCTGCTGGATTTGGTGATGCCCGATATGTCCGGGTTCGACGTGCTGAAAGAAATTCGATTGTTCAGCGATGTGCCGGTAGTTATCTTGAGCGTACAGGACGATGAGTTGGAGAAGGTACACGGATTGGAATTGGGCGCCGACGATTATATTGTAAAACCATTTGGACGAATGGAGCTTATGGCACGCATTCACTCGGTGCTGCGGCGCATCGAAGGCACAGTGGGACGACTGGAGAAGCCGTTTGTCAGTGGAAGCCTGAAGATTAATTTTCAGAGCCATCAAGTTTCACTCAATGGCGAATTAGTTGCTCTCACCAGTACCGAATATCGTTTACTGGAGATTTTGGCGCACAACGCCGGGTGGGTTGTATCCGCCGAAACACTGCTGGGGCGCGTGTGGGGTCGATATGCGCAGGACAGTGCCGACTATCTAAAAGTGTACATTCACCGTCTGCGGCAGAAGCTGGAAACAGACCCGGCGCATCCTGAATACCTGCACACCGCCAGAGGTGAAGGGTACTGGCTCACTCCGGCAGATGAAGCAAAGAGGTAAATAGACACCCCACGCGAAAGACTACTCCTTCGCGCGGGGCACTTGAATTAGCGTGACATCATCGTCACGGGCAAGAGGAAGAAGCTGTTAGGCGGCATGTCCCATGGGGTGCTGTTGATCAGAGCCGCTAACAACCAGGGCCGCCCAGGCTGCCAGCACTGCCACAATGATACCGACAATAATGTCGTTCCACATTGCGGCCGCCACACCGCTGTAAGAGAGGACAAACGGCGCGATGATCAGCCAGATACCCAATACGGCATTAATCCAATCCAGGGTGCGCAGGGTGCTTTCTTGTGCCAGTGCGGCCCAAATGCCCAACACAACCAGCACAATACCGATGATGATGGCATCCCACATTGCAACAGTAGCAGCGGTGTACCCAAAAATGAACGGGACAATCACTTCCCACAAGCCAAACAGAGCAACAACCCAACTGAGAGATTTTGCGGTTTTCATAATAACCCTCCTCGGTTATACTACCGTGGTTTTCCGTCCCACGGTGTTGATTAACTTTCTATACTCTACTCTATTTATATCAAGAAAATGTAAACATTTTGGTAGCTAAAGGTGAATATTTGGTTAAAGAACTGGAAT
>CAYPUV010000012.1:0-31745 GCA_964413895.1 uncultured Anaerolineaceae bacterium
GAAAAGTCCCAGGCCACAGTCGATAATCTTTTGCCCTGACATCTATTTTTTGAAGGAGACCTCACGTATGAATGAATTTGCTCAGCCACCAACATCACCCCCCCCGCCGCCGTCCGGTTCGCCGCTGCGACGCTGGATTTTGCTGGCCGGAGGTATTGTTGTCACCCTGCTGGTGGGGTTGGCAATTGGGCTGCGTGTGCGCCCGCAATCTGCCGTTGTGCAGGTAGTGGTCACTGCCACCCTGCCCGCCGACCAGCAAACGGTTGCCCAAAACCAATCCGCCGTCCCGCCGCCTGCCGCATCCGGCAACAGCCCCGCCCCCGCCGCCGATTTGATGACTTTCCTGTTATCAGACGCGCGGCATTTTCAGGGCGATCCCAACGCCCCGGTGACATTCATTGAATTTAGCGATTTCAAATGACCGTACTGCGGCCGTTTCGCCACCGACTCGTTGGGTCGGTTAAGAGAAGAATTCATCAACACCGGCAAAGTACGGTTTGTGTACAAGCATTTTGCCATTCTGGGGGCGGAATCAATTCGCACCGCTGCTGCCAGTGAGTGTGCCGCCGAGCAAGAAAAATTTTGGGAGTTCCACGACCTGATTTTTACCGACCAGCGTTCCAACAGAAGCACCTTGAATGATGACAAGCTGATTGCGTTGGCGACGAATTTGGGGATGGACCCGGCGGCTTTTACCGAATGTCTTACTTCAAACCGCTACGACAATCAGATCAAACAAGAATCGCTTTCGGTGCAGTCGTTGGGGGTGCGCGGCACACCGGGGTTTTTCATCAACGGCGTTTATGTTGCTGGCGCGCAGCCGTATGATGTATTTCGTCAGATAATTAATGAACAGCTTGCCCGGCTGGGTGAAGAGGCGGCTCCCCAATCTGCTGCCACCTCGAATCCCGCCCCGGCGGAAGGCGATATCGCGGGCTTGATTGTTTTTCCCACTCAACCGACCGCCCATCAACCCGGAGAAATTGTGTATAGTCAATCGGTGCCTGCTGGCGGGGCGCACAGCAACATTTGGCAAAACTGCGGCATTTACGCCGACCCGGTATCCACTGAAACTGTGATGCATTCGCTGGAACACGGCGCCGCGTGGATTGCCTATCGCCCTGATTTGCCAACTGAGCAGTTGGAGGCATTGCGCAACCTGGTGCGCCAGGAACTCACCCGCCGCAGCGAACCGATGGTCATTCTGTCACCCAAAGCTGACCTTGATGCGCCCATCGTTGCCACGGCATGGCAGGTGCAACTCAAGCTAGATTCACCGCTTGATCCGCGTCTGACGCAGTTTCTCCAGCGTTACCAGGTGGGTCCGTACACTCCAGAACCGGGCGCACCCTGCACCGGTGGCGTGGGGCAGCCAGAAGACAGTTGATTTTGGGGACACTCCCGTTCTAAATTCGACGCACCCCCTGCCAGCCTGAGGTTGACAGGCGGGTGCATTCTCTCGCCTCTGAGATGAAAACGTGGCCATCAAGCGAGTACCTGTGTAGAGCTACCTTCTGGCTCAAATGGCACTCGCGGCCACTATGCAATTGGCGCAGGCGGCTGGCGACCCCACGGCTTCAGCACGGTGTTGCTGCCAACAGTGCCTTTTGCAGCGGAACCTTTTCTGTTTTCTCCCCCGTACTTTTTTGTACCCTCTTTTTGTATCCTACACTATGTAATATCTATTACATATTTCCAGAAATTGATACTGTATAGTAAAGAAACATCAATAGCGAACTGCATATAATGACCATTATGTACGTATCTTGCTTTTCTGCGGGTTATTTGAGAGAGAAAACGCCTCGAAACATCCAGAAAATATTCTCAAAAGTGGAAGAGGCGTTCAATACCAGGGCGCCGACAGAAAATTTGATGTAGTGTCGCTCAGCAAAAGAAGTACGGGTCCCCACAATTTGCTTAAGTTTTTTAACTATGAAAGGAGAATACAATTGAAGTACAAATTATGGACCAAACGGAACATTTTGATTCTCACGGCAATTGTAATTTTGGCAGCCTTTGCCATCATCCCGGTAAGTGCCAACGGGTTTACACATGCGCCAATCATTTCAGTTGATGGTGTCGATTATTATATGGCTGGCGCACCCGATGGGCCGGGTGGCGCAACAGATATTCCAGGGCATTATTGGGTGCAAGCCGGGCCAAACCAATTGGTCGGCAAACATTACAATACTGGCCCCTTTGGCGCACCACAATGGTGGTCGTCTGACGCGGATGACGGAGAGTATCTCTTCAAAGTTCACGGCATTATCGATGCCTGGTCGGCAGAAAAAGCCGCTTCTTATGCGGAAAAGGGATATGTTCATTACCACGAACTGAAAAGTGTTGCAGACGGAAGCCTCCACCCCACCAAAGTTGTTTGGCTTAAGCACACCGCCAGAAGTAGCTTCAACTTTGACGGAGGACCACATCCAGAATTCGGTCATCAAGTAACGCCGGGTGTAGATTTCAATTTCATTCCTAACGGAAGTATGCCTTACGATCCCTAGATTTCATACACTCATAGGGTTCTCGTAAACTGAGCAACATATTCGTGCTAGCCCCATCCAAGAATCGGGGCTAGCATTTTTTTGTCCTCAAACTCACGACCTCTTTGCAAAATCCCTAAAAACTGATATGATTTGCCCAAGAAATTACGGTGACAAGGCCGTGTAATGACGATGGAAAGGAGCGCGCCATGACCAAACCACCCCTTCTCCGTGTGGTGTTGGCTGATGACCACGCAGTTGTACGCAAAGGTATCCGCGAATTTTTGGAAGAAGAAGGCGATATTGACGTGGTGGCTGAGGCGTCTACCGGCGTGGAAGCCGTATCGCTAACCCTCCAGCACCAACCTGACGTGGCGGTGTTGGATATTCAAATGCCAGAGATGACCGGCATTGAAGCGGCGCGACAAATAAAAGCCAAAAACGCCAACATTCACATTCTGGTACTCACCGCCTACGATGACGACCCCTACATTTTTGCGATGCTTCAGGCGGGCGCCAGTGGATATGTGTTGAAAAATGCCCCCGCCGCTGAGCTGGTGCGCGCCGTGCGGGCAGCAGCCCAGGGTGGCTCGGCGCTGGACCCCACCGTTACCGCCAAGGTAATGACCCAGCTTGCCAGCGGCAAACCGTTGGGCGCGCAATCGGCCGTCGAAGGGTTGACCCGGCGTGAGCTTGATGTACTGCGACTGGCAGCCAAAGGGTACACCAACCGCGCCATTGGGCGGGAATTGGGCATCAGCAACCGCACAGTGCAGGGACACCTGGCGAATATTTTCGGCAAGCTAGATGTGAGTACTCGCACCGAAGCGGTGCTGTTGGCAATGAAACAAGGATGGATTACCCTGGATGAAACAACCAACTGACCGATGATGGTGCTGGGAAGCTTGCGCGGCTTGCGTGTTCAACTACTGCTGTGGACTGTGCTGCCACTGACCCTTATTTTTGTGGGGGTTACGGTGCTTGGCATTAATACCCATCAGCAAGCGATGCGCAGTTTGGTAGAAGAACTGGATGCCCGCTCGGCAAAACTGGCGGCAGAACACCTGGGCGACGGACTGACCCAGCGCGTCAGTTTGCTGACTGTGCTGGCGACTCAACCTCACCTGTCCACCGCCGACACCCTACCAAACACCTTCGACGGTGGGATCGCCCGCTTTACCCCTGACGGAACGCTTTCCGAAGCCGACCCAGCCATAGCTGATTGGTCGCTGCGCCCCACAGACACCCTATTTTCCGTGCCAACCATCCTCATCCCCGAAACGGAGACCCTGGCGCACTTCTCCCCCATTTTTTTTGACCCCACCCTGCAACAAGAAAGTATCCTCATTGCTGTTGACCTGCCTTCCGGTGGCAAACTGGCGGGTGCAGTTTCGCTAAAACAATTGGGGTTGGCAGACATTATCGCTCAAGCCAGTCAATCACCTGCCGGACAGCCACAATCAGCGCACAACACAGTTGCTTTTCTGGTAAACGTTGACGGGCGGGTAATCTACCATTCTGCCCCCAATCCAGAAATTAACGTCCACAACCATGTGGGGGCGCTGGCGGCTATCGGTGGGCAATCGGGCGCAACCTACTATCGAGAACCCGGCGGGCGAGAATGGGTGGTGGGGTACGCGCCTGTGCCAGGGCCGGGTTGGGGGTTGGTGGTGCAGGAACCGTGGGAATCGCTAATTGTGCCGGTGATGCGTCTATCGCTGCTCACGCCACTGCTGGTAGTGGTGGCTGCCCTCATTTCCGGGCTGGCGGTAACGTTTGGGCTGCGATATGTCATTCGTCCCCTGCAAACACTTGACCGGCAAGCAAGCCGCGTTGCTTGGGGCGATTTTTCATCGTTGGCGCAGCCGGTGGGTGGCATCCGGGAAATTGAAGACCTGCGGCTAACCCTGCAAAATATGGCGGCGCAAATTCAACGCTATCAAACAGGGATGAGAGATTACATCGCAGCGGTGACGATGGCGCAGGAAGAAGAACGCAAGCGCCTGGCGCGAGAACTGCACGACGAAACGGTGCAAGCGCTCATTGCGCTAGGGCATCGAGTAGAAATGGCGCAGCGGGCGCTGGACAAAGACCCGGCACACGCCCGCCAACGATTGGCCGAACTGCGTCAGCTTGCCGGTGATATTCAAGCTGAAGTGCGGCGCTTCAGTCGGGCGTTGCGTCCGCTGTATCTGGAAGACCTGGGCTTTGTGCCGGCATTAGAAATGTTAGCCCAGGAAATTGAGCGCGACCACTCGTTGACGGTGGAAGTTCGGGTGGCCGGCAATGTGCGTCGACTGCCGCCTGATTTGGAAATGGCGGCGTATCGTATTACGCAAGAAAGTTTAAGTAACGTGGTGCGTCACGCCGAGGCTACCCATATCTGGCTGACGGTGACGTTCGCCGCCAACAGCCTCATTTTGCACACCCGCGATGATGGTGTGGGGTTCACGTCTCCGGTCACGCCCGCCGATTTAGCCAACAAAGGACACTATGGTTTAATGGGTATCCACGAAAGAGCGCTCCTATTTGGCGGCACACTGACCATTCAATCCACACCAGGGACGGGCACTGTGCTGGAGGTTTCCTTCCCCGTCCCCAAAACCTCACTGTCTTCTCATCAATAGTCTCACAAATAAGCCATATTGCCTGTTCGCAAACGGGCACAATTGCGCTGACATTTCTGCGCCGGGTAAGTTATACTGTTGCCAATAGTAACACTTGGATGAAGCGCAGGCAGAGAGCTATGGCTGAACACACCGTTCAACTCCAACAAAATAGCGCAGAGGCGACCATCAACCTAATGGAAGCCCTTACCGACCGGGGACTGCGGGCAATCGTCAGTTTTGATTTGCAAACTGCCCGCGCCGGGCAAGTACAGTGTGGTTGCCCGTATCACGGGTCGGCGCCTTGCACCTGCCAGTATGCTGTTTTTCTGGTGGAAGACCCCACCAATGCCTCCGACGTCACCTACACCATTGTTATGCACGGACGAGACAATACTGTGTGGCTCACCCTGCTCGATACGCCGTCTGCTGTTGCGTCGGAAACGCCTCTGTGGGATATGCTCCTAAGTTTAGCCGAGTCTGCTCCCATCCCGGTGTCTCACCATCATTAACTGCCTTAAGGAGGATTTTCAACATGGCAAAAGATCCAGTATGTGGTATGGAAGTAAAACCGGAAACCGCGTTTGGTACCGTTGACTACAACGGCGAAACCTATTATTTCTGTGCGCCCGGTTGCAAAAATGCGTTTGAAAAAGATCCGCAGAAATTCCTGGGTGGTGCGGACAGTGGCCACGAAGGTCACGGGCATCATCAAGGGCATCATCATTAAGTTAATATACTCCTCCCTCCCCATTTATAAACGGGGGTTGGTTTAACGCCAGCCCCCGTTTCTATGCCTGATGATGAGCCATTTTGGGTAAACAAGTTGTGCACCGAAAATAAGTACGCACCCAAAAAACTGCTTTCAACAAATTAACAACCTGTGAGATTTAGCACAATGGTGTGTCATATCCAGCAAAACTACATTCTTTTGCAACAAAATTCACCCGAAAGCTGGATTACTTGCCAAACGCCATCTATTTCTGCTAGGTTGATAATAGTAAATTTGCGTGAGGTGTTATTTTATGGAAACCATATCTCCGCTCGACGACGAGTTGCAAGTTCCAGAAACTCCCCCCCCACAAACCAGAACCTGGCGTTGGGTTGCCATTGCATTGTTGATTGCGCTACTGGCGTTGATGGCATGGGGACTGCGAGCCAAAGCGGGCGGACCCATCTCATCCGGTCCCGCGCCCGATTTTACGTTGACCACCTTCGAGGGCAAAACTATCACCCTCAGTGAACTGCGCGGACAGGTGGTCGTTATTAATTTTTGGGCAAGTTGGTGTCCTCCTTGCCGCGATGAAGCACCCTATCTGGAAAAAACGTGGCGCAAATACAAAGACAAGGGGGTGGTCTTTATTGGCGTTGATTATGTAGACGCCGAACCCAACGCCCTGGCGTACATCGATGAATTCAACATCACCTACCCCAACGCCCCCGACATTGGGCAGAAAGTTGCAGAAGCCTACCGCATTAAAGGCGTGCCGGAAACTTTTTACATTGACAAATTGGGGCAAGTACGCAGCGTGCAAATTGGGCCACTCAGTCCCCCAATTCTTGATAACAAAATAGACGAACTTCTGGCAGAGTGAGGTACACACATGATAAACGATTTGGGTTTTTTGTCGCTGCTTTTGTCAGTACTGACGGTGATTTTCGCCATTTTTGCCGCCATCCGCGGACGCAAGACATTAACCGGACCGTGGTTGGAAAGCGCGCGGCGAGCAGCCATCATCGCGTTCCCGTTGCTCACCATAGCGGTACTGGCAGTAATCTACAACCTGGTAGCAGGTAATTTCCAGGTTAGCTACGTTTATGATACCTCAGCCACCGTGATGCCCTTGCTGCTGAAAGTCACCGCCCTGTGGGGCGGACAGGAAGGCTCCATCCTGTTCTGGACGTGGTTGATGTCTGCCTTTGCCGCCGCTGTGATGCTCCGCAAATGGAATGAAGACCGCGAGTTGATGCCCTGGGTTGTGCTGGTAACGATGGTGACATTACTGTTTTTCCTGGGGGTAGTGCTATTCATCGCCAATCCATTTGAACGCATGTGGTTTTTAGGGAACGATATTGTCCATTCGGTGTGGCAACCTGCGGGTACGCTCCCCGCTATCCCGCGCAACGGTCAGGGACTGAACCCTCTGTTGCGCCATCCTGGTATGATTGGACACCCGCCCACCCTGTACCTGGGTTTTGTGGGCTTTGTTGTTCCCTACGCCTTTGCCATTGCCGCGCTGATTACCGGCAAAGGCGGCGAATCTGCCTGGATTCGCACCACCCGCCGCTGGACGTTGGTTGCCTGGCTCTTCCTGTCAATGGGACTGGTGCTGGGTGGTCGTTGGGCATACGATGTGTTGGGCTGGGGCGGCTACTGGGGGTGGGACCCGGTGGAAAATGCCAGCTTTATGCCCTGGCTCACCGGCACCGCCTTCCTGCACTCGGTGATGATCCAGGAACGGCGGGGCATGCTAAAGGTCTGGAATATGATTCTGATTATTCTGACCTATAGTTTGGTGCTGTTTGGTACCTTCATCACTCGCAGCGGTGTTATTTCATCGGTGCACGCCTTTGGACGGTCGGCAATTGGGCCTGCGTTCTTCAGCTTCATCGGCATCACCTTCCTGGCCTCGATATGGCTGCTGTTTGATCGCCTCCCCACCCTCAAAAGCGACCACGAAATGGATTCTCTTTTGTCCAGAGAGGCGCTTTTCCTACTGCAAAACCTGCTTTTTGTCGCCATCACTTTCGCCACTTTTTGGGGGACGATCTTCCCTATGATTAGCGAACTGGTCACAGGCGAGAAAATTACCGTTGGCCCACCATACTACAATAAAGTGAACGGGCCTCTGTTTGCCGTGCTGGTGCTGGCGATGGGAATTGCGCCTCTGGTTGCCTGGCGCAAGCAATCGGCACGACGATTGGGCAAGGCATTGTGGATCCCGTTTGCGCTGGCGATAGCGATGGTGGCAACGCTGTTTGCCTCCGATATCCGCAATCCGGGGGCGTTGCTGGGTTACGGGCTGGTAACGTTTGTAGGCCTGGCTATCGTTTGGGAATTTGGCAAAGGGGCGCGTGCCCGCATGAAACACGGCGAAAACCTGCCGCTGGCATTGGCGCGGCTGATGACTCGCAACCGGCGACGGTACGGCGGGTACATTGTCCATTTGGGTGTGGTGATGCTTGCTTTGGGCGTGGTAGGCACGCACTTTTTCCAGCAAGAAACACAGGGCATGTTGACCCCCGGCGAGAGCCTTTCAGTTGGGCGCTACACCCTGACGTTTGAATCGCTGCGGCAGTATTCGCTGGAAGGGGGCGACCGTCAGGTGACAGAAGCCACCACCAGCCTGTACAAAGACGGCAACTTCATTCGCACGCTCAAACCACGTAAAGATTTCTTCATCAGCAGCAGGCAACCCTTGAGCATCGCTGATATTCTCAGCCTGCCCACCGAAGACGTTTATGTGCTGTTGGTTGCCTGGGAAGACGCCGGCCTAAATGGCTCTACCTTTAAAATTTACCTTAACCCACTGGTGAACTGGATCTGGTTTGGTGGGCTGACCTTTATTGTGGGCACGCTCGTTGCTGCCTGGCCCGACCGTCGCACCGCCGCCGCGTGGTCCGCAGCGCAACGACGAAAACTACGCCAGCCAGCATTGGGGGTGATGACCAAATGAAACGAATCCTGATTTTAACTGCGTTGTTTTTACTGCTATTTGCCGCCGCAAGCGTGGGCATCGCTTCAGCTCAAGAACCGGTTGATCCATCAACGGGGGGAACGGCGCTACGGGTGGTCAGCGATGATGAGGTGAACCTCATCGCCAAGCAATTGTACTGCCCCATCTGCGAAAATACCCCGCTGGACGTGTGCCCCACGCAAGCGTGTAAAGATTGGCGAGAAATGATCCGCCAGCAATTGGGTCAGGGCTGGACGGAGCAGCAAATAAAAGATTATTTTGTGGCCAAGTATGGTCCGCGCGTGTTGGCAAAAGCACCCGCCAGGGGGTTTACCAGCTTGGTGTGGATATTACCGTTCATTGGATTGTTAGGTGGCGGCTTTTTCCTGTGGCGGGTACTGCGACGCTGGCAGCAGAATCGTCCCCGGTCAATGCTTGCCGAAGCTGACCCAACCTCAACAGAGACCGTTGCACCGGACGTGCTTGAGAAAATTGAAGACGAAATTTCGATGCGGTTTTAGGTTGTTGCCAGAAAGGATGTTGATTGTGGATGGTATTGCATTAATTTTAAGCCTTTTTATCGCTGCCGGGGTTGTCCTGTTTGTGGTGTGGCCTTGGGTCAAGCTACGGCAACGTCTCTCGGCGGGAGAGGATTTCAACGGCCGCGCCGACCTCTCCGCCGCCACGGTGCAGACTCTCAAAACGCGGCAAGAAGCACTCATCACTGCCCTGCGTGACCTGGAATTTGACCATGCGGTTGAAAAAGTAACCGATGCAGACTACCAACGATTGCGACAATCGCTATTGGCGCAAACCACCACAATACTTCAGCAAATTGAAGAAGCTGAAGCGTCGCTGGAGGCGGAACGCTTGCTTGTCAAAGCTGTGCCGCGCCGGGTAGCCTCGTTGGCAAGCGCCAAAACGTGCCCCGCGTGCCACAAGCCGGCTCGCCCCGATGCGCATTTTTGCACCCATTGCGGCTCGCGATTGCCCGATGTTTGCCCAGATTGTGGCAAACAGCTTCTCCCCGATGACCGTTTCTGCACCCACTGCGGCGCGGCCGTAAACAGCGTGCCAGCGTAAATAAGGAGCATCAATGCCGAACATTACCTACCCACTCGCTTTTGCCGCCGGATTACTATCGTTCATTTCGCCGTGCGTGCTGCCACTGGTTCCTGTTTATTTGGGCTACCTCTCTGGTGGCAGTCTTTCCGGGGTAAATGTACCGCCGCGGCGAGTGGTTTTCAGTCATGCCCTCTTTTTTGTGAGTGGCTTCACTGTCGTGTTTGTGCTTCTGTTTGGCTTGCCCGCCACTGTGCTGGGAAGCGCCCTGCAAGAATACAGCAGTTGGATTGCGCGCATCGGCGGCGTGGTGGTGATTATTTTTGGCTTGCACGTGCTGGGCGTTATCACTATCCCCTGGTTGAATATGACCCACCAACTGGAACTGGATACCGGCGTGAAACCGGGGTATGTTCGGTCTTCCCTGTTTGGCGTAACCTTCGCTGCCGGGTGGACACCCTGTATCGGTCCATTGTTGGGTACGGTGATGACGATGGCATTTACTGAACCATCACGGGCAGTGGGATTTGTCCTGGTGTACGCATTGGGGTTGGCGTTGCCATTTTTGGGCACAGCTGCCCTGCTCACCAGAGGCGTTAATTGGCTGCACCGGTTGAATCGGCACATGCGGCTGGTAGAGTTTGCCAGCGGGGCACTGATGATTGGCGTAGGCATTTTGCTCATCACCGGCGCTTTCACCCTGATGAACAGCTATTTCATCCAGATTACCCCGTCCTGGATGTTGCGTTACCTGTAACATTTTTGTCTGGAGACCGACCTGATGACCACTCAAAACTCAATCCAATCTTTGGGGACGGAGGGTTTTTTATCCGACCAGCAGCAACGTCTCATTCTGCCGGTGCGAGGCATGACCTGCGCCGGGTGTGCCGCTACCATTGAACGCCGTCTGAAAGAACTTGCCGGCGTTGTGACCGCATCGGTTGGCTTGGAGGCGGGAATAGCTCATATAATCTACATCCCCGCTCAGATTCATCGAGCGCAGATGGTGCAGGTTATCACCGCCGCCGGCTACACCGTTCCACCAACAGGTGAATCCGCTGCTGCTGCCAGCACGCTACACTCCCGCACCGCCAGCAATTTGCTGCGCCCAATTGCATTCGGTGTGCTGGGCAGTCTCGCTCTACTACTGCTATATTTGGGATTGGTCAGTTGGGCTGAAGGATGGACGCACGCCGTTGAACTGCTGCTGGAAGATGCCTGGATTGTGGGGCCGATTCTACTGGGTTTTGGCATTCAAGTAGGATTGTATACCTATCTAAAAACCGGTATTCACGTTGCTGGACGCGGTGCCGGTGCAATGACCGGCGCGGGCGGCGGCACATCTACCGTAGCGATGGTCGCCTGCTGCGCCCATCACGTTACCGACGTATTGCCGTTGTTGGGACTTTCGGTGGCGGCGACCTTTCTGGCCGAATACCGCATTCCCTTTATGATGGTAGGACTGCTCACCAACCTCATCGGTATCGGGTTGATGGTGCGCATCGTCTGGCGCGAAAAACAACGTGCGGCCGCAATCGCAGCACACCCACAAGCAGATGGGCCGGTGTGCCATTAGCCTCGGCCTGCACCAAGAATTATCAAACTGGAGGAACTTTGTTCAAATGAAATTATGGTTGCTGGTTTTCACGCTTGCCATTTCATCAATTTTGATTGTTGCCTGCAATTCCAATGCCGCCTCTCCCCCGGCCACACCCGTCCGCGCGCCGCAAATTTCCACCGAACAAAAATCGACCGCGACCGGGTCGCAGACCAGCGCATTCTCTCCACAACTGAACAATGAAAACGCGGTAGCAGTAGAAGTAGTACCCCTTAACATCGCCGCCGATGGTACCCGTGCCGATTTTCATATTGCGTTTAATACACACTCTGTCCCGCTTGATTTTGACCCGGTGGCGGTGACAGTTTTGCGCGATGGCGCTGGTAACGAATATTATGCAAAAACATGGGATGGTTCCGCACCGGGCGGACACCATCGACAGGGCATTTCGAGTTTTGCCCTTGATGCCCAGCCGCAGCAGTTTATTGAGGTAGTGATTCACGATGTTGCCAATGTGCCGGAACGCACTTTCCATTGGAACATGCCGTGATGAACACAGCGTCTAGTACGCAACAATAACGCCAGTGGTTGCTAAAAAACACAAACATGTCAGGGAAGATTCCGCCTGGCATGTTTGCGCTTTCAAAACAATTTTGCAAAACAGGAGTTTTAAATGAACATTTCCCCCGCTGAACAACCAGAATTGCTCCCGAACCCTACCAGGCTCAACCCCGCTCACCGGTCCGGCGAACGGCTCAAAGCTTTGCTGCTGCTGGTGGCATACGGGCTGGGTATTGCCAGTGGCTTTATCATTTGGGGACGCACCCCCCCCGCCAACGCACCGTCGACGGCAGCCGCCGCTGTTGCCGCGCCAATACCGCCAACCCCCACCGCTACCCCCTCCCCGCTCAGCCAGATCAACATGCCCGATAGCTATACTCTGCCGGTAGCTTTTGGCAACATTGGCCCCCAACTTGTGGAAGCGGGGGGGATAGATTACGATAAGTTTGTGCAAGTGTACCAGCAAGCCGGACGTCCCCTGAGCACCGACCAGCTTGCCGTTTTAACCGCCGGCTCCGATAAACCGATTGAGTTTACCCGCGACAACGCCTACTTTTTGCTGAATTTCTTCTGGGCGCTGGGGCTAACCAACAAAAATGGCGTTCTCACCGCCGGGCCGATGATACAGTACAGCCAGGGCAACATTGGCCGGTTTGCTTCAACCGGCGGCTGGACAATTGGGAAAAAGCCATCGCCGGAACTTTATTCCAGTGCCTCCATTATACCCCTCACCGCCAAGCAGCAAGCCCGGCTGGAAGAAGTCGCCGGCGCGGTGTACCGTCCCTGCTGCAACAATCCCGCCGCCTTCCCAGATTGTAATCACGGGATGGCCATGCTCGGTATGCTGGAACTGATGGCCTCTCAAGATGCAACCGTCGCGCAAATGTTTGAAGCCGCCAAATACGCCAACGCCTTCTGGTTCCCCCAGCAATCATTGGAAATAGCCCTGTTCTTCCTGGCAAACAAGGGGACAGATTTCGCCGCCGCCGACTCGCGCGAGTTTGTTGGCCCGTACGCCTCTTCTGCCAGCGGCTTTCAATCCGTCCATCAATGGCTTGCCGACAACAACCTGCTTGAGCAAACGCCCAGCAGCGGCAATAGCTGCGGTGTATAGCGCAGGACGGTTGCACGAGCATTCGTGTGCTACTGTAACTATTCAGGTTGTCATTGCGAGGCGCGTTTTTTGCGCCGCAGCAATCCCCTGTTTGTGAAAACAGCGATTGCCCTTCGGCAGGCTCAAAACAGGCTTTCGCTTCGCTCGCAATGACATAAGCGGTGAATGGATTTGCTTCTTTGCCCCCCTACCCCCAACCCCCAAATTTTGGGGGTTGGGGAAAGTTAAAATTTCCCCATTGATTGTTGAATATCTGGCATTTGAATACAAAAAAGCCCAGGCGGCTGAAAGCTTGGCGGTGCGGTTTTTACTGTGCTCAATGAGTATTGCTGCTAGCCAAATTGTACAGTAGACATAAATTAACGCTTGGGTTATAATATGATGGGTTATGTAAACTATAAGTAGATGGGAAGGGAAATCTGCAATGTATGCCTTGAACATAGACCCGTCAAATCCCAAAGGCAATCCAAGCATCGATGAATTACGCAATCTGGGCGTGCGGGCCGTGCGTTTCAGCTTTAAGGATTCAAGCGCCGGCGACAAACCAGACCCTGCTCGCATACAGTTTTACGCCGAGCAAATTAGAACGTTGCACGAAGCCGGCATCGATTCGCTCATTGTTTTAACCTACCAAACCTTCCCCGGCACGCCGGCGGACACTGCCCCTGAAGATGAATGGCTTCGTTACATTCATCATTTCGCGCGCCGTGGTGGGCAAATCGCACGCGCCCTGGCCCAGTGGAAACCTGCGTTCCAGGTGTGGAATGAGCCAGACCTGCCTCCGCACCCGGAATACATTCGCACAATGACGCCCGCCGCGTATGGCCAGATGTTGCAGCAAACCTTCGGCATAATTAAGGCGGTTAATGCCAACCTGCGCGTCATTGCCGCCGGATTGGGGTCTGGCAACCCCTCCTGGCTGCGACGCATGATTTGGAGCCTGGGGGGCAGCAGCCTCCCCGCCGATGCGCTTGCCGTACACCCATACGGACAGCGCCCGGACCTTGCCTGGCCTGCCCCAGACTGGGGGTTTGGTTACGTTGGCAATTTAATCATCAATTATCGGCGGGCCGTTTCTATGCCTCTTGTCATCACCGAAATTGGGGCACAACACTTGTCGCCCGTGGAGCAGGCAGAGTATCTACGCCGTTTCTACCATCAAATTGACCAAAACTTTTCTAAAGTCGTGTCGCAAGTATACTGGTTCTGCTATTCAGATGATATGGTTCCGCCGTATGGGTTGATAGCGCAGAACGGACAACGCAAACCGGCATATTATGTGTACCGCTCGCTGGCCACTGCCAAACCCGGGGAAAATATTGCCCCCGTCATGCCAATCACAATCACCATTAATCAAGCCGATTATGAAAACCTGCAACGCAACAATACCCCGACCCTGCACATTAATGCCGATCTGACAATTGACGGGAAACAGTACCCAGGGGCGAAGCTCGCCTACCGGGACCCCGCTGCTCTCAACTACCCCAAAAAAGGGCTGGCTTTGTTGTTTCCTGCCGCTAATCTATTTCAGCAAAAAACCCAACGCATCGATCTGAGCGCCGGTTACCCTGACAAAAGTTTAATCCGCGAGCGTTTGAGCTTCGATTTGCTGGCCGCAGCCGGCGTGACAGCCTCAAAAGCGTGGCATACCGATGTAACCATCCGCAATAAGGCCGGCGACACACTGGAACACGGTCTGTACACGGCCTTCGAACATATTGACGCGCACTTCTTCCGTCAGCGCGCGAGAGACATTGGCTCGCTCTACAAAGCGAATGGTGGTCAGGTGAACGGTGTGTTTGTCAACGCCACGCTTGACTCTCAACCTGAACCCATCTTGAAGATTCTGTACGACAAACAGAGTGCCAAAAAAGTTGTGGCTACGGGCGTATGGGTCAATTTGCTGAAAAACCTGTTCAACTGGCAGCACATTCAGGTTGCCGAAGCCAACCCGGAAGATTACGGTGACTTGAAACAACTCATTGCAGACCTCAATCGTTGGGACGCCAGTGCCATCCACCAATATTTAGAAGCTATTTTTGATGTTGACGGCTTGCTAAACTGGCTGGCAATCAACACTCTGGTGCAGAGCAATGACTCATACGCCAAGAACTACTATCTCCACAATCGTGTGGAAGACAACAAATGGGAAATTCTTCCCTGGGATTACGACCTTACCTTTGGGCGCAATTGGAACGATTACTGCGGCGGTTTGTGCGACGATCTTTCCGCAGGCACGTCCATAAAGGGTGCAAACCCAATGCTCAACCAACTTACCCGCCGCGTACTCAACAATCCGGTATATTTTAAACGGTTGCAAACCCGATTGCAGGAGCTTTTGAATACAACCTTTACCGAAGAGAACCTGTTTGCCAAAATCGAATCCTATTACAACCAGATTGCGCCCTATGCCTACACCGATATGCAAAAATGGCCCACCAATGCTCAATTTGAGGCAGAACGCGAGCGCTTGAAAGATTGGATCCGGCGGCGACGCAAATTTTTATTTAAGGAGTTAGCCGTGCCTGCGACCCCTAACCCACAACCCGATACAATTATTACCGAATTGCAGCTTGACCGGGAGGCGCCGATAGTAGGCGATAGTGTTTCGTTCACCGCTACGGTTCGCAATGTGGGCCAGGCGCCAACGGGGCCAGTGGTCGGAGTGGCTTTTTTAATTGACGGACAATACATCACGTTTGGTACTGCCGGCGCGCTGGAGATTGGCGGCACCCGGCGCATCCAATCGGTATCGCCGTGGCAAGCCACAGCCGGCACACACCAGCTCACAGCCGTGGTCGATGATGTGAACCGCTTCCCAGAAGTCTCGGAGGACAACAACACGTTAGAAATCACGTTCCAGGTGGCGGCTGGCCCCACCCAGGGGTTAAGTGACGTGGTTATTAAAGATGTGGCGTTTGAGCGCGAACCGGATGGCCGGGTGCGGTTGGCCGCGCTGGTGGCAAACGTGGGGTATGCTCCCACCGGCGATGTGGTCGGGGTGGCCTTTTTTGTAGATGAGCGTTATGTGGGGTTTGGCGTCATCGATCCCCTGCGCGCCGGTCAGTCACGGGCTGTTAGGGCGCAGCAAACGCTGGTGCTAACCGGCACCCACCAGATTACCGCCATTGCCGATGACGTCGATCGGTTTCCAGAAATAAAGGAGGACAACAATCAACTGACTCGTCAGGTTGATTTTGGCGGCGAACAACCGCCCGCTACTCTGCCCGATGTGGTGGTTCTGGATGTGCGGATGGGGACGGGTCGTTTTACCGAAGACGACGCGGTGGTATTTGAGGCGGTAGTGAAAAACGTGGGTGTTGCCCCCACCGGCGACGTGGTCGGCGTGGCCTTTCTGGTTGATGGGCAATATATTACCTTTGGTACGGCAGCCTCGATGGAGGCGGGCAAAACGCAAACGGTCACCGCCGTGTCACCGTGGCGAGCAACCGCCGGACAGCATCGCATTACTGCCGTGGCCGATGATGTCAATCGTTTCCCCGAAGTGTCTGAAACCAACAATCAATTTACGCTCGATTTCACCGTGTTTAACCGGACGGAAGCTGGCCTGCCAGATTCCGTGGTGCAAGAGATTGGCTTTGAATATCAGCCTGATGGAAATGTGGCGCTGACCGCCACTGTGGCGAACATTGGGAGCGCCCCCACCGGCGACGTGGTCGGCGTGGCCTTTTTTGTAGATGACCAATACGTAACGTATGGCATTACTCAAGCGATGGCTGCGGGTTCCACAGAACAGTTGCGCGCGGTAAAAGCGCTGCCAATCTACGGAAAACACAAACTCACCGCCATCGTCGATGATGTGAACCGTTACAACGAAGTGTCTAATCAGAACAATACACTCACCCGTGAGCTGACAATCCCCCATCTTGAGCGGCGGGCTATTTGGATTACACGCTACGATTGGACCGACTTGAACCAAGCCCCCCAGCCTGAACGCATCGACCAGATGGTAGAAAATATTGCTCGCGCCGGCTTCAACACAATTCTGTTTCAGGTGCGCACGGCTGGCGAAGCCTACTACACGCCTGGCCTGGAACCATGGGCGTCTCGCCTCACTGGCACGGCGTGGAAAACATTGGGCCAGGACCCCGGGTGGGACCCTCTGGCCCGCATGCTAGAGAAAGCACACGCTGCCGGGTTAGAGGTGCATGCCTATATCAATGTTTACACTGCCTGGCTTCCTCCCGCCAGTGATTATTACGGCAAACTATGGCCCCCTGCCACCACGCCCCCACACTGGTTCGATCGCCTGACGTATGACCCCTCTCACGCCGAACATCCCGGCGAATATGGCCTGGGCTGGACGTGGCGACAGTACGATGGCGGTGATAGCCCGATGCAGTTGAGCTGGGGCAAATACCTGTGGGCCAGCCCTGGCGTCGAGCAGGTGCAAAACCACGTTGTCGCTGTGGTTAAAGATTTGGTCATGCGGTACGCAGTTGATGGTATTCATCTTGACCACGTGCGCTATGCCGGGGTGCAATATTCCTTTGACCCGTCTAGCATTGCGGCGACAGGCGTGGAGAAAACACCTGAACGCGACCAGTGGCAGCGTGACCGCGTGTCTGAGCTGGTGCGTCGGGTGTACACCCGCACAAAAATCATCCGCCCAGAGGCGATGGTGTCGGCGGCTGTGTGGCCGTATTATCAGGATAAATGGGATTGGGGGTTGAGCGAAGGCTACAGCAATTATTATCAGGATTCCAAAGGCTGGCTCGCAACAGGAATTATCGACGCGATTATGCCGATGCTTTATGATGGTCGGGCAGACGAATATGATGTTTGGCACACCCTAATGGTCGATTTTATGGCCGACGACCCCGGACAGCACGTGTATCCTGGCATTGGCGCGGCGTATGATGATTTTAATGAAATTGCGCGACGAATTGAGGCCACACGACAGGCAGGCGCGCCGGGCCATGCCATCTTCTCATACGAAGCCCTTAATCAGCGCAACTACTGGGACAAATTAGCCGCCGGACCGTATGCCAGCCCCGCTATTCCTTCGCTAAAAATATTGAGGCAGGTGAAACAAGCTTAAGGTATCATTTATTCCCTTTGATACTGTACCCTGATGATTATGCCACCACAAACTGTTTTCAAGCGACGTATTTTCTTTTCCCTGGGGCTTTTATTGTTGGCCGTTGTCGGCGGTACAATTGGCTTTCAACTCATTGAACATTGGTCGGTGCTGGATGCGCTGTATATGACGGTCATCACGCTGACAACGGTGGGCTTTGGCGAGTTGCACCCGCTGTCACCGGTGGGGCGGATGTTCACCCTGGCGCTGATTGTGGGTGGCTTGACGATTGTGGGCTACATTTCTTCAGCTGTGGTCAATTCGCTGGCATCCGGCGAATTGCGCGCGCGTTTTATCACCCAACGGAGGCAGCGAGTGCTAAAAAAACTGCAAAATCACAATATTGTTTGCGGCTTCGGTAGAATGGGGCAGCATGTGGCAGCAGAACTGCGCGCGCAGGGCAAGTCACTTGTGATAATTGACAACAACGAAACGGTTGTAGACCGCGCGCGAGAAATTGGATACATTACCATTCTGGGCGATGCAGCTAATGAGGAGATATTGCGTTACGCAGGTATCCATCGTGCGCGCGGCTTGTTTGCTGCGCTTGATTCTGATGCAGGAAATGTGTTCACTGTTTTAACTGCCCGCGCCCTGTCAGCGAGTCTGATTATTGTAGCCCGCGTTAATTATGATGAGACCGAGTCTAAACTTCGGCGGGCCGGGGCTGACAAAGTCATTTCGCCATACGTCATTGGTGGGCGGCGTATGGTGCATTATGTAGATCAACCCGGCGTGGTTGATTTTTTGGATGTGGTAATGCATTCCCCCGATCTTGAATTGCGCATGCAAGAAGTAACGGTAGCATCCGGTTCCCCCATTGCCGGGCAGTCGTTGCAAGAAGTGGACCTGCGGGCCAGAACCGGCGTGAATGTGCTTTCTGTGCGCTGCCCCGGCGAGGCGCCGACCACAACGCCGGGTTCAGACACGCGCCTTTACGCGGGGACTCACCTGATTGTGTTGGGGACCGATACTCAGCTTGCTTCGCTGAGTAAGTTAATTGGCAATGCTCAAATAGCTGGGAGTGGCGGACACAATGGCTAATACGGCAACAACTGCTACGGCTCCGGGGAAAATTATTCTTTTTGGTGAACATGCGGTGGTGTACGGACGTCCTGCGCTGGCAATCCCTGTCTCGCAAGTGCGGGCAACCTGTCGGGTGGAAGCGGGCACGCCGGGCAGTGGTATCTTGCTGCGTGCCCCGGACATTGACCGCCGCGAGTATCTGTCGGCGGCGGGGGATGACGACCCGCTGGCGTTGGCGGTGCGCCGCACCCTGCAAGCGCTGGGCATTGCCACCATCCCTGACTTGACGCTCACCGTTACGTCTACCATTCCCATCGCCTGCGGATTGGGCAGCGGGGCAGCCATTTCGGCGGCCATCATCCGCGCGCTGGGTAGCTATTTTCGGTTGCCGTTTCCACCGCAAACCGTGTCGGACATTGCTTTTGAGGTGGAAAAAATCTATCACGGCACACCATCGGGCATCGACAACACGGTGGTAGCCTTTGCCCAGCCCATCTTTTTTAGCAAAGGGAAACCGATTGAACGGCTGACAGTCGGCACACCATTGACGCTGGTCATCGGCGATACGGGAATCAAGAGTCAAACTTACAAAGTGGTAGGCGATTTGCGCGCCCGCTGGCAAGCTGACCCCGGCTATTATGAGCCAATTTTTGATCGAATGGGGATGCTGGCGCAATCGGCGCGGGCAGCCATTGAGAGGGGCAACGTGCAGCAGGTGGGAAAATTGATGGGGGAGAATCACACTATTTTGCAAGATTTGGGCATTTCACACGCGAAGCTCGATGCGTTGGTTTCGGCGGCGATGGCGGTGGGCGCATGGGGCGCAAAGCTTTCGGGCGCGGGTTGGGGCGGCAATATGATTGCCCTCACCCCGCCCGAATATGCAGTAGCTGTGGCAGCGGCTCTGCGCTCGGCGGGGGCGGTGAACACCATCACCACTGTGGTGCGTTAGCGTCTCCTCAGCCTCATAATCAGTTGTCACTCCCCCACTGAATATGCTACAATTACCACACGCAAGCAAATCATTCATTATAGTTTAAAGCATTGTTACCATTACCACTGTTGCAGCCTGCCGTGTTTGCACGCTTTGTTCACTATGACGGTATTTAACAAATTCTTTGGCAAAAACAAAAACAATGAAATACCTTCAACGCCACCTCTTGCCACCGACCGGCGCCCGGCGACGTCCCCGCCACCGGCAGCGGAAATCGGCGAGGCCGTGCCTGATGTTCGCCATCGGCGCTACAATATTGATGAGCGCATCGGTGAGCGTTATCAGATTGTGCGGGTGCTAGAGGGTGGCATGGGCCTGGTGTACCTTTGCGCCGATCAAGAAAATGATAATCGCCCTGTTGCGCTCAAAACCTTCAAACCCAGATACCTTGCCGATAGAGTTACCCGCGACCGCTTTCTGCGTGAGGGAACCATTTGGGTGGCGCTGGGCAAACATCCCCATATTGTGCATGCATTTGGCGTAGACCGTTTTGAAAATGGTTTGGAAGTGTATTTGGTGTTGGAATGGGTAGCGTCTGCAGAAGGAAAAGAAAACGCCTCGTTGCGAGCATGGCTGCGAGCTGAAAATGCGCTGCCTTTGGAACAGGCGTTATTATTCGCGCTCCACATTGCCCGCGGAATGAAACATGCGGTTGCAAAAGTACCGGGATTGATTCATCGAGATTTAAAACCGGAGAATGTGCTTGTTGGACGCGATAGCATTGCACGGGTCACCGATTTTGGCCTGGCGGGGGTGGTGACTTCGCACAATGAACCTGCTCGATACATGGGCAACAGGGTGCGCGCCAGCGATGGGGGGATGGGCACGCCTCTCTACATGGCTCCTGAACAGTGGAAACGGCGGGCAAAAGTAGACCACCGGGCTGACATTTACGCTTTCGGCTGTATTTTGTACGAAATGCTCATCGGCAACCTGGCTGTATCTGGTGCTGACGCAAGCGAATTGGCACGGGCGCATCAATTGGGATGGGTTAATCCACTTCCTCCCAACTTCCCGCCGCAGATTGGTGCATTGGTGCGCGGATGTTTGGCCCTGACGCCGGCAAAACGTTTCCAAACCTGGAGCGATGTTGAAACTGCTGTATCGTTGGTGTACCAGCAGGTAACGGGTTCGCTGCCTCCCGCCGCCAGCAGCGGAGAAAATCAGACCACTGCCCGCGCAGAACGAATTGCTGCCGGGTGGTCTTACAACGCAATGGGACTTTCCTACCGCGATATTGGCAACCATGACCTGGCGGCAGGTTATTTTGAGCGCGTGCTTTGGGTAGGCCAGCAAGAGCGCGACGTGGGACTGGTGAGCGCCGGGTTGCGACATTTGGGCGACGCCTATCGCCAGCTTGGCGACCTGGACGGCGCGGTGAAATATCACCGGCGCCAGGCGGCCCTGGCGCGCAAGGTAGAAGACAGGTTGGGGGAATGTGACGCGCTAGGGAGCCTGGGCAAGGATTACACGCGGCTCGGTGACATTGAGCAGGCGATGGCACACTTTCAACGCCAGTTGAGCCTGGTTAGAAAATTGGGCGACCATCATCGAGAAGGTAGAGCCTTGAGCAACGTTGGTGATGCATGCCGGACCATGGGTAAAATGGATCAGGCGCTTGAAGTTTACAAAATTGCGCTCAAAACGGTACGCCGTACCGGTGATCGTTTTCAAGAGGGACGTATTTTGGGCAACATCGGTTTGGTGTACGCTGCCCAATCGGAATGCACCCTGGCGCTAACCTGTTTTGAGCAGGCGCTGGCAATTGCCAAAGAGGTTGGCGACCGCACTGGCGAGGGCAACGCTTTTGGTTATTTGGGAATGATCCACCATCGAGACAACAATTTACCCCGTGCACTCTGGTTCTACATCAATCAACTATCAATTGCCCAGGAAACACGCGACCAAATGACCGAGAGCCATGTATTGGCCGACCTGGGCGACATCTATTTGGAAATGAAGAATACCGAACAGGCAATAGAATCGTACCAATTTGCCCTGACCGTTGCCCGCAAATTAAGTGACCAACCTTTTGCAATCCAATTGCTACAGAATTTAGGCAAAGCGCATTTTGAAAACGGTACACTCAACCAGTCAATTGGATTTTATGAAGAGGCGTTGATGATCAACCGGAAGCTGGGTAATTTGCGGCAAGCAAGCAAAAATGCCCGGCAGGTGGGCGACATTTATCGCATGGTTGAAGACTTTTGGCGTGCCCGTGAACGGTATCAACAGGCACTCACGCTGGCCCAAAATGCCAACGATAGGTATTTATGGGCTGCAACCAGCCGCGACTTTGCAAAATTACTGGCGGATCAAGGGCAACGCACGCGCGCGTTGTTCTTTGCAGAGGAAGCCGTGCGTATTTTTAATAATCTTAACGAGCCGCAAGAAGTAAAATTGGCAAAAGACGTGCTGAGCAAAATTAAGCGACGGTGGAGGTGGCGTTAATGCTCAAATTCACGCCTGTCCTTAGTTTGGTGTGGCAAATTGGGGCCCTCGAAGCAGTCTCGTCAAACTATGAATTTATTGAGCCGGAACATTTTTTTATTGGCTTGTGCAAATTAGAGGGCTTCGCCAACGTTACGCGGTTGCGGGCATTAGGGGTACCAGAATCGCAGGTAGATTCGGTAGAGGCAGAAATAGACCTGTTGATGGGTCTGTTTGACCGCTTTGGCGTCAATACAACCACAATCAGGCACGAATTGCGCCAAATCAAAGGGAGTGGTGGTTATGTTTCTTCTGAAACAGACCAGGAACAGGTGATGCATCGTTCCACAGCCAGCCGCCAGGCATTTGATTATGCCACGCAACTGGCTCGCAACAGCAATGCGACACTTGTTGCTATTTTCCACCTGTTGGCTGGATTGCTTGAACCGTCACTCAGCAACTTGCCTGCCTGGCTCAACAGCAAGGGGATAAATGTTTTGGCGCTAAAACAAGCCGCCGAAGCAACAATGATGTCATATGACCCGGCGCACACGTCACTGCCAGAAACAGTGTCCATCTCTAACCTGCAGGAAAGTAACAATGCTTTAATTCAGTACGGGCACGATCTTACCCGCCGGGCCGGAAAAAATAGAACGCGGCTGCCAAGCATCGCAGATTCTGAAAAGGAGAAAATACTGCGTATTCTTGGACAGTCGGCCAAAAACAATCCTCTAATTTTAACTGAACAGGAGGGTGTGGCGCAGCAATTTGTTGCAGACCTGGCCTGGCTTTTTCAAAACGACCCTGATTTGCTCGACTGGCGTGAATATCGCGTTGTCCAGGCTAATTTAACTAAATTGGCCGCCGGTATTAGCTACCAAGGGGAATTTGCCGACCGTGTTCAAACACTTATTGAGGCCGCCACCATCGAACCCGATGTGATTTTGTTTATCGACGGCATCGAGGCCATTCTTGGTTCTGGCACAATTCACGTGGAAATGGATACCGTTATTGATGCGCTAATTGGCGCTTTGAAGCGCGGAGAATTGCAGTGTATTGGCGCCACCACCCCCATCGAATATTATCGCTACATTGGCCCTAATGCAGCGGTGAATGCTTGTTTTAAACCGGTGACGATTGCCTCCCCATCACCCAGGGCCACCCCAGATGATGACTCGCCGGTGGAAGCAAAGCCGCTTGACATTGTTTTCTCTGCTGAGCCACAAGCCCGACCGTCTGAGTCACTAAATTGGTTTGATGAAATCGCTTCGCAAAAGCAATCGGCGGTAGAAGACCTGTTGGGCGATCTTGAAAGCCGGCTGAAACGCTTTGGGTTGCACCTGGAGTTGAGCCAATCGGCAAAAGATATTTTAGCGCGCAAGGCCGCCGACCCCACTGGCGCATTGTTGCGAAAAATTATTGTGGCGCAGATTGAAAATCCGCTGGGGGGAATGCTCTTGCGCGGCGAAGTGGATTACGGGCAATCGGTGCGAGTAGAGGGAGAGCGGGGGAAACTTGTGTTGCGAGTAGTGACAGACAATTAGCTGCTGCTCATTGCCCATCGTTAATTAATTTCTCCGCCCACGCTTTTTCTTCTTCCGCCGTCGAAATTTCGCCATCCAGCCGCGCGTCGCGCAGGGCGTCCAGAATAGTGCCCAGCAGCGGCGACGGTTTCAGTCCAAAGATTCGCATTAAATCTTTCCCATTCAACTCCGGTTGCACATAGCACAAAGTCTGGCTGAATTTCGCCAGCCAGTGTTTGGCGGTGGGAGGGTCCCCTGCCAGCCAGCACACCAGCAGGGCATCCTCTTCATAAAAATTGAGGAGGGCGTACACCTCACTGGGCTTTTGCGCTTTTTCCAACTGTGGCAAATGCTCTTTGATTTGCTGAACCTGGCGCAGCGGTTTTTGCAAACTGGATCGCGCGTGCAATTGCCGCAAAAACCCCTCTACTGTCTCGGCAGAGTGGGGGAAGGTGAGCAAGCCCAGATAATGTGCCACATCCGGTGTTACCTGTGCCCAGGGCGATCCCTGCCGACCATCGCGCAGGTTGCGGCACAAGGCCGGGAAACGGCTCTCTGGCTTCAGCGCCGGGTGAATGGCATCCAGTACGCCCAATTCATCTAGCCGGGTAATCACGTTCTCCGGTTCCGGCTCTCTAAAAATGTATTCCAACTCGGTGAAAATGCGGTCGGCGCTGACGCGGCGCAGCAGGTCACGGGCGTTGAGCAGGTGTTCGAGCGTCCGCTTGCCCAGATGAAACCCAAGCCGCTGTTCCAGCCGAATAGCGCGCAGAATGCGCGTGGGGTCTTCTACAAAACTGAGGCTGTGCAACACGCGGATATGTTCGCGTTGCAAATCGCGGTAGCCGCCGTAAAAATCCAACAGGTCACCGAAGCTAGCGGGGGTTAAACGGATTGCCAGGGTATTGATGGTGAAATCGCGGCGGTGCAAATCTTGTTTAATGGACGATTGTTCCACTTCCGGCAGGGCGGTGGGATGCTGATAAAATTCCGTGCGCGCCGTGACAAAATCGAGCCGGTCAACACCGGGCACGCTTCCCTCGGTAATCCAATTTGCTGTGCCGAATCGTTTGTGGCTGCGGACGCGCCCGCCATAATGGTTGCGCATTGCGTGCGCCAGGGCAATAGCATTCCCCTCCACGACCAAATCAATATCCCCACGGGGACGGTGCAGCAGCAGGTCGCGCACAAAGCCGCCCACAATGTACAGGGTGGCGTCGAGGCGTGCCGCCTCTGCGCCGGCTTTTTGCAGTAGCGTCAGCAGGGCAGGCGACAGTTCTTCTTCCAGCCGGTGCGCCAGATTCAGGTGTGTGGGTGCGGCTTCTGCGTCTCGGCTATACAGGTTGATTAAATCAGTGCGCGTGACCACGCCAATAATTTTCCCATTTTCCACTACCGGAATCTGACCCACCTGCTCGCGCAGCATCAGATTTTGCAAATGTTCCACCGTGTCAGTGGGTGAAACGAAGATTTCACCGGCATGCATATACTGGCTCACCGGGGCCTTTCCCAACCGATGATGCATAGCTCGATCAACTTCACGGCGCGTGAGCACCCCCACAATAGTGTCGCCATCGGCCACGGGGTAGCCTTCGTGCCCGTAGCGAGTCATCATTTCTGCGGCGTGTTTAATGGTGTGTTGGGGTGACAGGGTTCGCACGCGATGCGACATAATCTGGCGCACGGTAGCGGCGGGGTGTACTTGTTGGTGCAGTTCGTCCAGCAATTGCCGCTGGATGTCACTCAGTTCTGCTCCGCTGATGTGTGCGGCGGCGGCGCGGGGATGCCCACCCCCGCCAAAACGTTCGGCGATGCTGCCCACATTGATGGCGTCTGTGGTGGAGCGGGCAATTAACTGCACATACTTGTTTTGTCCGTCGTCAAATCCCACCAGCAAAAACAGACATTCGGGATTGTACAGGTCGCGCAATTGATGCGCCAGACTGCTGATTTCGGTGACGTGTTCTTTGGCCTGCACCGCACTGACCATCACCTGTCTGCCGTTGATGGTGTGGGTTTCCATATTTTTGATAATGGCGTTGTATAGATTAGTTTGCGCCGGGGTGAGGGTGTGGTGCAGAAAATCACGCAAAATGTCGAGTTGCGCCCCCTGTTCCAGCAGCCAGGCGGCGGCGCGGGCGTCAGTGGGGGTGGTGTTGTGGTAGGTCAGCGAACCGGTATCTTCATAAATACCCAGTAGCAGCAACGTGGCTTGGATGGGGGTAATTTTGATGTTAGCGCGGGCAATTTGCTCCACCAGATAGGTAGCGGTTGCACCGGTATCTACCAATGTGGTGTCGGCTTCTGGGGGAAGATTGTCGCCGGGGGCGTGGTGGTCGATGACACGCAGGCGGGTGCGCGTAGTTCGTCCCCGAATGTGCGGCACGTATTGCGAATCGACCACCGTGATCTGGTTCACCTGTCCCGGCAGCTTGTGCCGAAACTCCACAAAATTGAATTCGTCCCAATAGAGGGTGAGGAAATCGCGCACATTCTGATTCACATCTCGCGGAACCAGTGGAATAGCATTGGGATACAGCCGCGACGCCCCAAACAGCGAGGCAACGGCATCAAAATCGGCGCGTTCATGGGTTAGAATTAGGTGCATGATAGTTTTCAGCTTTCAGCCGTCAGCTTTTTGAAATCCCCAATCGCTATTCTCCAATCACCCGACAGCGGTTCGTCAGCGTGCCAACGCCTTCAACCTCAATCGTCACCGTGTCACCGTTTTGCAGAAAAACGGGCGGGTTGCGGAAAACGCCGACGCCGTGCGGCGTGCCGGTGCTGATGATGTCGCCGGGTAGCAGGGTGAACGCGCGGCTGATAAATTCGATGAGGGTTGCCACGCCGAAACTCATTTCGCCGGTGTTGGCCTCCTGCATCACCGTGCCGTTCCACAGCCCGCGCACCAGCAAATTCTGCGGGTCGGGAATTTCGTCACGGGTCACAATCCACGGGCCGAGCGGGCAAAAGGTGTCCAGCGATTTTCCGCGCGTGTATTGCTTGTCCGAAAATTGCAGGTCGCGCGCGCTCACATCGTTGCAAACGGTGTACCCGGCAACGTAGTTCAGCGCGTCCGCCGCCGAGACGTTTCGCGCTCGTTTGCCGATGATGACCGCCAGTTCCGCTTCGGCGTCCACCTGTTGGGTCAGCGCGGCAGACCATTCGATGGTATCGTTGGGCCCGATGATGGCGGTGGGATATTTAGCAAACATCACCGGATGGTCGGGCGGTTTTGTCCCCTGTTCGATGGCGTGGGCGGCATAATTGCGTCCAATGGCGATGATTTTCTGGGGGTTGCTGATCGGTGCGTGTAGCAATGCCGGGTCGAAGGGGATCGCGGCGGATGTGGGGGCATCGACGGCGAGTTGGCGCGCGGCGTCCATTGCCGCATCGCCCATCTGCAAAAACGAAAGCATATCGGCGGGCAACGTGCCATCGCTGGCGGTATGCAGGTCGATGATGCGGGTTTCATCGGCGCTCAACACGCCGGTGCGGGGGTTGTTTTCGGTGGAAAAAGTGATGAGTTTCATGGTAACTCCTTTGTTCATCTGACCTCCTCCCCCTGCCAGGGGGAGGGTTGGGGAGGGGGTAAAATTGTTTAAAGCACCATCCCCACGGCAAACAGCAGGGCAAAAACCAGTTCCAATTGTGCCGTTCCGGCGAGGGTGGCGTTCAGCGTGCGCCCTTTGGCGTGGAAAATATCGTGCCACAAATTTTTGATGAGCGGCAGGGAAAGCCACGTCAGCATCACGGTGGCGGGTGCGATGCCCAGCGCAATCATCAGTGGGGGAATGCCGTATGAGATGACGAGCAGTACCACATATTCCATCTGCGCCCCGCTTTTGCCCCAGCGAACTGCCAGCGTGCGTTTGCCCGCCGCGCGGTCGGAGTCGATGTCGCGCAGGTTGTTGACCACCAAAATGTTGGTCGCCAGCAGCCCCATCGACACGGCTGCCCACCACACTGCGGTGCTGGCAGTGTGCGCCTGCACAAAATACGTGCCCACCACCGCCGCCAGCCCAAAAAAGATGAAGACGAAAATATCGCCCAGCCCGTTGTATCCCAGCGGATATGGCCCGCCGGTGTAGGCAATCGCGGCGATGATGGAGGCCAGCCCGATGGCGGCAACCACCCAGCCGCCGACAATCAGCAGATACACGCCGACCAGCGTCGCCAGCGCAAAGGTGATCCACATGCCCGTTTCGACTTCTTTGGGCGAGAGCAGTCCTGCTTGCGTGACACGGGTCGGGCCGAGGCGTTCGCCCGCGTCTGCGCCTTTTTTGAAATCGTAGACATCATTGGCAAAATTTGCGCCGATTTGCAGCAACAGCGCGCCGAGCAGCGCCGCCAGCGCAGGCCACAGGCTGAACACGCCATCGTGCCATGCCACCGCCGCACCGACAATCACCGGTGCTGCCGCCGCGGGCAGCGTCTTCGGGCGCGCGGCCAGCATCCAGATGGAGAGTTTTGAGGTTGGGGATTCGGGTTTTTGGTTCATTAATTGATTTTCCGTATTGCGTTACGTGGAGTTGACAGTTGCCTTGAACTTTATTTCCGGTGACAAACCGTTCCGACCATATGATATTTGATTATATCAAATTCTACCATCGGAGCGAATTTTTGGGAGTGTGGTTTTGCCATCGTAGGGGCGGCTTGCGAGCCGCCCTGATAAAATACGTTTCTTTGGGGCAAGGGAATCTTACGGTATAATTATTGTTAAGCAACTCTGAAAGGAAATCAAAAATGTCAAAACAGAATCGCATCGTTAAAATACTCAGAATAATCATGCCTATGGTGGGAATATTCTGTATTGTGGTATTCCCGCCATGGGACGGGATATGGGCTTCGATAAAACCCTTACCTGATACTGTCCAAAAACAAGTCGATGACGCAATTGGTCATGGATTGGATGGAATTATTGTGTATGTGGATGAAGCAGGCCAGCCACCAGCATATTATACAGCCGGCTGGAAAGACCGAGATAATAAAATACCGGCCGATCCACAATCATTATTTAAGATTGGCAGTATCAGCAAATTATATGTTGCCGTTGCTATCACCAAACTGGTCAATGACCAACGCTTGTCGCTGGATGACACGCTCGCAGATTACTTTCCAGAACTTGTGGGAAGAATTGAAAATGCAGAAAAAATCACTGTGAGATTGATGGTGCAACACCGGAGTGGCATTCCCAATTATACCGACCAGCCTGGTTTCTTATGGGATGATCCACCGCAAAGCAGTGAAGAATCGCTTGCGTTGGTCTTGGATATGCCTGCCGACTTCGCACCGGATGAAGAGTATGCTTATTCAAATACGAATTATTTGTTGCTTCGCGAACTCCTTGATAGAGTGTTGGGCTATAGCCATCACCAATATATCAAGGAGGAGATTTTGATACCACTTGAACTGCACAACACTTTCTTTTCGCTCCGTGAAGTGGATATAAACGATGTTATGAGTGGCTATTACGTAGGCGAGACATCTGATTTTAAGGATATTGATTTCGGAATGCTGGCGACAGCAGAGGATGTGGGTATATTCTTGAGAGCATTAAACGATGGCTCACTGTTAAATGATAATGAACAGGCTATTTACTCCTCTATTTATGAGTATGAACATACCGGCTGGGTCCTGGGATACCAGAGCATCGCTCGGTATCACAAGGACATTGATACGGTTGTGATTCAGTTTGTGAATACAAACGGTGGCACCCCGATCGTTCCTTTTTTCGATACACGTGGTGGCACCAAGGTGATGGTATCGAATGTCGTTTACAACCGTATTGTCCAGATTCTGCGTGAAAAAATAAATATTGATGAGTAAATATCCAAATTCTTTGGACAATTAAAGACTCGTCATAGCGCCGCCTAACAGAGCTTTTACCTGCCTTGGCGGCAGGTGAAGCAGTCGTTACGTATCACGAAACATGGAACCCCCAATGACCAATAACCAATCCCCAACAACCGAAATCCCCACCGTTTGCCCGCACGATTGCCCCGATGCCTGCGGCATCATCACCGAAGTGCGCGACGGGCGCGCGGTGGCACTGCGCGGCGACCCCGACCACCCCGTGACGAAGGGGTGGCTGTGCGCCAAAGTGCGACCCTACCTTGACCACGTTTATCACCCCGACCGGCTGACGTACCCTCTGCGCCGCGTCGGGGAAAAGGGCGGTGGGCAGTGGCGACGCATCAGTTGGGATGACGCCATCGCCGAGATTGCCAGCCGCTGGCAGCGCATTATCGCCGAAGTTGGCGCGGCGGCGATTCTGCCGTACAGCTACAGCGGCACGCTGGGGCTGGTGCAGATGAGCGCGGTCAACGCTCGATTGTGGAATCGCATGGGCGCATCGCAGCTGGCGCGCGCCATCTGCGGAGACGCGGCGGAAATGGCGGTGAATGTCACGCTCGGCGCACGCTGGGGTGTACCCTATGCCGCCGTGCGCCACAGCCGACTCGTCATCATTTGGGGACACAATCCCGTTTCCACCGCGCCGCATTTTATGCCCTTCCTCACCGAAGCCCGCCGCAACGGCACGCAGGTTATCGTCATCGACCCGCGCCGCACCCGCACCGCCCGGCTCGCCGATTGGCACATCGCGCCGAAACCGGGCACGGATGGCGCGCTCGCGCTGGCGATGGCGCACGTCATCGTGGCGGAGGGGCTGCACGACGAGGAATGGCTGGCGGAAAATACCATCGGCTGGGAAGATTTGCCCGCGCGGCTGGTTGGATTTTCGCCGCGCCGTGCCGCCGAAATCACCGGCATTCCCGCCGAAGAAATTGTGAAACTCGCGCGCCGCTACGCCGCAGAACGCCCGTCGCTCATCAAAATTGCCGACGGCCTTCAGCGGCACAGCAACGGCGGGCAAACCGTCCGCGCGATTCTCACTCTGCCCGCGCTGACGGCACAATACGGCACGCGCGGCGGCGGACTGGCATATTCCACCAGCGGCATCATCAGTTGGGATAAAAATGCGCTGACCCACCGCACCGAATGCCCGCCCCCCGCCCGCAAAATCAACATGAACCGGCTCGGTGCGGCGCTGAACGGCGAAGCCAGCGATCCGCCCATTCAATCGCTGTTCGTTTACGGCGCGAATCCGGTGGCGTCCAGCCCCAACAGCGGCGAAATCATTCGCGGATTGCGCCGCCCTGAATTGTTCACGGTCGTGCATGAACAATTTCTCACCGATACTGCCGATTTCGCCGACATCGTTTTGCCCGCCACCAGCCAACTCGAACACACCGACCTGCACAAAGGATACGGCACGCACACCCTCAGCTACAATCGCGCCGCCATCCCCCCGCTGGGCGAAAGTAAAAGCAATTGGGATGTGATGGGGTTGCTGGCGCGGGCAATGGGTTATACCGAACCGTGGCTGTTTCAATCGGCGGATGAAGTGATTGATGAAATTCTCACCGCCACTGCCACCGCCGCCGAAAATCCCGCGCTGGCGGGCATCACGCCGGAACGATTGCGCCGCGAGCGCACCATCACGCTGACTGTGCCGGAAATTCCTTTCGCCGATTTGGATTTTCCCACCCCCAGCGGCAAAGTGGAAATCTTTTCTCAATCTTTGGCGGATGACGGCCTTGACC
>CAYPUV010000013.1:0-30642 GCA_964413895.1 uncultured Anaerolineaceae bacterium
GGGTAGCGGTGGGTGGCACCGGGGTGAAGGTTGGTGTAGGCAGCGGAGTGGGGGTGGAAATGTAGGCAATCATATTCTCGGTGCTGCTGCCCAGTGCCCGGGCCAAATTAACAACGTTCACCAAGTCAGGGTCGTTTTTATCGCGTCCCTCTTGAATATATCGGTCGGCCAAAAAAGCAACATATTGCTCTGGCCGGGGAATATCCAGCTCCGAAAGGCGCGTGCGTGCTTTTTCCAGGTCGCCATCTTCGGCGTATTCACTGGCAACCAGAACAACATATCCCTCAATTTCATCGGCAGACATATTCCCAATCTGCCCCCCCGGCATATTACTGGGGAACAACCCCCATCCCACCAACACACCGGCAATAATCGCCAGCAAGCAGCCGAGCGGAATAATTGAGATTAAAATCAATACTCTTCTATCCATGCGTTGTATACGTTCTAACATATAAAACCCCTAATGACTGACAAAAAAAATGGCCTGTTCCCTCATAAGGTTGCGAGACACTTCCACCCCCTTTATGAGCCAGGCTCACTTATCTTGGTAGCTTACCATAATATTTGCACCATGTAAAGAATGCCGAAGGTGGGAGTCGAACCCACACGGATAAATCCACACGAGTTTGAGTCGTGCGCGTCTGCCAGTTCCGCCACTTCGGCATAGTTACGGCACAGTATAACCAAACTCCGGCGCTTCGTCAAATTTGGCGGGATTGGTTCCACGGTTGTTGTATACATTAGTGGGTGTTGTTTGCCTGAATTACAATCAATGTCATATCATCGTGGGGGTCGACGCCGCGCATGTGGTTGCTTGTATCGCGCCAAAGGTGTTCCAAAATCTGCTGGCTGGTAGCATTGGTCGGTAGCGTTTGGGTGGATTGTTGCATGCGCTCAAAGCCAAACAGTGCCCCTGTTTCATTTTGAGCCTCAACGATACCGTCGCTGGAGAGAATGATGGTGGTATTGTCATCTAGTGAGATTGACCGGCTTTGGTACGTTGCTTCTGGCACTGCTCCAAGTGGGAGGCCGTAGACGTCGAGCCAGGTATAGTTGTTGTTCCCCTGCACCAGCGGGGCAATCATTCCGGCATTGGCAAATTCAACCGTTCGTGATTCCATGTCAAATAAGGCAACCAGCAGGCCGGTGTTCATCCTATTTGCCTGCATTCGCGCATACAGCACCGTGTTTAATCCAAAGAGTATATTGGTGGCGGAGCTTTGTTGTTTAATCTGGCTGTCTAGCGCGGTGATGGTAATTGCCATAAACAGGGCGGCGGGTACACCTTTCCCGCTTACGTCGCCAATAACCACGCAAAATTTGTTATTTGGCAGAGACAGGTAGCGATAAAAATCGCCACCTACCTGCCGAGCGGCGACAGAACGGGCCGCAATGGACAACCCCGGTATCGGCGGTGGGGCATTGGGAAGCAAGCTGACCTGGATGTGTTGAGCCAATTCCATTTCGCGTTCCAGGCGCCGGGTTTCGGCTTCATGCAGGCGTGCGTTTTCCATTGCTATGGCTGCCTGGGCGGCCAATCCTTGCATTAGACGGATGGTGTGCTTGTTGAAGACTCGTGTGTCGTCTGCTGTAACCAGTTCTATTACACCTGTGCTGTGGCCTCTGATGGTTAAGGGGATGATCAATCGCAACCTGGCGTTGATTTGCTCCATCCACATTTTTTCACTGGCGTGTAGTTTTGGGTCATCCCAGCGTACAATCTTTAATTCTTGGGTTTGCAGAACGGCTTTTACAAATGCTCGTTCGCTGAGGGGAAATGTGGTGTGGGCGGGAATTTCTTCTACCCAGCCGGTTGATGTTTCTTGCAGGTAGAGCGCTACCGTTTCTGCGTCTTCGCGCTGATTCCACCGACCAATGATGCAGCCTTCCACCACGGCAAGCGTCACAATTTGCTCGGCGATGGCCTTGAGAACGTCTGCCTGCGAAATTGAGGAGGCAATAACTAATCCGGCCTGGTAAAGTGCCTCCATTTCTTTGCGCCGTTGTTGTTCAGCCTGGTACAGCGAGGCGTTGGCAACAACCAGCGCTATCTGGTTAGCCAGCGTGGTGAGCATTGTGCGTTCTTCTGGGGGAAGGTGAGCCTTGGTACACCCCACGGCCAACACGCCAATAATTCTGTCACTCTGCCACAAAGGGATGGCCAACCCGTGGACAATATTGTGTCTGGGAAATTCAGCGGCAATATCGGGAGCCTGTATCTCTTGCCAGGTCTCACGCCAAACTTCCGCTGATGCGTCTTGTACTTTTTTTTGCTGGAAGGCTAACGTAATTGGGTTGTTTGCTTCTTTGTGAGTGGGGAAGACAAGGTGACGGGTGGGTGTGTCTCCCCGTCGTTGCAAGAACCTGTCAAGCCATCCGGCGGCGGCGCGCACAACAAGCGCGGTGCTGGTCCTTGTTTCGGGCAGGCACAACACAACCATTGGATACCCAATATTTTGCCGAATTCCTTCCACTGCCAGGCGTAAAATTCGGTTCAGGGGCAGTTTGGCGCTGTACGTAAGGTTGTTGATGCTGTGCAGGGTAGATAATCGCGTGTTGCTGGCTTGCAAACGGCTGTAGGTGCTGGCTTTGTCCAGAGATAGGGCGGCAAGTGTGGCCAGATTTTCTAAAAACGCTACGTCGTATTCATCAAAATAATCATGTTGACGGTGTGCCAAAATTAGTGTGGCGTAATGGCTGTGGTGGGTAGGGAGCGAAATACTCACCACTGACCCAGAAAATGGTGGTGGTCCCTCCAGGGTAACAGATGTGGCAACGTGGCCGGTTGAATTATCGAAGATGGTGTGGGCCAGCGCCACGTCAGCGGCCCACTGGCGGAGGGTTGGTTCCAATGCAGCGTCACCGGGGTTCAGGCAAATGGTGTTATTCGTTGAAGACGGCTCACTCAACAGCAAGCCGTGTTCGGCGTCTAAAGCGGTGGCGGTGAGCAACAGGAGTTGGGGCGCAATCTGGTCAGCGGCCTGAAAAGTGTTGAGCGTGCTGGTAATTAATTGCTGCCAGGTTTCAAACTTTTGTCTCAGTTGTTGACGGCTTGCTTTGCCAACAGCATCTTCAATGGCCTGGGCTGTAATTGGCTTAATCAGAAAATCAACGGCCCCTAATTTTAGCGCTCTGACGGCTGCATCCATAGAACTGTAGGCAGTGACAACAATAATGGGTAGGTCAGGACTTTGTGCCAGAACCTGTTTCATCAGGGCGAAACCACTAACCCGCGGCATCATCAAGTCGGTAATGATGACATCCGGGTTCTGGGTGAGGGCCAGTTCTATCCCTTCTGCACCGTTGAAGGCGGTGATAATTTCGATGTTGGTATTTTGTAGGATCATAGAGATGATCTCTATGATGCTTCTTTCGTCGTCTACAACTAGAAGACGAGTACGGCTTAATTTTGACATAAACTTTACCGGAACAACAAGCGGGTGTTAGCGCATTTTTACGTTGTAGCCAGCTTCTTGCAGGATATTCTGAATTTCGGCAAGGTCGCCGCGGCCAGCCCAGCGATTACTGCGCCGATCCCACCATATTTTTTCTTTCAGCAATTCTCTGAGCTTTTCTCGCTCGCTCACGGGGAAAATAATGGTGCGGTCTTTGGTTTGGATAGTGACTCGGAGCATTCCATCTCCTTTTGCAATGCAGGTGGGGTGCAGATATTACACTTTAATCTTAACCCGAAATAGGTTTTTCGTCCAATAAGTTTTTTCCTCATCCCACGGCTGTTGCACCTGTGCCCTTTGGGTAAAGTAGATTTTAAGGTTTCAGCAAATTGTTACTTTTCCCCCATCCCCTGTATCCTCCCTTCCCCGCCGGGGAAGGGGGCCAAAGAAACAGTTTCTAATTTTCTGTCAAGCGACTTTGCAACAGCCCTAGGGCAAACGCATACTCAATGGAATGTGTCTGGGCGGCGGAATTTTTCAAGAAAAATCCACGGTAAAAACCTGTATTTTGTTAAAATCTCATCCGTGTAGGGACAGAGCATTGCTCTGTCCCTACAAATTGAAACCACAGATCATGCTTTAAAAAATCAGTATGCGATTGCCCTGGCAACAGCCCTGTTTCCTCATCCAGGGCAGGGGTGTTGCCACCTGCCCTTTGGGGCAAGCAGACGGCAAGCCGGTTCTACACATTGGGGCTATAAGTGTGGGTAAGACGGAAGTGCAAAAGAAAAAGCCACACTGAATCGGTGTGGCTTTGGGGTATGCCCCCAACGGGATTCGAACCCGTGTCACAGCCTTGAAAGGGCTGTGTCCTAGGCCTCTAGACGATGGGGACTTGTTGACAACGCGAAGCAGTTTACCATCTTGCCGGAGTTTTGGCAAACCTTACCGTGATTTTTGCGCTAGTCGCGCCATCACTTCTCGCGTAATCAAGTCAATCAGTGCATCATTTGGGCGACCTGATTCCGGTGATTGCGAGGGTGTGGGGCAGGCCAGGTTCTGGGGATGGCACACGCCGCAAATTTTGCAAAATTCCTCTTCTTCCCCGTCATGGCCGGCATTGAGCGCGTTGCGCTGTGCCAGCAGCTTTTCTACCTGGTGCGGGGGAAGCGGTGCGCCGCCCCCCAGTGTTTTGACCATATAGGTGATGCGCCCAATCTGTTCCACCGTTTCTGTTTTGTGGAAGGCGTCCATAGGGCTTTGGCCTACCGTCAACGCGCCGTGACGCTGTAGAACAATGGCATCGTGATTGCGAATGACGCTGCGAATTGCAGCCGCATTTTCTTCGCTGGAAGGTGTTGCGTAGGGCGTAGTTTGGATTAAACCCAGGGTGACAATTACTTCGGGGAGCATACATTCTGCCAACGACACGTTGGCAATGCTCAATGCAACCACGTGCGGGGGGTGAGCGTGAACGACTGCCTGAACATCGGGACGATTTTTGTACACCTCCAGGTGCATCGCCATCTCCGAAGTGGGGCGCAGGTGTTTGTTGGCCGCCGTAGGGGTGTCTGTGCGGTTGCTTTGCAGATCAATTATCAGCAGGTGGTCTGCGGTCATCATGCCTTTGCACAAGCCGCTGGGCGTACACAAAATGTGGGTTTCATCCAGCCGCGCGGAAATATTGCCGTCACCGGCAACAATTAATCCTTTCTTGTACAGTAGTCGTCCTACTTTAACAATTTCTGTGCGCAGCGAGGTTTCTTTGGTGGGGGAATAGTTCATTCTGTTTCTGTCTCTATTTGATTAATTTTGCTGCCAGCCGGGCAATGGCCGTTGTGGTCGGGGATTCGGGACTGTACAACACCAGCGGTTTTCCTGTATTGATGGCACCGGTCATCTTGGAGTCGAATGGGATTTCTGCGCCAAGCGGACGATGTAATGTTTTTTCAATACTTTTGAGCGTGAGTCCCCCGACTGTGCTAATGTGATTCAATACTGGCACAACATTTTTTAAGGGTAGCCCAAGTTTAGAGAGCATTTGCAAGGCTACGACCGCTGATTGCAGCGATGGCATATCGGGTGACAGCACTAATACTAATTTGGTGACGGTGGGCAGCAGTTCGGGGAGTGCTGCATCTGGAGTGTGAGGCAAATCAAGCAGAACGTATTTGTAGTTTTTTTGCACGTGATTAACCACAGCTTGCAAGCTATGTTGTTGGGGTGTGCTATCGGCAACCAATGGTGAGGCCAGCAGGTGTATCCCCGATGAATGGATGGTTAAATGTCGCTTAATCAGGTCTGTGGAAAGGGATTCTTTGCTGTGCAGGATTTGGGCCAGATATGTTTGGGGGCGTATCCCCAACATTAACCCTGTATGCCCGGCCAACGGATTAAGGTCGATGAGGTTGGCGGGAGATTTGTGGCTTAGCGCCAGGGCGGTGGCGATGTTTACGGCCAGGCTGGTTACACCTACTCCACCTCGTAGGCTGAAAAACGCCAGTGTTGCTCCCAATGTTGCCTGATCAAGAGCTAGTTTTTGTTGCAACAGGGTTTCTACATGGTGCAGTATGTCATCGGGGGCGATGGTTTTGGGTATATACGCAGTGGCGCCGGCCTCTAAAGCGGTTTGTTTATCAATGGGTTGAAATCGCGCCGAGTAGATGAGGATGGGCAGGTTGCGCATCCCTGGCATGCCTCGCACCTGTTGTGTAAACTGGTAGCCGGTCATCTGCGGCATCATAATATCGGCAATGATAAGCTCGGGTCGGGCTTCCGGGAGCATTCTTAGCGCGTCGGGGCCGCTGGAGGCTACATTGACGCTGTGGCCAGCGCTTTTCAATGTAAATTGTATCAAACGCAGTATATCTTCATCATCATCGACAATCAGAATGCGAGCCATATTATTCCTCTTTTATAACGGTAAACAACGAAACGGATTCTTTGTTGACTAGAATGATCGGTCCAGAGAACCGGACGGTTGGATAGAATGCGTTCACTGCTTCGCCCTGGAAAATCGGCATGAATCTGGTGGTTCCTATGGCCAGAATAGCCGTTAGATCAAATTTGCCAATAATCTCCAGCCGACCCCGGATTTCAAATGAGGGCAGGGTGATGAACACGTCCTGGTTGCTTTTTGAAAAAGCATTATATTTGTGTTCTTTGGATAGGCCGTCGGCTTCAGTGGGGAGTACCACAAAGGTGATCAACCTTTTTAAAAGAGAGGCTTTTTTATAAGTGACAACAATTTCGCCTGGGGTATTGATGCGCGAGACATAAACGTTTTGCACACTCAGGAAGTCGGTGAGGCGGTCGTTGAGGATATCTGCCAGCCGACGATTGCCGATAGCAATTTGAGCAGAGAAACGATGACTGCTGGTAAAGATGTCGGCGGTAAGGGCAGCAGGGCGCATCGTAGCCTTTGCCATAATCTCATCCTTTCCGGCTGGCGTAGTTACCACGCAACCACTGGTTTAGTATTATTCTAGCTCAATCGAATCTAGAATACCAATGATCACAGAAATGATGGGAGCATCTTTAATTTCTGTAACCTGCCGGGCGCCGTTCCCTTCTCTCATCACCAGTACGGTGTCGCCAATACCTGCGTACGCGTGATCAATGGCCACAAACGCTTCCGGTTCCGGCTGGTCTGCCGGGTGCATGGGTTGCACAACAAGCAGTTTTTTGCTGTAATAGGCCGGGTGTTTTATGGTAGAAACAATAGTACCAATAACTTTACCAATTTCCATGCGCTGAATAATCTAAAACTCAGTGTAACCGGTTTTAAGGGTGTACGACAGTCCTGATTCATCCACATCTACTGTTTCTACGATGCCCACAACTGCCAGATCGGTGGGAGTGCCTTTAACCTCTAATGCCAGCGACGCTTCTCTGGAGCGTACCATTACTACTATGTCGCCAATGCCCGCGCTGAGCGAGGCGTCGGCGGCAACTTTACGCGGCCCGATGGGCTGCAGTTTTTTGTTGAGGGGCTGCACCACCAACAATTTTACCCCTTCCAGACCGGGGTATTTGATGGTAGCCACAGCTGTGCCAATGATTTTTCCCAGCAGCAATGGTTTGCCTCAGTAACCCAATTTTGCCAGCACGCGCGGGATCACTGCATCCAGCACGTCGGCGGGCACGTCATAGCCCACTTTGGCGATGATAGCAGCTTTAACCTGACCGGCAAGGTCGTTGGGCGGCGGGTTTACTGCTTGAGGAACTGGCCTCGGGGAAGCAGATGGCGCGGGGGCGTCTGCTGCTAGTTTTAGGCCCAGGCTGCGAGCCTTTTCCAGAGCCAATTCGGTGTACACCACGTCATCGTTAAGGGGCAGAATTGTTACACCCTGATTAGCCAGTTCCTCAATATCTTGTTCGGTGTAAAATATTTTTGGGGCCATATTCTTTGCCTTATTTTAGGGGTCGGCCTTCTAATTGCTCTAGGGCAGTGACGGCGGCGGTTTTGGCGGTTAGAATTTCCGCTTCCGAGCCAGACATCCACATGCGCCCAAAGCGTCCCACTGAAGACACGTGGATCAGCTTGATGTTGGCGCGTTTTTCCGCCTCGTTTGCTGCAAGGTTAATGTACGCGGCCGGGGCACATTCCAACACCAGCAAGGTTTCACCGGGAACCAGCATGTTTCCTCTGGTGAAACGATTAAGCAATTGCGCCTGGTAGGGGTCAACATTGGTGATGACTTGGGTGGAAGCAACCTGCGGTTTTACGCGGTCAGATTCCGTCAACTCCAGCCGAGCCAGCACCATTTGCCCCGCTTCTATCACGGCTGCCTGGGAATGGGAGTGGATTTCAAACATGCCAAATTCACGTTCCACAACCTGCGCGCCCGGTTTCACTTCGGTGGCTTTTACCGCAATGTCTACCACACGGAACACCTCGTTGCCAGGAGCCATTTCTACGTATAGTGATGCCATCCCTTCAACGGGCAAGTCGCCCTGGGTAACGGTTCCCACGAATGCGCCGTATTGTGGTTGCATGCGGTCTAAAAAACAGTATGCCCGAAGTTGGAAGTTGCGTTTAGCCATTTTTCTCATCCTTTGTTATTGGTCCATGAATTTGTTGCAATTGTTAGTTGAACAAGGCGATGCCGGTGGGAGTGACGAACATTGGGTGCGGCGGAACCTGGGTGGGGATGCCGGTAACTTGCTCCACGACTCGCCCCATGCCGGTGAAGCTGGCCGTACCACCCACCAGATATAATGCGTCAACTTCGTAAGCTGCTACGTGGCGGGTAACGATGGTTGCCACTTTTTCCATTACCGGCTTTACCAGCGGGAAAAGGCGCCGCTGGTTGGCCGGGTCTTTTTTCATCGCTTCCGCTTCTTCAAATGTAATTTGATTAGCCCCGGCGATTACCAGCGAAAAGTGTGTGCCGCCGGTTGGCTCGTCGGCGGTATAGATAACCTGGCCATCTTTGATCACTGCAATACCGGTGGTGCCACCGCCGACATCTACCACGGCTCCGTTTTCAACGCCCAATACCAAATTGGCGGCGCTTGGCTCATCGAGCATGCCGCTGCATTCAAAACCGGCGCTGTACAGCACATTTTCGCCGGCGCGAACATCGGCGGGGTTAACGCCGGGAGGGTAGCTGGTGGCGGCCCTGGTGAGTTCAATGCCCAGTCGGTCTTCCAACCGGGCTTTTAGCTTGCGCAGAATGTCTACCGCGCCCATAAAATCAACAACCAGGCCGTCGCGCACAACTTGTGCAAATTGATACGCTCCTGCCAACGGCTGCTTGTTTTCATCGAGCACCACAACCACAATATAGGCAGTTCCCAGGTCTACTCCCACGTGTACCCGTCCCTGTGGGGGACGGGTAACGCCATCGGGAGAGTGCATTACCGCGTCAACGGCGGTTAAAAGCGAGGTAGTGGTCATCAGAAGCCTGACTTATTTTTTGCCTTTGCCATCATTTGGCAGAATAGTTTCTACATCGCTGTGGGGGCGAGGAATGACGTGTACGCTGACCAATTCTCCGACGCGCTTGGCGGCGGCGGCGCCGGCATCGGTGGCGGCTTTTACTGCACCAACGTCGCCGCGAACCATGACGGTAACAAAGCCTCCGCCGATGTATTCGCTGCCAATCAGTTTGACGTTGGCGGCTTTCACCATTGCATCGGCAGCTTCAATGGAGCCAACTAGCCCTTTTGTTTCCACCATTCCTAATGCAATCATTTGAATATCCATAATGTGTGTCCTTTCTTCGATGTTTCGAGTTCAAAGTTGCAAAATTTCCAATCACCAAGCACTATTCTGATTTGCGATAGGTGATTTTCCCATCTACTTCCAGGCTATCCAGGATAGCCATAATCACCGTATCGACCGGGCGGTTTTGGGTGATGTTGGTTTGGCGGGCGGACGAGCCGCTGGCGGTTAGAACCAGATCGCCCACGCCTGCGTCTACGGTGTCAACGGCAACCATCGGTTTCCCTTTGGGTTTCCCGGTCTCATCGGCTTCTTTGATAACCAGAAGCTTGACGCCGGTGAGTTTTTCATCTTTGATTGTAGATACGGCGGAGCCAACTACACGAGCAATGAGCATAATTTTCCTGATCTACCCTATTGATTATTTGCGCGCTGGGTGTGCGATGAGCGTTTGCTGTCAAACGGTGTCCAGAGCAATTGATGGAGGTTGTCGAGGGCGCGCGGGTCGTATGATTTTTCGCCGCAATTGTCGCATACCATCGCCGGGATGTGGTCAACAACTACGGTTTGTGGGCTTTGCCACTGGACGAACACAACCTTGCGGAGTTCTATTTTGCCGGTGTGGCAGTGGGGGCATAATTGTACCATGCCGCTATCCCCTCGCTTCTTTGATGATTTTCACGCCGGCGCTGGCGCCCAATCGAGTGGCACCGGCAGCAATCATGCTCCGTGCGTCTGCTGCGCCGTGAATGCCACCCGACGCTTTTACGCCCATCTCTGGCCCCACAACCTGGCGCATCAATACTACATCGCGCACCGTTGCGCCGCCGCCGCCAAAACCGGTTGATGTTTTAACATAGTCCGCGCCGGCGGCTTTTGCCAGTTTACATGCCGTAATTTTTTCTTCATCGGTTAGTTTGGCGGTTTCAATAATGACCTTGCAGATTACGTCAGCTTTATGGGCTGTGCGCGCAACCATAGCAATGTCACGTTCAACCAGACCGTAATCGCTGCTTTTGAGCGCGCCAATATTGATGACCATATCAATTTCAACGGCTCCATCATTGATGGCTTGCTGCGCTTCAAAGCTTTTTACTTCTGGAGTGTTGGCTCCCAGGGGGAAGCCAATGACCGTGCAAGTTTTCACCGCCGTGCCATAGAGCAGTTGTGAACATAATCTGACGTAGGTGGGGTTAACACAGACGGAAGCAAAGTTGAAGTGTATGGCCTCTTGACACAGTTGTGTGATTTGGGCGGTGGTGGCTTCTGGTTTGAGTAGCGTGTGGTCAATGTAATGGGCTAAATCCTGGTCAATCTCGGTGATGCCCAGGTGCGTGGAAATGCGGGTAGCGCCCGCTTCTATGGCCGCGATGACTTTGTCGGGGCAGTACAAAACGCATTGCCCCAAACAATCAGGGCAATCCTCGGTGGGGGCTTCAGGCTTGAGCGACAGGCCGCCCGGAACTGGCTGCTGTTGCGACGTTGTCGTTGCGAGGGGGGTGCTTTCTAAGATGGATTGAGCGATTTCGCTCACCAGTTTTTCAATGGTATTGGCATCGAGGGTCATAAGATTTCTCTTTTTACGGTTAGGTGTGGCGATTATTTTGCTTTCAGGTACCGACGTTCAATGTCCATGATTTTGCTGGCCCGGCGGGTGTGGCGTCCAGGGCCAACGGGTGTGTTGAGCCATATTTTTACAATGGCTGCGGCCATTTCCTGGCTAATCATTCCCGCGCCCAATGTTAGCACATTTGCGTGGTTGTGCTCGCGGCTGTTTTTGGCGGTGGCTTCATTGTAACACATTGCTGCTCTAATTCCAGGGACTTTGTTGGCCGCCATGCACGACCCTATGCCGGCGCCATCAATGATAATGCCGTAATTGGCGGTGTGGTTAGCTACCAGTCGGGCAACTGCGTAGGCCTGGTCTGGGTAATCCACGGAATCTGTGCTGTGCGTTCCGCAATCGAGAACCGTGTATCCCTGAGCGGACAAAAATGGTTTGAGCGCTTCTTTCATTTTGTAGCCGCCGTGGTCGGCGCCAATGGCAATGGTGCTGTCGGTGTGCGACGGGGCAGATGATATTTGCGTCAGCACGCGGCGGACAATTTCTTTGATTTGAGCTTCAGTAATGGTCATGGTGTGCCATTGCTCCAATGCAAAAAGTTACTGAGCGTTGCCGAGGCGGTAGGGCGGTTGTTGGGAATGGTTCCCCATGCGCCGGGGGGCCAGTAGGATAGCCACGCTTTGCCTACTACCTGGTCTGTCCGCAATAGCCCCCAATTTCGGGAATCATTTGAGTTGGCGCGATTATCACCCAGCACAAATAGTTCTCCCGCTGGTACCGTGACCGGTGGCATCGTAAAGCGATCAAGCCTGGCGCCGAATGTGTTTGGGAGTGGGCTGTTATTGATGTACACATCGCCCTCGCGAATTTCTACCGTGTCTCCCGGCAAGCCGATAATGCGTTTAACAAAATCTTTCGTTGGCTGATTGGGTGGCACAAAAACAATAACATCCCCGCGCTGTGGAGGTCTAATATCAAATGGCAATTTATAAGAAAGTTTATCTACCACCAGGTATTGCCCGTGGTGGAGGTTGGGATCCATGCTGTGCCCATCGACCCGAAAATTTTTGACCACCAACTGGATGAGAAAAACCATTATCAGCGCCAGCACAATCGTTTCGACAAATTCGCGCACAATTGATTTGGCAATTTCTCCGGCAGTTGGCTCGTCTATCTCGTTGGCCAGGGTGGTTGCGGATTGTTCCAGGCTCAGAGACGCATCCGTTGGCTCGTCTATATTTTCGGGGGTGAGGGAGGCGTCTTCTACCTTTGTGTCCAATGGGCAACTCTCCGCTAAGCAAGTGTAATTGATTATAGTATAGGTGTGGCGTCTAGGCAAAGAAAACGGCAACTTGTTTCGCTGCCCCGGCGTTGGAAATACATTGGGCAACCGTGTGGTAGCAGTGGTGTTTGCGTCAATCCCGTCGGCAGTGAATGTGGTATGCTGTTTTCAACGTGAATTTCCAAGAAACAGCCAGACAAAAGGGGAGGGATGCCTATAGTAAAACACGAAAAAATAATATGTTGCAAGGCCAATATATTTGTATGTGTTTGTAAGTGGAAACGGGATGCTGTTTGAGTATCCCGTTCCTTTTGATATAATGAATGCTAATTAAATGTGATACCAGGGAGACACATTGTGCCGACTCGAAACCTGATGAACGTAACGCTGATTGTGACTGCGCTTTTGTTGTTTACAGCAGTGAGTTTGCTGTATCTATTATTCGCTGCTGCACCGGCCTACGCGGACGGCAACATAATTTACGTGGACCGTACTGCCCCCAACGCCGCCGACCAGCCTGCGTGCGGAACGACGACAATCCCTTGCCGCAGCATCCAATATGCGCTGACGCAGCGCGCGCAGCCTGGCGTCCGTTTGTTGGTGGCTGGGGCAATCTACACCGAACCTCTGACCGTGACCGTGCCCGGTGTGCAGATTGAATGGGACGGGGTGGGCCAGACAATGCCCACCATCGACGGTGAGAACGCACGCGGGCCGCTGGTAACATTTGCGCCGGGGCTGACTGGCACAACGGTGTTGAGCGGCTTTGTGGTGCAAAATGGCATTACGGCAACAGGCAGCAGTGGGGCCGGGATTGTGGTTGATGCAAGCTCGCCCACGTTGCAAATTGTGCGCGTGTGGCACAACGCAGGCGATGGGATTACCCTGCTTGGCAATGCGTCGCCGCTGGTGCAGGGAAGTACACTGTGCGCTAATTCTGGTTTTCAGCTAAACAATGGAGGAACCAATGTGGTGGAGGCGATGGGTAACTGGTGGGGAACTAATTCGCCGCTGGCGGGCCAAACGGTCACCGGCACAGTGACCACCACGCTGCCTATTTCAGTGGAGTTGCAGTTGGCGCAAGTGCCCGGCGGCGGGACGGAACTGCTGGGCAGTGGTAGTTTGGTGACGGGGTTGCCCGCTGTGGTGACTGCCACAATGCGTGGCGGGGGCTTCAATGCATTGCCCGGCACTGTGCTGACACTCACGGCAGCCGGCGGTTATTTCGGCGGCGGCGTCACCAACACGGTGCTGTTGCTAGAGAACGGTGTTGCGACGACCGCGTTCACCCCCACCGGCGCACACTCAGCAGTAATTTGGGCATTTCATCCCTGTCAACCGGCGCAGCCCGTTGCCACCCTGGATTACAACTATCACATTTTTTTGCCCCTTGTGCTTAAAAACTATCCGCCACCCCCACCCGAACCCACCTGCCCCACAACCTCTGCTCGCAATTACAATTTGATTCCGGTCCCTGCCCCGCCCGCCGACCACCCTGACTATTTGCATGGCGACCTCAACCTTTCGCTGCGGGGATATGAGCCGGTGACAGGGGCAACGCTGGCGTTGGTAGACATTAGCGGGAACACGGATGGAAACTCGCCGCAGTTTCCCGGCTTGTTTGTGGATGGGCGCTTGCCAAAGTTCACCGCGGCGTATCAGGTGTATAATTGGGATTGGGGATGTGGCGCGGACGGTTGTCGCGGCAACCTGCTGAATCAGTGGGAAGTAACCCTGTTGGGGATGGAAACCACCCCTGGCGAGGCCATCCGCATTCCCACGCGGGGGCCAGACATTTATCAGGGCACATATCGGGCGCTGGTGCTGTACGCGGAAGAGAAACGCATTACCCTGGTTTACGCTCGCGAAGATACGGTCGCCTATGCCTACGCCGTCCATATTGAGAATGTGTGTGTGGACCCCAACTTGTTGTCGCTATACCGCTCGCGGGTGGACAGCAGCGGCTGGCGCATTAGCAATGGGGGGTATCAACTACCCGCGCTAGATAACGGGCAGACGCTCGGCACGGCGCTGAACACCGAAATTCTGGTGGCTATTCGAGATAAAGGAAGCTTTATGGATCCGCGCTCGCGCAAGGATTGGTGGTGGGGTAAGTAACCTGCTGAAATAATAGATAGAGAAGAACCTGTTATCTCTTTCCGGCACCGCTGGCTGTCAGGTCTGCCATGCCAAGCTGCTTGAAAACCATCCGATCGAGCCATTTGTCGGGCATCAGGCGCCCCAGCCAGAACGACAATTTATCTGGCGTGATGAGGTAGCGGGTTTTAGGGTTGGGATTTTGTAAAATCGACAGGATGAGATTGCCCACCGTTGCTGCCGGTAATCCTGTTGCGCCCTGCTTTACAAAATAGCGTCCGATCCGCTTCACCAGAGGGCCATAGGGTGTTTCCGAATAACGATTGATGGTGCCTGCGGTGTCCTTGCGCCAGATAGGGGTTGCAATAGGCCCCGGTTCAACAATGACCACCTTCACCCTAAATGGCATCAGCTCTCGCCGCAGCGCATCAGAGAGCGCTTCAACGGCGTATTTGGAAGCGGAATAAACGCCCAAAAAGGGTGAGGTCACGCGCCCGGCGATGGAACTAATATTAATAATGCGCCCGGGTGAAGTCCCATTTTGCAGCAAAGGCAAAAATGCCTGAGTGACGGCCAGCAACCCCAGCACATTCACCTCAAATTGTGTACGCACGGCTTCCAGGGGCACATATTGCAGTGGGCCGCTCACGGCGATCCCCGCATTATTGACCAGTCCCACCATCCCCACATCAGGCGGAAGTTTTGCGCGCACCAATTCCGCTGCTGCTTGAATGCTATCGTAATCGGTAACGTCCATTAGCAGTGGCGTTGCATTGGGAAGGTCGGCAAACTGTTCGCCATCTGCTGTTTTGCGTACCGTGCCAAAAACAGTGTACCCGGCCTGAGCCAGAGTTTTGACCGTTGCTAATCCAATGCCGGTTGACGTGCCTGTAACAACCACTACCTTACTTGCCATTTGATTTTCTCACCTCTGCTAGTTACTTTTTTACCTGTTTTAGCATAACATCAATCACTTGCGCCGTTGGTTTAAATCCAAATCGACGATAGAGTTTCTGCGAAATCACATTATCAATTTGTGTGTTTAGCGTTACCTTCACCACGCCGTGGCCCATCAGCGTTTCCAGTGCCTGGCGCAGCATTTGCGCGCCGATGCCCTGTTGCTGGTAGGTTGGGTGAGTTGCCAGGCGCGTCAAATGGCCGTGGTCGCCAAACTGATCGCACCATTCATAGGCTATCAAGGTGTCTTCAACAATGCCAACATTAAAAGAAGTTGCCAAAGCCAACGCCTGTTTGAACGTAGACCGCGGTTTGCGCCAGGTAGGGCCAAAGACCAGCTGATCGAGCACCAACAAGTCAGGCAGGTCGTACAGGTGCGCCGGGCGCACCTGCAAATGGGGATGCTGTTGCAAGGGAGGCAGCGGTTGTTTTTGCCATTCAAACGTTACAATTTGGTCTGCTACCGCAAACCCGTACTGGGGCAAAACACTTGTGAGCCAGGGTGCTTGCCCAATCTGCAACAGAAAGCTTAGATGGTGCATGCGTAGCGCCGCATCAAGGGCTGGTACAACCAGATCCAGCACAGTTACCACAGAACTGTTATCGTGTACTGCCAATGTTACAATCAAGCCCGCGTCTGGAGGCTGGGGTTCAACCATCACAAAACCGCGCAAGGCGATGTCATCTTCCACCAGATACGCAATGTAGGTGTTCAGTTTGGCTTCAACTTCTGGGGAAACCAAACGAGTATACACCGCCCAGTTATGTTCCATTAGATGGCGGATGGCTCTAAAATCGGCGGGCGTGGCCCGCCGAACAGTGAGTTGGGAAGGATACATGAGCATGTCAAATCACCAAAACGGTGCGAATCATCTACTACTATTGTGAAATTTTAGCCTCTTCTGAGAGTGCTGGCAAGTTTGCTGTTTTACATCCTTTTTACAAACCGATAAAACCTGCTTAACAGTTGCCGGTTATGCTAATGCCAACATACAAAACAACTTATTTTTAAGGAGGTAACAATGTTACAGAAGATTTTGGTAGTATTTGGTGTGATGATGATTTTGGTGTTAGCATTTGCTTCGGTTGCCAGCGCCGACACAGTGAGCGGTTACGGATGGTTAAAAGCTACCGGCGCGGGGACAGCAACCTTGCATATGACCGGCGAGGTGAACATCGAGGGCCACGGTGCGGGAGTGATCACCGTGCGCGGCGCTGAAGTTGTCCACGCCGAAGGTAAGGGTCGCCGCACCGACCTGCCCGATGGCAGCGTGATTTTGCGTGGCTTTCAGGGGCGTGTCCACATTGTGGGCAAGAATATGACGGTCCGAATAGTAGGCGGCAAAATTGATTTTACGGCCCACGGATTTGGCACCGTAACCCTTAAGGGGCACGGTCATTACGAAACACGTCACGGCAGGGGTACCTGGGGCGTCAATGGTATCGACGTGGCAATAGAGGAATAGACACGCTGAGCCGGGTTTGGCGGGAAACACATCCCTGCTAAACCCGGGTATTTTCAATCCCTTCTTGACAAACCGCGCTGCATTTGGTATCATCTGTTTCAACAAATTAAATACGATGATTCTCATCGAGAGGGGTGGAGGGATCGGCCCTGTGAAACCCCGGCAACCTTCGTTTAAACCAACGCCGATAGTTGGTTTAAGAGTGGTGCCAATTCCGACAGACAGCACGTCTGGGAGATGAGTGGGGAAATATATTGAGTACAAAAGCCTCATCTGCGTGTGGGGCTTTTTTAGTGTCCACCGGAGTGACTTTAACTCCCGCTCATTTCAATCGAGCGGGAGTTTTTTTGTTGGACAATCGCAGACGGACATCAAATTTGAAGCCTTGAATCTGAAACCTGTTTTTTAAGGGAGAATACGATGGCAAACACAAAATCAATTTCTACCAGAGCTGTACACGCCGGCGAAAAACGGGTAAAAGCCTACCATGCCGTGACCACGCCGATTGCTCAAACCAGCACCTACACATTTGAGAACACCCGCGACCTGACCGATTTTATGGAAGCCAAGCTTTGGGGTGACGACACTGAGCGCGAGGAATATGGGCGCTACGGGAACCCCACCATTGCCGCCACTGAACGCAAACTGGCCGACCTGGATGGTGCAGAAGCCGCGTGTCTGTTCTCCAGTGGAATGGCCGCCGTCACCTCCACGCTGTTGACGCTGCTTTCTGCTGGCAGTCACGTCATCCTTACCGATGATTGCTATCGCCGCACGCGGGGATTCATCACCCGTTTTTTGAAACGTTACGGGGTCGAAGCCACCCAGGTTCCAATGGGAGACTATCAGGCTTTAGAAGATGCCATCCGGCCAAATACCCGCGTCATCGTTTCCGAATCGCCCACCAACCCCTATTTGCGCATACTTGACCTGCCGCGATTGGTTGACATTGCCCGGCGGCACAACATCAAAACGGTTGTTGACAGCACCTTTGCCACGCCCATCAACCAGCGCCCTTTGGAATTTGGCGTTGATTTTGTGGTTCATTCGGCCACCAAATATCTTGGCGGACACAACGATTTGCTGGCAGGTGTGGTGACGGGGTCTGACTATATGATTGGCGCGGTGAAAGAAACGCAAGGCATCCTCGGCGACGTGAGCGACCCCCACACAGCCTATTTGTTGCTGCGGGGACTCAAAACGCTTCCCCTGCGCGTGCGACAGCAAAACCGCACCGCCCTCGCCGTAGCGCAATTTTTGCAGGGACACCCCGCTGTGAAAAGCGTTTTTTATCCGGGCCTGCCCAGCCACCCCGAATACCGAATCGCTAAAGAGCAGATGAGCGGCTACGGTGGCGTGGTGAGCTTTGTGCTGGACACAGATTTGGCGGGAGCGGGAGCGTTCATCGACCGTTTGACCATTCCCTACATTGGCCCCAGTCTGGGTGGCGTGGAAAGTTTGGTGGAACAGGTAGCCCTGACCAGCTATTACGAACTTTCTACTGCAGAACGCGAAGCCATCGGCATAAAAGACAGCCTGGTGCGCCTGTCCGTGGGCATTGAAGATGCTGATGACCTCATTGCCGACCTGACCCAGGCGCTTGACCACACGTTTGAATTGACGACGCTGTCGCTGGAAAACGGTTTTTTGGTGATAGATCGCGCGTGACCCAAAACAAGTGACAAATAAATACTGGTGGCGAACCGCTGCTTTGCCACCTTGAATGTCTTGCGGTAGAATCTGGCTATGAAAATTACAGACGCACTGCTTAAACAAATTTATGCTCATGCCCAAAGCACCTATCCCCGCGAATGCTTTGGTTTTTTGGTGGGGACATTTGCAGACGGCGGTTGGGTGCAGCGTGTGGCGCGCGGCACAAACCTCAACACCGGGCGCAACGATCGTTTTGAAATGGACCCCGTTGAGTTTCTAAAAACAACTCGCGCCGCTGAAGACGACGGAATGGAACTGGTAGGCTTTTACCATTCTCATCCCGATTGGCCCGCCATTCCATCACAGACCGATTTGCTGTCGGAGGTGGAAGGGTCATTTTATATGATCGTCTCCATTCACCGCGGACACCCGCTGAATACCGGCTTGTGGCGCATTGCCAACGATGCCCCACGCCGGTTTGTTCCCCTGCCGCTGGAAATTATAGATGAACGGGAGATTTCCCATGACTGACCGACTGGCTCGTTATGCGCGGCAAACCATTTTTCACGGCATTGGACGCGCCGGGCAGGAAAAACTGCTGGCAGCAAAAGTAGTGGTGATTGGCTGTGGCGCAACCGGCACAATGATTGCCAACCATCTGGCGCGTGCCGGCGTGGGTGAATTGGTGATCGTGGACCGGGATTTCATTGAGCTGAATAACCTGCAGCGGCAATTTCTGTTTGATGAAAATGACTTGGCACAGGCGTTGCCCAAAGCCGTCGCCGCCGAACGGAAGCTCCAGGCCATCAACTCTGAAATTACGGTGCGCGGCATTGTGGCAGACGTGAGCGCCGAAAACATCGAAGCGCTCATCGACGGTGCGACGCTGGTGATGGACGGTACTGACAATTTTGAAACGCGCTATATTCTGAACGACGCTTGCGTAAAACACAACATCCCCTGGATTTACACCGGCGCGGTGAGCGGCTACGGAATGAGCCAAACCATCATCCCCGGCGAAACCGCCTGCCTGCGCTGCCTCTTCCCCGATGTGCCACCTCCCGGCATGTCGCCAACATGCGACACAGCGGGGGTTTTGGGGCCGGTTGTCGGCACGGTGGCCAGCATCAGCGCCGCCGAAGCGATCAAACTGCTGGTGGAACACGGCGAATTGAACCGGGGCGTCATCCACGTGGATTTGTGGGATTTGAGCCTGGAGCAATTTGACACCGGCGGCCCGCAAGCGGTCTGTGAAACGTGTGGGAAACATCATTATGAATTTTTAGCGCAAGAACGCGGTTCAACCAGCTTCAGCTTGTGTGGACGAAACGCCATACAAATTCGCGTAACCAGGAATACAAGCAAACCACTGCCACTTAACCAGGTTGCCGCGCAATTGAGCGACGTAGCAGAAATTACCGCGGCCAATGATTTTTTGGTGCGTTTCACTGTCCCCCCGCACTATGAAATTACCCTTTTTGCCGACGCGCGCGCCATCATCAAAGGCACGGACGATGAAACCGTAGCGCGGAGCTTGTACGCAAAATATATCGGAAGCTAATTTGAAGGAAAACAACCAATGAAAATCACCATGAAATTCGGCGGCACATCTGTAGGCAGTGTCGCAGCCATCAAGAATGTGATTGGGATTGTGCAAAAGGCGCAGCGAGAAGGCCAGCAGACAATACTGGTGGTCTCGGCAATGAGCGGCGTGACCAACAAACTGATTGCGGCGGCGCAACAGGCGGAAGCAGGCGACGAAACAATGGTCCACCAAACCCGCCAGGTAATTGAAGCCAGGCACGCTGAAGCCACGCTTGCTTTTTTGAGTGAATCCCCGGCGCGGGACGAAGTAATGACAGAAGTGCGGCGGCTGCTAGATGAGTTTGAGCTGCTGTGCCACGGCATCCGTGTGCTGGGCGAGTTAACCCCTCGCGCGCTGGATGTCATCAGCGGATTGGGTGAGCGGATGAACGCACCACAGATAGCGGCAATCTTGCGGAGCCGCGATCTTCCCGCCGTAGCAGTTGATGCCCGGCAGGTGATTGTTTCCGATGGGCGACACGGTGCGGCAACCCCCCGTATTGCTGAAACTGCGGCCCGTGCGCAATCAAAACTCAACCCCCTGCTGAAAGCCGGGAAAATCCCCGTGATCACCGGTTTTATTGCCGCTACTGCAGCGGGCGTACCCACCACGCTGGGGCGCGGCGGCAGCGACTACTCGGCCACCATCATCGGACGGGCCATCGCGGCAGATGAAATTTGGATTTGGAGTGACGTTAACGGGGTGATGACCACGGATCCGCGTATTGTGCCGGGTGCCAAAACTATTCCCCAGCTTTCTTTTGCGGAGGTAGGAGAACTGGCCTATTTTGGGGCGAAGGTACTCCATCCCCGCGCCATCCGACCCGCACGACAGGCAAACATCCCGCTGCGGATGCTCAACACCTTCAACCCAAATCATCCGGGCACGCTGATTAATGCTCACATTGTTGATGATGGCCAGGCTGTAAAAGCAATCACGGCCATCAAAGAAATGAGTATTATCACCATTGCTGGAACGGGAATGATGGGCATTCCGGGGGTTGCCGGGCGCACCTTCTCTGCCGTTGCCAAAACCGGCACCAATGTTTTGATGATCAGTCAGGCTTCTTCCGAGCAGTCAATTTGTTTTATGGTGAAGACGTCAGAAGCAGCGGCAGTGGTGGCGATTCTGAAGGAGGAACTGGCGCACGAATTAGAGCGCCGCGATTTGGATGAAATTTCAGTGCAGGATGGTACGGTTATTCTGGCTGTTGTTGGCGCGGGGATGAAGGGGACGCCAGGCATTAGCGCCAAAGTATTTGGAGCGCTGGGACGGGCGCACATCAACATTATTGCCATCGCTCAGGGTAGCAGCGAATACAATATTTCGCTGGTGGTGGCGCAAGGCGACGCCAATACCGCCGTGCGCCTGATTCACAATGAATTTGGTTTGGGGAGAGCAGACAATTAACAATTCACTTTAATTACTTTAGCCTGCCCTGCGATACGGTGAAACACTGTGATTGTTTGCGAAATTCGTCGTCAAAATCATCCCAGTCGGTGGTGGTTACAAACGATTGTCCCACACGTTTGATCATATCAATAATTTGTACCCGCCGATCTGAATCCAGTTCGCTCATAACGTCATCCAGCAGCAGAACAGGCGTTTCGCCGGTGGCTTCTTCCATTAAATCTACTTCTGCCAGTTTGATGCTGAGAGCGGCGGTGCGTTGCTGTCCCCGCGAGCCGAACAAGGTAATGTCCACACCATCCACCAAAAAATGCATATCGTCTCGATGCGGGCCAATCAGCGTGACGCCGCGTGCAATTTCATCCCGGCGGATGGTTTGTAGTTTGGCCTTAAATGCCGTGGTGACTTGTTCAATGGGTGGCGCGGGAATTGAACGCGGACCGAGGTCTGCGGTGAGCAGCGGCATTTGGTAATCGGGTGTGGGACGGTCGTGGGGGTCAAAACTGGGGGCGTAATACAGGCGCAGCCCTTCCTGTCCATCGCTGAGGGTGCGATGCTTGCGCCGGGCCACAGCATCTAAATCTAAGGCGGTATTGTGTCGCCGAATAACCAGCACTGCACCATAGCGCACCAGTTGCTCATCCCAATACTCAAGCTGGTCAACCGAGCGTCGATTTTCGGCCAATTCTTTCAGTAGGGCATTACGCTGCGCAATAATCTTTTTGTACTGGCTCAACGCGCGGCAGTAGTCCGGGTCAATCTGGCACAACATGCTGTCCAGATAGCGACGGCGTTCTCCCGGTGAGCCGGTGACCAGAGCAATGTCTTCCGGCAGAAACATCACCGTGTTCAGCATACCGATGGCGTCCATCGCCCGTTTTTTAACGCCATTCAGCCGCACCTCTTTTTTGTACCGTTCCCCCTCTTTTACAATGGTAACGGTAATCTGCACCGTCCCCCCGTTGCGCTTGACCAGTGTTTCTAGTCGGGCAAAGGGAAGCACGTCGTTTTGCACCGTTAGCCAATTAAGCAACTGACGGTCGGCGCGGGCGTGGGGGCTGGTGATGGTGGAAAGAAAATACAGCGATTCCAGCAGGTTGGTTTTACCTTGCGCATTTTGCCCCTGCAATAAAATAGGTCCTGGTTGGAAATTTGATTGCAAGCGGGTGTAATTACGGTAGTTGGTGAGTGAAAGCTGTGAAATGTACACGGTGGTGGTTGCTTTCTAAGACACGGTAGATGGTGCTTCAAAACACAAGCACCGGGGCGTATTGTATATGGTGGGGGCGGGGGCAAAGACCTGTGCCCTTTGGGTGCGCTCCCCCCTCCCCATTGGGAAGGGAGGATACAGGGGGGATGGGGAATAAAAAATACCGTTCATTTCAAAACTCTGACATCAATTTTTTGGGTACTGCGTAAGGTGAGTTACTTATGCAATGTCTTGTATTCGTGCATAAAGTGGATAGAGGCTTCAATGCCCCGATAGAAGTTGGGCAAGTAGATGTGTTCATCGGGGGCGTGTAGATTGTCATCTGGTAGCCCGATACCCATCAGCGCCACGGGCAGTCCCAGGTGTTTTTGGAACATTAGCACCACGGGAATGGAGCCGCCTTCGCGGGCGAACAACGGTTCCTGTCCGAAACTGGCCGTGTAGGCGTTGGACATTGCCACAATAGCCGGATTGTGGCGGCCAACCAGCGTGGCCGGGGCGCGGTCGTATGCTCGTACTTCGACGGTTACGGTATCGGGGACCAATTGCTGCACGTAATCGGTAAATTGACGGATAATTTTTTCGGGGTCCTGGTTGGGAACCAAACGCATACTCAATTTTGCGGTTGCTTTGGCGGGGATAACGGTTTTTGAGCCTTCGCCAATGTAGCCGCCCACAATGCCGTGAATCTCAAACGTGGGTCGTGCCCCTGTACGCTCGGTAGGGATGAATTCTTTTTCACCCCACAATTTACGTGCGCCGGTTTCTTCCAAATAATTTTCCGGCAGTTGCGCCAGTTGCGCGCGCTCTTCCGCCTCCAGGGGGAGTACGTCATCGTAAAAGCCGGGGATGGTCACTGTGCCGTTTTCATCGTGCATCGTTGCCAGCAGATGTGCCAGTGCTACCAATGGGTTGTGAACGACGCCACCGTATTGCCCAGAGTGCAAATCGTGCGCAGCACTTTTTATTTCAACTTCAAGAATAACCAGTCCACGCAGTCCGTACGCCACCGAAGGTTGCTCCGGGCTTAAAATGTGCGAATCGGAAATCAGAGCGCAGTCTGCGGCCAGTAAATCTGTGTGGGCGGTGACAAATGCTTCCAAATGTTTGCTGCCGACTTCCTCTTCGCCTTCCACCAGGAATTTCAAATTTACGGGCAAGCTGCCTTCTGCCTGCAACATAGCTTCTGTCGCTGCCAGGTGCGCGAACAGCTGACCTTTGTCGTCGGTGGCCCCTCGCGCGTACAGGTTGTCGCCGCGCACCGCAGGCTCAAAGGGGGGGGTGGTCCAAAGGTCAAGGGGGTCAGCGGGTTGAACGTCATAATGTCCGTACACAAGAACCGTCGGCGCGTCAGGGCCAGCGTCCAGCCATTCTCCGTAAACCACAGGATGTCCAGCGGTGGGTAGAATTTGCACATTTTTCAAGCCGATGGTGGTCATTTTGTTGGCCAGCCAGTTGGCGGCTTTTTTTATGTCGCCAGCGTGCTCACTTTGGGTGCTAATGCTGGGGATAGCCAGGAATTCTTTTAGCTCGCTCAAGGAAGTTTGGTGGTTGTTTCTGGCGTAGGAAATAGCTTTGTTGCTCATAATTAATTTGTGCCTTCTATGAAAGGGTTGTGACCAAAAATTCAGATAGTCCCTCTTTTGAGTGGTGACAGGTTTGGGTTTGGTAAAATAATTGCTATTGTCACCCACCAACACCCAATAGGGAAACGATCAAAAATTTAGAGTTAAGTATTATTATAATGCCTCAAATGGCAAAGAACAAAAGCTGTGCTACAATGTGTTTAAGGTAGCAAATGACGAATGAAGGGGAGTAAGGGACGACCAGTGACAGATGAGATAAAAGTAGTGCATTTTGCGTTGCCGCTGCCGCCGAGCATCAATCAGCAGTATGCACGGGTGGGAAACCGGCGGGTACTTTCTAAAGAGGCCAGAGCGTTTAAGAAGATAGTCGCCGGGCGTATTCACCGTCTGCGGGTGGACGACGTTATCTCTGATGCATTTGTTGCGGCGTTGAAAACAGGATGGGTGAGTATTTTTTTGGAAATGTATTTTACCTCACCGCTCAAGCGCGACCTGGACGGCGGGTTGAAAATTACGCAAGATGCTATTCTCAACGAGCTGGGTGTGAACGACAACCGCGTGGTAGATATTCATCTGGTGAAACACATTGACCCCCTGCACCCGCGAGTGGAGATTGAGCTTGAGGCCATCCCTGTGTGGGAGTTCAGCGACACCTACGCGTATTTGGGAGACGACGCAGCCGCCAAAAGCGAAGGGTAATCGTAGGGGGAATGATTTGGTGTAGGTTTCCGCTTGGTGATATAATGTGGCTAGACAGGGGTGGGATTTGTAAAAAACATCACGTTGCACTATCATTTTCGGTTGCCATAAAAAGTATTACAACTTTTTGGGTCAGAGTACGTATTTAAACGTGCCAGCGGTGTGTTGACTGACCGAACGTACTCGAAGGAGCAACGAGCTTATGAAACGGAAATCACCTATTGCAGCAATAGGTCTGGCCACCGGAGCAGTGGCGCTGGAATCAGCCTGGCCCAGTTTACAAAAAATTATATTGACGTTGAACACAACATTCAACACGGTTACACTGCATGTAACCAATTTGAGCGTATTGCTGAATACCAGCGTGTTGCCCACCCTCCAGAAATTTTTAGAGAACGGATATTATCACCTGACGGTTGTTAACGCCTGGAACTACGTGATTATTTTGACCGCAGTTATTCTGGAGGGGCCGATTGCTACAATGCTGGGCGGCGTATGGGCTTCGATGGGACGGGTGAATTTCTGGGCCATTTTGCTTGTTTCAATGCTGGCGGGGATGGTGGCAGATAGTTTTTGGTATTATTTGGGCTATTTTGGACGCGAGCAGGTTGTTGAACGCTGGGGGCGCTTTCTAAAAATTGATTTGCAGGCCATCAGCAAAATTGAGGAAGTACTATTTGGCAAAGACACAAAACGGGTAATTTTTACCTCCAAGCTCACCAGCGCGCTGATTATTCCCACCCTGGTTGCTGCCGGTATGACTAATTTGGGCTGGCGACGAGTGATGCGCACTATGCTTTTGGCGCAATTTTTGTGGTCCGCGGGGATGACGGCGGTGGGTTTCATTGCCGCCGATTCGTTTATGTTGATCAGTCACAACGTTGAGCATTTCGGCTGGATTGTGGGGGTGACGGTCGGGGTGTTGTACGTGGGGCGCATTGTGTATCGCTGGCAGAAAAGCAAGCGACCCCTGATGCCTGGTGAGCAACGGCAATAGTAATAGCTTCAGTTCGATAATTGATTGATGTGCTAGATTTCCCCCTCTCCCTCAAGGGAGAGGGGATATTTTCCTCCCCCGCGTGCTATTGAGCTGTGGCGGAGGAGTTTCTTTTTTGGGTAAAAACCTGATGGGGTTTTAAAGCCGGCCAGGTTAGGATGAAACGCCCCATTTCCCCCTCTTTCCTTCTCCCTATCCGTTTTCTGGCGTAGGATAGGCAGCCACGGTGAGCGTGCGCGTTCCTCGATTGTCATTCACGGTGATCTGCCAGCTCGGCAGCCATACCAGCGCTACCAATCGAACGTCAACATCGGTGCGGCGAGGCGCTATTTCGTCTGTGGTCAGGTTGGCCAGGCTGTCACCCCAGCGAGCGGTAATGTCGTCGCTGGCCTCTTTCAATTCTGCTTCCAGGTCTGCAATTTCAGCTTTGATATCTGCAATTTCTTCTCTGGTATCTTCAATATCCATTTTGGACTTGGTGGTCAGGCGGCGTTTGGTAGAGGCACGGCTGATGGCGCGAGTACTGCGGCGGCCCATAAAAAAGCCCAGCACACTTTCCCCAATCCCCACAATTTCTTCGCGCTTGCGAGCGTCGTATTCCGCCTCATCTTCAGAAAGCCGACGTTCTTGACGGCGCAATTTGGTTTCCAGCCGGTCAATGCGAGTTTGATATTTTTGCTCTAACTTGTCTACTTCCGCATCGCGGCGCTCGCGGGCGGCTTGCTGCAATCGGATCTTGAACGCACGTTCCGATTCGCCGGGTTGTTGAAACAATCCCAACTCCTCGTGTACGGTAATGGGCAGCCGGTGATTGTAGTAGAGCCAGTCGGCCAGGTCTTTGCCAATGCTTTTTAGTTCGCGGGCGCTGTTGGCCATTTCCGGGGCCGGGGCGAAGAACGGGCCTTGCTCTTTGCCCACGCGCTCTGGGCCACTTGCTAAATCGCTTAGCTGGATGGGCAGCGCCTCCGCCGTGTCCCAATCAATGCCGCGCAAATCGTCCGGGGCGGGGGCCAGAAAGATTTTCTCCGTGCGTTCATCGATGCGCCGTTTACGGTCAACAAAGCGCACGCTGGCGCCCCCTACAATGGCCGGTTCGTAGATCAAGCGTGTGCTTTCTACATCCAGCGCCTGCCCGGTGTCCTGGGCGGCCTGCCGAATGGCGGCCTGCTCGTTGTGTTCCACGGGCAAGAACACCTGCGGCACAGATGGATCTAGCGCGGGCGGCGTGACAGAAAAGCCGGAGGGAACGGTGACCGCTGCCGGTTTGGAGGGCGCAACGGACGGTGTGGCATCGGTAACGGCTGTCGCGCGGCGGGCAGGGGTGGGCGTTGTCGGTTGCGTTTTTCGAGTTGCCATTAATTTGGCAACCTGGGGGCGGGTGAGCGGCCCGCGCAGGTAGCTCATTACCCAGCGGGTGTGGAACACAATTGGCTTATCCTCGTGAACGTTGTGCATCAAAAACACTCGACTGTTCAATCGGCTTAGCACCGCATCGTAATCTATGTTGCTTTTCCCCCCCGCTTCGGCGATGGCTCCTTGCAGCCCTTGCAATACGCGATCTTTGTCGCGCTCCGCTTGCAATTTGCCGATGAACCATGTGCCGGCATTGGTTAATCCTTTATAATCAATATCCACCGGATTCTGACTCACCAGCACGCAACCCAGCCCAAATGCACGCGCCTGTTTCAGCAGAGTTAGCAGGGGTCGTTTGGAAGGTGGCTCGGCGGTGGGTGGGAAAAAACCAAAGATTTCATCGAAGTACAAAAGCGCGCGCAGGCTGGTTGTGCCCGTTTGACGCCGCATCCACGTGAGTAGATTTTCCAGCAGCAGGGTTACAAAAAACATGCGCTCGCTGTCGGAAAGGTGGGCGATGTAAAAAATACTGTGTCGAGGCGAGCCGTCGGCAGCGTACATCAGATGGTCAATGTCCAACACCTCGCCCATCAGCCAGTTTTTAAAGCTAGGTGCGGCGACCAAATTGTTAAATGTCATGGCCAGCTCAAATCGTTCCTTTTGCGGGTAGAACGTGTCTACGTCGAACACACCGATCTGGCGCACTGGCGGGTTTTGAATGGAGAGGATGAGCCTGGCCAGATCCAGATCTTCGTTTTGCTGCCAGTAGTACTCGAAAATGTTCGCCAAGAAAACAGCTTCTTTGCTGCGGATGGGGTCGGCTTTCACGCCTGCCAGCTCCAACAGGGCCACGACTGTGCCGCTGATGCGTTCTCGGATAGCTTCGGCATTGGATTCAAAATCCAGGTCTGGCGCGGCCAAACTGCCCAGAATATTAATCGGCACACCGGCGTCGGAGCCGGGCGTGTAAATGGTGAATTGGCCGGATTCATTTAACATCTGAATGCGTTTGGGAGTAATACCCCAGTCGGCCTGCCCGTTACGCCACAGGTTGGCGGTGGCAGCAGCATACTCGGCGATGGTTTTCCCTTTGCGGCGGGCGTCGTCGACGTTCACCCACGGTTCAAAGTCTTCGGGGCGCAACTCTGGAAATTGCAGCAGCAAGTTCGTCATATCGCCTTTGGGGTCGATAATGAGCGTGGGCACTTTATCAATGGCAGCCTCTTCCAGCAGGCCAATGCACAGGCCGGTTTTGCCACTGCCGGTCATCCCCACACAAACGGCGTGCGTGGTCAGGTCGCGGGCATCGTAATTCAGCGGAATATTTGTGCGTTGCTTTGTTTTTAAGTTGTATTCAGCACCCAGATAAAAGGAGCCTAATTGTTCTGGTGGCGCTTGCATGCAAACCTCCTTGTAAGATTGACGGAATAGCGCGGATGTATTATTGTTAACTTGCGGGTGATTCCAGTATAGCACATCTGAATAAACGGTCAAGATTTATAGGGTACGTTTTAGGGCAAGCGCATGCTGATTTTTTGAAGCAAGGTTTGTGGTTTATCAGGTCAATTTGTAGGGACAGAGCATTGCTCTGTCTATGGGCAGATTATTTTGCTTTACCCATAAAGCACACGTGTAACAACTCTAGAGGAGCGATAATTGGGAGGGTGCATTTTCAAAACTAACAGAAAAATTTACGCGTATTCCAGGAGTCTGCTACAATGGAGACAGACGATCGGAAGTTTTCTGTACATTGCTGGAAGGATGAAATCTTGAGAAAACGGGCCTCGTTTAATGTCTCCCGCTACCGGAAAATCGTTTGGTTTTTTGCCACAATTTTTATACACGTCATTTGGTGGGACCTGTTTTTACGCAGAATCCCACTGGTGCGTGGATACGCCAGAGCTTCGGCCACGGAGCGCTGGCGAAGAATTGCCCGTCGTTTTAGGGGGGCGGCGGTTGAGATGGGGGGGGTACTCATTAAACTGGGCCAATTTCTCAGCATCCGCGTGGACGTATTGCCCCTTGAAATTACCACCGAGCTGGCAAATTTGCAGGATGAAGTTCCCCCTGAAGCCCCCGACAAAATCCTGACCCTCATTGAGGAAGAGTTTGGCTGCGCTGCCAATGAAGTTTTTACTGAATTTGAGCCGCATGCCGTAGCTGCTGCGTCGCTGGCGCAGACACACCGGGCCGTCCTTAAGGATGGGCGCGCCGTGGTGGTCAAAGTGCAACGCCCCGGCATCGACGTTCTGGTAGAGACAGACCTGACCGCCATTGGCGTGGCGATTCGCTGGCTGAAATGGTACTCACGTGTTCGGCGACGGGTGAATTTGGATTGGCTGGCGGAAGAATTTACTTCAGTCACAATGCGAGAGCTGGATTTTATTGCAGAAGGCCACAATGCGGAACAATTTATGGCCGATTTCAGCGACGACCCAGGGGTGTACATTCCCCAAATCTATTGGAAGTACAGCACCGGTCGGGTGTTGACAATGGAAAACGTGGCCTACATTCGCATCGCCGACTTGGAGGCCATTGAAGCTGCCGGCGTCAGTCGCGCAGAAGTGGCCCAAAAACTATACAATATTTACATGCGTCAGGTATTTGTTACGCATTTTGTCCACGCCGACCCGCACCCCGGCAATCTGTTCATCCGGCCATTACCGCGTCCAGACACGCTGTTGCCGGGAGACCCAACACCGTTCCAGGTAGTTTTTGTTGACTTCGGGATGGTGGCGACCATCCCAAAGCGTTTACGAGCCGCGTTGCGCAATTATGCTATCGGCGTGGGCACGCGCGATGCCCAGCGCATAATTCAAGCTTATATTGATGCACAAGTTCTGCTCCCCGGTGCGGACCTGAAACGGCTGGAAGAGGCACACCAAATGGTGTTCGATCGGTTCTGGGGGGCAGGCATGAGCCAAATGCGCGACATGGCGATGAGCGAAGCACCTTATCTGCTAGAAGAATATCGTGACCTGATTTACAACGCACCATTCCAATTTCAAGTCGATATGCTGTTTGTGGTAAGAGCCATTGGCTTGTTGTCTGGCATGGCAACCAATTTAGACCCTGATTTCGACCCCTGGGCCGAGACAATGCCCTTTGCCGAGCAACTCGCGCGGGATGAGTTGCGTCGCAATTGGCAGGACTGGAAACAAGAGTTAATCACGCTGTCACGTATCACTATCGATCTGCTGCCTAAGGTGGATAGAGTAA
>CAYPUV010000014.1:0-30035 GCA_964413895.1 uncultured Anaerolineaceae bacterium
GCGTAGGTATTTGGTCGCGTCACGGTTCCGGGTGTCAGTTGCGCGGCTGGATGCGGCCCAGGCAGAGCTGAAAGAGAAAGGTGTCACTGCCAAGTAACGTTGTGCGATACCACGAGCAACGAGGCTGAGCGCTCAGCACCGTTTTTTTCATCAGTCAGTGGAGACGGTAGGTGGTCTGCACAAAACAGTGGAAGGTTGTTTCGTCTTTGGGAATGGAAACCTTGACCGGGTTGTTGAATTATCGTTGTCAACAAAATATTGTATTCGTCTGCATTTGTACATTTTAAGGTCCTGAATAACAATATAGTTGTCAGATTTACACAAGGCCAAAGGGAAATTGATGGCGCCAATAACAATTTTAGTTGCTGAAGACGAAACCATTATTGGGATGGAGTTGCAGTACCGGTTGGAAGATATGGGGTATCGTGTGTTAGGCATCGTTCCAAGCGGGGAACTGGCCGTTGAAAAGGCAATTGCAACGTACCCCGATTTAATTTTAATGGACATCCACTTGAGCGAAGGAATAGATGGCATCACGGCAGCCGAGCGCATTCAACAGCGGGCCGATATTCCCATAATTTTTTTAACCGCCCACACCGATGACAAAACGCTACAACGCGCCAAACTGCGTGGGCCATTCGCCTACCTGGTTAAGCCATTCCGGGAGCGCGAATTAGACATTGCCATTCAGGTTGCATTATACAAATATCAAATGGAACGCAAGCTGCGCGAAAGCGAAGAGCGGTTGCGATTACTGGTAGAAAGCACAAACGATATTATTTATACCCAAGACCTGGTGGGGCGCTTCCTGTACTATCACGGAGCCACACACTACGGCTTCACCGCCGACCAAGTCATCGGCAAAACACCAGCCGACCTTTTTGATGAGCAAACAGCTACAGATATGCTGGCTCGCAACCAGCAAGTTATTGCCACCGGCGAAAGCATCACCGTAGAAACAGAAATCTTGTGGAACGGCACACAGCACTGGTTTAATCAGCATATCTATCCCCTCAAAGATGCTCAGGGCAATATTACCGCTATTGCTACCGTCTCCAGAAACGTCACCGAAACCAGGCGGCTCAAGGGCATTTTGCCCATCTGCGCCTGGTGTGGACGGAAAGTAAAAGCAGAAGACGGAGAATGGGTTCCTTTAGATGTGTATCTCACCACCCACACCGAAGCGCAGGTCTCTCACGGAATGTGCGATGAGTGCAGAAAAACGTTTGTCAAGAAAAAACCGTAGTACAAAGGGAAAGCGAGAGGCAAAAGACAAATCCGCTCTTTCTTTTGAGCAATCTATAATCGGGATTGCTGGCACCAATTACACTAACTTCATTATTACTTTCCGAGGTTTCTCCGTGCCGCCAACATTCACACAGATGTTGCGCCGTTTAACCACCCCTCTATCTACTAACGCCGAGGATGCTCAACGCGAGTACCTGCTGCGGGTAATCTTGCTGGTTAGCATTGCCATTACCTACCCCACCACCATCATTTTCACCATCGGCTGGCAATTGCAGCTTCTTCCCCCTGACATGCCTGTTGTTTTGTTGGCCATCAGCCTGGCATCCACTGCCGGTATGTGGCTCACCCGGCACGGGCGATGGCGCGCAAGCCGGGCTATACCAATTTTGCTCAGTTTCTGCACCGCCAGTTATGTCGCATACGTCTATGGGGCAGAAGTTGTCAGCGGAACATTTTTTCTGATTACCATCATCATTACCACGATGTTGGTAAGGAACATCGGTCCCTGGATTGTAACGCTATTGTCGCTGATAATTCTCATCGGTTTGGCGTGGCTGCGAAAACAACATTATTTGCCACCGGCTACCAACCCCAACACCGAATTGCTGGGGTCCAGTTTGGCAATCATAGTGATATTCTTGAACCTTACCATCTTGCTGCACTTCTTTGCCGCCAGCTACCGCCGCGCGTTGATACAAGCCCATACCTATGCCCACTCGCAGGAAACTGCCAACATAGAATTGCTGGAACAAATTTCCCAACGAGAGCAAGTAGAACAACAACTCGCCGCATCACTGGCAGAAAAGGAACTCCTGCTGAAGGAAATCCACCATCGAGTGAAGAATAACCTGCAAATCATCGGCAGTTTGCTTTATTTACAAAGCCGCCAAACCACCGATGAAGCCGCCGCCGCCGCGCTGAACGAGAGCCGCAGCCGGGTGCAATCAATGGCGCTGGTACACGAACAATTGTACCGTACCCCCAGTTTTAGCCAGATTGATTGTGTGCAGTATGTTCAATCGTTGTCCGGCCATCTGCTGCAAACCCACGGCTCCCGGCTTGGCAACGTTCAACTGACACTGGATATTGACCCCATCCCCCTCACCGTCAATGAGGCAATCCCTTTTGGATTAATCCTGAATGAATTACTCACAAACGCTCTGAAACACGCTTTCCCCAACGACCGTCAGGGATCAATTTCCGTCAGCCTTAAACACAGCGCCAATGGCAAACGTCTGTTGCGCGTCTGTGATGATGGTGTTGGGTTGCCGCCGGAAACAGCAGCAGAGCTTGCTTCAAATAAGTTGACGATGTTACAATCGACATCGTTGGGACTGCAACTGGTTAATCAATTGACGACCCAATTGGGCGGAACCATCACTGTTGCGCGCATCGATGGCACAACGGTTACCATAGCGTTCTAAGGTAACACGTTGCGTGCCCCTGTTCAGCACGCCACACAAAATAGCAAAAATGTTATTGCAATTGTATCAACTGTATCAAAACCTCACCACCCCCCATTCACTTGACCCCAACGATGTGCGTCGAGAATTTATGACGCGCATCATCTTATTTTATACCACAGCCATAATGTACCCCGCCACCGTCCTGTTTCTGGTGTTGGGGCATTGGAAGCTGATACCGGCAACTATGCCGCTAGTGGGCATCATTGCGGTAGTGGTACTCACAGCCGCATGGGGATTAACCTATTGGGGATACTGGGAATACAGCCGCTATAGTATTATTTTATTAACATTCAGTGTAGCGCTGTTCACCACTTCCCTGTACGGACTGGACATTGTTAGTACCGTATTTTATGTTGCTGTCCTGCTTTTCACTGCAATGTTATTCGGCGGGGAGGCAGTATGGTGGATGACAGCACTGACAATTGCCAGTGCGTTGGACATTGAATTTGCCCGCCGCCAGGGATATGTTCCTCTGGTTGCCCTGACCAGAAATACCAGCTTTCTGGGGTTGTCGCTTACGGTGGTGGTCGTTGTTTCCGGCATCAGCATCTTGCTACACTTTTTAACCAGCCAATATCAGCAGGCGCTGGACAAGGCCCACACCGCCACCAATGAATTGCGCCAGTATCAGCAACACCTGGAAACGCTGGTGGCGGACCGCACCGCTAAATTGGAAGCAGAGATCGCCGAGCGCGAAAAACGCGAGCAAAAAATACGAGAACTGAGCCAGTTCCAACATCATCTGATTGAAACGGCCAATGTGTGGATCGAGGTGCTGGATACGCGGGCAAATATCATTTTATGGAATCGTGCCGCCGAAGAAATCAGCGGCTACACCAGCGCAGAGGTGCTGGGGCACGGTAAAATTTGGGCGTGGCTCTACCCCGATAAGGCCTATCGCCGAGAGATCTACGCCAACGTCGCCGTCATTATCGAAAAGGGAGAAATGATTAAGGACTTTGAAACCGCCATCCGCTGCAAAAACGGGGAACAGCGCATTATCTCGTGGAACTCGCGCAATCTGGTCGATGACAATGGCGTGCCGATTGGCTCTGTCGTCATTGGGCAAGATGTGACAGCACGCAAGCAAACAGAAATAGCGCTGCGCGAATCTCTGGAAGATAAAACAGTCCTCCTGCAAGAAATCCACCATCGGGTGAAGAATAACCTGCAAATTATTGCCAGTCTACTGTACCTGCAAAGCCGACAGATTACATCCCCAACAGTCCTCGCCCTGTTACAAGATAGCCAGCACCGGGTGCGCTCAATGGCAATGGTACACGAATTGCTCTACCAGTCTCCCCACCTGGCCACCATTGAGTTTGCCGGGTACGCGCGTCGCCTCACGATGTATTTGGCACAGATGTATCAGCGGTGCAACGAGGTTCGGTTCACTTTTGACATTGCCCCGGTGTCAATGGACATCGATACCGCCATTCCGTGCGGGCTAATTTTGAATGAACTGGTGTCTAACGCCTTCAAATACGCCTTCACTGACGGTCGGCGCGGCAAAATTTCCATCAGTTTCCATCAAAGTGAAGATGGCAAACACACGCTAGTTGTCGCAGATGACGGGGTGGGGTTTCCCCCAGAGATTGCGGAAATGCTGACAACCAGCGGATTATCCGCCATCAGCGCAACATCGCTAGGGCTGCAATTGGTTCATCAACTGGCCACTCAACTGGGCGGCGTAGTATCGGTTATACCTGAAAATGGGGTGCGGTTTGAAGTGATATTTTAGCTTTCAGCGCTCTATTCTACCGTAATTCTGCTGCCCTGGTCTGTTTTTTGCACAAAAATGTGTACTGGAAACGCGCCCTGCAGTTCCTCAATATGCGTAATGACAATAATTTTTTCAAATTCATCCTGGATGGTATTGATCGCTTCCACCAATCGTTCCCGTCCGCGTGCATCTTGCGTGCCGAAGCCCTCGTCCATCACCAGCGTTTGCAAGCTGGCTCCCGCGCGGCGCGCCAGCAATTTGCTGAGCGCAATGCGAATAGCAAAATTCACCCGAAACGCCTCTCCCCCCGAATACAATTCATAATTGCGCGTGCCCAACTCGTCGGCAATGCGAATATCCAGCGTTTCGATGGTGCTGGCGGTGGTTTTGGCGGTGCGCTGGGTGACAAATTGAACATTCACCCGTCCGTCGGTCATTCGGCTCAAAATGGCGTTGGCCTCCTCTTCCAATTCCGGGATAGCATGCTCAATAAGTAGCGCTTGCGCCCCTTTTTTGCCGAAAGCGGCCCGCAAGTCACGATAAATAGTTTGCGTTTCGCGCAGTTCGGTCAATTCATCTTCCTTTTTGCCGCGCTCTTTAGCCAAAAATGCCAGATGGTCTAACTTTTGCCGGGCAGCGACAACGGCATCACGGGCCAACCGTTCCTTGCGCTGCAGCGCATCAACCTGCGCGTTGACCGCTGTGAGGTCGGCGGTAACTTGCGGCAGGGTGGCGGTAACTTGCGCCAGTCGGTCGGCAGTTTCGCGGTCGGTGGCGGTCTGCGCCAGCAGCCGGTCGCGGCGCGCCTGTTCCTGTGTTAGCCGCGCCTGTGCGTCTTTCAAACGCGATTGCGCATCTTGCAATTGCCGCCACTCTTCCTCAAAGTGCAGCAGCGATTTGACAGCCGCCTGCGCCCGCTCGTGGGCTTCGCCGTCGTAGCCCACCGCCACCAGTTCCGCCGATATTTTTGCCAGCGCAACTGCCTCCTCCCCCGCAAACTCGGCATTGTCCAGCTGTGTCTGCAATGTCTGCACCTCAGCCGCCAGCGCCGATGCCGCTGCGGCGGCTTGTTGCGCCGCTTGCAATTGCTGCTCCACCCGCGCCAATTGCCCGTGCAGCGCCGGTTGCCGTTTGAGGCTTTCGTCAGCGGCCTGAATCTCCGCTTGTAAGCGTTTCTGATCAGCTTGATTTTTTTTCAGACGGGCCTGATTGGCGCGAAATTTGTCGCCGCGCTGGGTGCCATCGGCTTGAAATTGCTGATGCACCGCTGTACGGTGAGTATCGTTGAGCGGTTGGGCACACACCGGGCAGGTGGAGCCGGCCTCTTCCAATTGGGTGAGCCGCGCTCTGATGGTTTTCATTTCGGCGGAAAGCTGTTTGTTTTCTGCGCTGAGGCGGGCGGCCTCCGCCGTCAGGTCGGCTAATTCCTGCCGCCAGGCGTTGCGAGAATCCTCTATTGCCGTCAGCGATTGTATTTCTTGCTGGAGCTGGTTGTACTGCTGCTGCAAAACAGCGCTGGTGTTTGCTTTGGCGGTCAGGTCGGCATGTTGAGCCTGCTTCACCTTCAGGTCGGCGGCCACGCCCGCTCGCGCCTGGGCAATGACGGTTTCCAGACGATGTTGCTCGCGGGCCAGCGTCGATGATTGCGCCAGCCGGATGTTCCAATCCTCGTTTTCCTGCCGTACCTGCTGAAGCTGTCGGTAGCCGGTTTCTATTTCCGCACGGCGCGCAATTGCGGCCCGGTAAACAGCAATGTTGCTATTAATCTGGCCCACCGATTGGGTAAGCTCGTCGAGATCAGCTTGCGCCCGTGACAGGCGCGCTTGCAGGTCGTTAAGTTGGCGCTGTTTCAGGTCAAGCTCTTTGTGCTGCTGGCGCAGTTCGTTCAGTCGCTGGTCGGCAGCCCGCAAATCACGGCTCAATGCCAGGGCGCGGTTCTGGCTCTCTTCCCACTCGCGGCGGTAGGCGTCTTCGTGGCCCATCTCCTGTTCCATTTGCTGGATTTGCGCTTCTACGATCCTAATTTCCTGCTGATAATAGCGCACTTTTTCTGCTGCTCGCTCTTCGTACTCATCGTACACGCCCAGCCCCAGAATATCACCCAGGATTTGCTTGCGCTCAGCGGGTTTTTTGGTGGTGAACTCATCGGCGCGGCCCTGCAGCAAAAAGGCGGAATTGATGAAGGTATCGTAGTCAAGTCGCAACAGACGATTGATTTTTGCCTGGGTGTCCCGGATGCTCCCTTCGGTGAGCGTGCGCCAGTCGCCGGCGTCGGGCACGTAGCCGTGAAAATGTAATTCCGATTTCCCCCGTCTGGCAGACGTGCGTCGCCGCAACACGCGATAGGTCTCGTCCCCCAACGCAAAGGTAAATTCCACCATCATCTCACTTTCCCCCAGGTGGATCAGGTCATCATCTTGCCGGGTGCGTGCTTTGCCCCACAACACCCAGGTAATTGCATCGAGCAGGGAACTTTTGCCCGCGCCGTTTTCCCCGGTGAGACAGGCCACGTGGATGTCCGAAAAATCGACGGACTGGGGGGTTTTATATGCCATAAAGTTTTGCACGGTCAGTCTAACAGGTATCATAGCAACCCTTTCTGCAACTAGAGGATGAACAGGAGAAATTATAAACCGTAAAATACGGTGCGGCAAAGTAGGGCCAGGCCGCAGGTGCTTTTAACGTTTGATCAACCGTCAATGACATGTCAATGTCAGAAACTTGGGAGGTTGAAGGTAGTAACTTTTGGCAAAAACGTGTATACTAATAAAGTGTAATATTTGTAAGGATTTCCACAAATATAGAGCAGAATATTGCAACCTTTTTCACGTTTTTGTCGTAATGTAAGTGTATTTTACAAGGAGCCGACGAATGGATGCTCAGGTCACAACACAATCCCCTTCTGTGTGGTGTTTGTTGATTAGTATAGTCGACAAGCCGCAGCAGACGTTCACCGACCTGGCAGTGAACCCACGCCTGAAATGGGTGCTGCCGCTGGTGCTGGCAATTGCAGCGGCACTGTTCACCGTGTGGATTTCTGCCCCGCATACGGCCGAAATGGCACAGCAAGCTTCGCTGCAACAGCTCACGCAAAACGGCATGTCGCCCACAGAGGCACAGAAAATGTTAGATCAGACCGCCCGCTTTAGAACCCCTCTCTTTTTGGGGATTGTGGGGTCTGTGACCGGTATTCTGTTTCTAGCCATCATCTGGGTGGCAATGGCAGGGCTGTTTTATTTTGTGTCACTGGTTGCCGGCGCAGAGCTGAACTTTGGGTCGGTGTTCACAGTAGTGGCCTGGAGCAGTCTGCCGCTTACGCTGCGAGGCTTTGTGCAAGGTGCGCTCATCGCCGCAACCGGCAGGTTCCCCATTTACACCGGGCTGTCGGCATTGCAAGCCACCGGCGATACGCTGAAAGATGCGGGTAATCCACTGCTTGTCTTGCTATCGTTTGTAGACATCTTCTGGCTTTGGCACATTGCTTTGTTGGTGATTGGCGTGGCTGTGGCTGCAAAATTCAGTCGGCTCAAAGCGTTTCTCATCGTGCTTATTTATGCCCTCCTTTCAATTGGATTGGCAACCGGGGTTACGCTGCTTTCCGGTGCGCGTTAATCCACATTTGAAAAAATCAAAGGATTCTCTATGAAGCGAGCAATCACCATCATTGTAATTCTAGTCGCTGTCATTGGCATCGGCGCGGCAAGCTACGTACTCCTTACCCCCAAAACCTACAGCGTTTCCGCCGACAAATCCATCGAAACCCTGCAAGTGGAAACCGATACCATTGTTGCCACTGTAGATGCAGCGGCCCGTTTGGAAGCGCGAAATACAGTCAACCTGAATTTTGACATCACCGGGAAAGTCGCCAAAATTTATGTTGTCGAAGGTGCGCGCGTGGAAACAGACACGCTATTGGCAGCGCTGGACACCACCGACCTGGAAGAAGCGGTACGGTTGGCAGAGATTGACCTGGCGCGCAGCCAGGCGCAACTTGACAAATTACTGTCACCCCCCACCGCCGCCGATCTGGCTGCGGCGCAATCCGCCCTCGACAGCGCCCAGGCCAATCTGCAAAATCTGCTCAATGGCCCCTCCACCGCCGACCGGGAAGCCGCGCAGACCGCGCTTGACAGCGCCCAGGCCAATTTGCAACGTGTTCTCAATGGCCCCAATGCAGATTCGATCACGGTTGCTGCGGCAGGGCTAAAAAAAGCGGAAATTGCACTGAGGCAAGCACAGGATGCGTACAACCAGGTTGCTTATGATTCCCGCGCGGCAAATTTTCAGGGCGCGGCGTTGGAACAGGCCACCATTGATTACGAAACCGCGCGGGCAAATTACAACCTGGCCGTGAAAAACGCCGACAACGCCGACATTCTGGCGGCGCAGTCGCAGGTGGCGCAGGCTGAAGCCAACCTGAAAAAACTCACCGACGGCCCCGACGCAGCGCAGGTTGCAGCGGCCAAATCGCAAGTGGCACAGGCAAAAGCTGCCCTGCAAAAGCTGCTCGACGGCCCCACCGACGCCGACGTTGCCATTAGCCAGGCGGCCGTTGACGCGGCGCAGGTGAACCTGGAAAAAACACGCCGCAACCTGGAACGCGCCCGGCTTTTCAGCCCCATCGCCGGGACCGTGACCACTATTAATATCAAAGAGGATGAACTCACCGCCGGACCAGTGGCCATGGTTGTGTCTGACCTCTCTGCCTTCAAAATGGATGTGGAAGTGGATGAAATAGATATTAATCGTGTTGCAGTGGGGCAGCCGGTGGTCATCACCCTCGATTCGCTGCCGGACGAGGAATTTCAGGGCACGGTTGACAGCGTGGCCGTCGCCCCGACAGCCTCATCCAGCGGCATTGTGGCCTATCCTGTCACCGTATTCGTCAACAGCCAGAATGCCCCTTTCAAAATTGGGATGAACGTGAACGCCACCATCGAGACGGAACGGCTGGAAAATGTGGTGGTTGTGCCCAACCGCGCCATTCAAATTGACCGTGAAACCGGCAAAGCTTACGTAGATAAGGTAATCGACGACAAACGCATTGAACGCACCGAAATTGTGTTGGGTCAGCGCAGCACCACCGTCAGCCAGGTAATAAGCGGCGTGGAAGCGGGCGACACAATCGCCATCCAAAAAAGCTCTCGCCGTGAACAACTACGGCAGGCAATTGGTGGGGGGCCAAACAACTAGCAACGATGAACAATCATACTCCGGCCATTGAAATTCAAAACATCACCAAAACCTACCAGATGGGCGACGTGCAAGTGCGCGCCCTGCGCGGGGTCTCGCTACAGATACATGCGCGTGAATTGGTAGCGATTATGGGGCCGTCCGGTTCCGGCAAATCTACCCTGATGAACATTATCGGCTGCCTGGATAAACCGACCGACGGATTGTATTTGCTGGACGGGGCGGAAGTTGGCAAAATGGATGACAACCAGCTTGCCCACATTCGCAACCAGAAAATCGGCTTTGTTTTCCAGAACTTCAACCTGCTGCCGCGTACCAGTGCCCTGGCAAACGTGGAACTACCGATGGTGTACAATCGCGTGCCGCGCAAAGAGCGCCACCGCCGCGCCACCATCGCCCTGGAAAGTGTGGGGTTGGGCGACCGCCTACACCACAAGTCGAATGAGCTTTCTGGGGGGCAACAACAGCGGGTAGCAATTGCCCGCGCCCTGGTGAATTCGCCAAGCATCATCCTGGCAGACGAACCAACCGGCAACCTGGACTCGAAATCCGGGGCGGAAATTATGGCAATTTTTCAACGCCTGAACGAAGAACAAAACATCACCATTGTATTTGTCACCCACGAGCCAGAGATTGCCCAGCACACCCGGCGTATCGTACGCCTGTCCGACGGGCACATCATTAATGATGAACCGGTGCGGGAGCCAAAACGCGCCGGTGAACGTGCTTACAGCGTCCGCGTCCGCGACCTGACGGGAGATGACAAATGACCGCTGTCAGCTACCAAAACCCAAACCTTGAAACCTGTGATGCTTGACTTATGATGCAACTAACAGAAAATCTACTCATTGCCTTGCGAAGTTTAGCTGTCAATAAATTGCGCTCTATCCTCACGATGCTCGGCATCATCATCGGTGTGGGAGCAGTCATCGCCCTCATTTCAGTGGGACAGGGATTTGAAGAATACATCAACCAGCAATTTGCCAGCCTGGGCACAAACCTGTTATTCGTGGTTCCCGGTCAACTAGACAACAGCGGGCCAGGAAGTGCGCGCTCCAACCGGGGCGCACAGCCGCTGACAATGGGCGACACCGAAGCTCTGCGCGACGTGTTCCGGGTGCCAGATGTGGTCGCCGTTGCACCATCATATTCGCGCAGCGGGCTGGCGGTAGCCGGCAAGCGCGATATTTACACCTCTGTCGATGGGATAACGCCGGAATACGCCCCTGTGCGGAATTTTGAAGTTACCGAAGGTGAGTTCATCACCGCTAGCGACGTGACCGGACGTTCGCGCGTGGCCCTGCTGGGGGCGCGGGTGGTGGAAAAACTCTTCCCGGATGAACCGCCAATTTCCATCATCGGGCGGACCATAAAAATTAACGATGTGCCCTTCAAAGTGAAGGGGCTGCTCAAAGCAAAGGGTAGCTCCGGCGGCCCCGGCGGCGATGAGGACAGCGTGATCCTCATCCCAATTTCCACAGCTCAGAGCCGGCTTTACTCCGCACCGGTGGTGCGCGGCTCGTATGTGGTATCGGTTATCTTTGCCCAGGTGGTGAGCGATGATATGATGGACACCGCCGCCGATGAAATTACTACCGTGCTGCGTGAGCGGCACCGCATTAGCTACAAAGATGATGATGATTTCACCGTCATCAACCAGGCAGACCTCATAGCCGTCTTTGGCGATATCACCGCCATCTTCACCATCGTGTTGGGGTCAATCGCCGGTATTTCGCTGGTGGTGGGCGGCATCGGCATCATGAATATTATGCTGGTATCGGTCACAGAGCGCACCCGCGAAATCGGGTTGCGGAAAGCCATTGGCGCGAAGCGGAGCGACATTCTGGCACAATTTTTAATTGAGGCGATTGTCATTTCGGTGATTGGGGGCGCCATCGGAATTTTACTGGGTGTGTTGGGGTCGGTATTAATTGGCAATCTGGCCGATATGACCACTGTCGTCACCCCCGGCGCGGTACTGCTAGCGACAGGTTTCAGTTTGGCAGTGGGACTGTTTTTTGGCATTTACCCCGCCACCCGTGCCGCCCGCCTCAGCCCCATCGACGCGCTACGATATGAATAACTTACCAAAACAGTACTATTATTGAAAAAGGAATGATTTAATGTTGAACAACAAAGGTAGCAAGATGGGCGCTGGTATTGCAGTGGGCGCTGGCGTCGGGGCCGCCATCGGCACGGCATTGGACGATATTGCATTGGGCATTGCCATTGGATCTGGTATCGGCGTTGCGCTCGGCGCAGCGATGAACAAGCGAAGCAAGTTCCCTGTTATGAATATGCCCCCAGAAACACTGCGCCTGATTATCTTGATTGAGCTCGGTCTTTTGATCTTGTTTGGATTCAGCTTACTGCTATTTTTTCGACTAAGGTAAAATACTGGAGTTTGGCGAAAATTGTATTGTTGCTCACAGAAATAGTCGTTTTAACCACAAAAGCTAATGAATTTCAAAAAATGCCAAAGTCCAGTAAAATACAAAAATGGAAATAGCGATACGAATAGCCATTGCTTTTGGCATCGGCGTTGCCGTTGGCATCGTGACCAATAACATATCTCTGGGCGTTCTTGTTGGACTGGCATTGGCGGTTTTTGTGAGTATTGCCATCAACAAACAACGGTGCGCTCAATCTCCTGATGACTGAGACGATTGACAGAAAGTGACAGGTTCGTCATGAAATCTAAACTTTACCTCTTGATTGTCATATTTACCGTGTTGCTGGTTGGTTGTGCGCCACGTGACCGCAATCCCAACGCCACACCAACCATTGTTTCGGTGGCGGCGGAAGTTCCCACGCTCACCCCCACACCCATACCACCCACCGTCACCGCAATACCCGCTGCCACCCATACCCCAACCCTCACGCCCACACCCTCCCCTACTCCGCGTCGGCCCCTCACCTTGCCCACCGAGACCCCAACGGCGCAGCCCACCCCTGCAACCACCACACTGCACGGCGCAACCCTACCCTATCCCTTCGCCAGAGTGTTGGCGTATGAATTGAACCTGCGTAGCGGACCCGGAACCATCTACCCGATTATCGACACCCTCAAACAAAACGAGATTGTCGAAATTACCGGCATCAACTTTACCCGTGAATGGTATCAGGTAATTCGTGAGGGCAAGGGTACCGGGTGGATTTCCGCGTCACCAAAATATGTAGCAACCGAACCGTTGGTGATTGACGTACCTGTGGTGGCTGCGCCGGCAGTTCCCGACGGTGGCAGTACATTGATTCTGCAACCCGAAACCGGCGGCGCATTCTATCTATTTAATCTCAATGACCACAGTCTGCGCCTTTTAAGCAGCGGCATCGACCCCGCCCTGTCGCCCGACGGCACAAAAATCGCCTTTACCCGCTACGGTCCCGGCGAAGTGGGTGCTGTGTGGATTTACAACCTGGCCAGCGGCACCGAACACGCTATTCTGGGTGAAATGTTCGAGCCAAAGTCACCGGCCTGGTCGCCCGATGGCAACACGCTGGTTATCAACTACCAGCGCGGCGGATGGCGAGAAATCCAATCGCTGTGCTACAAAATGCGCTCCGACGGCACCTTCCGCAAATTGCCGCCGCGCGCGTATGATATAAAATTCAAAGCGGGGAAACTGTGCTTCAAATTGCCCCCCGATACCCACTGGCAATTGCGCCGCATTGACGTTGCCAGCGGCACGTTTGAAGACCTGCCTTCTGAAACCTATTCCTACGCCCCCACCTGGGACCCGGCGAACACGTGGCGGGTGGTCTTCGGCGGCAGTACCGGCTTGCAGCAACTTGATCTCAACCGCAACAAGTATTTCCCGTTTACCACCGATCTGCGTGACCATGCCCCGGTAATGGCCCCAGACGGCAGCGCAGTGGCCGTAACCTACAAACAAGATACCCATTGGGAAATCTACACCATCCGCACTGCCGATGGCGCTCGCGCCCGCCTCACCCCTTCGGAGCCATTGCTGGGCGAGCCATTCAACAGCGCCGCGCCGGCCTGGTCGCCCAACGGTAAAAAAATCGCCTTTGTCAGTGACCGCAGCGGCAAGTGGGAGTTTTGGGTTATGAATGCCAACGGCACCGACCCGCGCCCCCTGCTGCCGCCGGATGTCGCCGCGCAACTCACCGTGCAGTATCACGGCGTGGATGAACGGCTCATCAGTTGGGGAAAATGAGAGAGAAACGTATCGTGGCTCACGCTACGAGCGAATCTCCTGTCGCTGGAACAGCACATACGCCAGGGTAAACAGCAAGATTGTGACAGCAATTAATCCTGTCAAATGGGGCCAGATGAGCAACACACTCTGTCCCAGTGGCAACGGTGACCCCAGCACCGCTCGCTGAAGCTGTATTGGCAGGACGAAGCCCAGCGAACGCACATTCGGGTTCAGCACCGCCAGCACTGCTTCAGCATACAGCGTATTGGGCGACACGCGGCTGACCGCCCGCGCAAACTGCGCCTGTGCCAGGAGTTCGCTGGTTGCTCCCGTATGAATGGGATACACAGCCTGGGCTGATAGACTGGCAATCATCCCCCAAAATACCGTAAAAAAGAGCCACAGAGCAATTGAAGCCAGCGCTGCTGTGGCCGGCTGGCGAAACGTAATTGAAAAAAGCATCGCCAGCGCCAACCAGATACCCCCATAAAAGATCGTCAGCGCCAAAAACAACAAACTACGCGCTACCTCTTCGGCGCTGGGGGGCACCCCCAATTCCATAATGCCCAGCCCCATAATCAACAACCAAATAGTGGTGAGCGTTAACGAGAGGGTAAATAATCCAGCCAGGAACTTGCCAAACAGCAACGCATCGCGGTAGATGGGTTGGGCAAGCACACGAGACATCGTGCGCTGGTTGAATTCGCCGTTCACCGCGTCGAACGCCAGCGCGATTGCCGTGAGAGGCACTAAAAACCCCAGAAATCCGGCAAAGGCGGGTAACGGGTCATGACCGGTGGTGAAAAGCCGCAAAAACAGGAAATGGTCTTTGCCAACTGCATCGTGCAGATTTTGCAAGGCCGCGTACACCGTACCAGCAGCGGTCAACACAATCAGCAATTCTAAAATGAGCATCCGGGTGCTGGTTAGATAATCAGCCATCTCTTTTGCTACCACCGCCCACAACCCCGTCCAGGGCGAACCTTCGCGGGCGACGGTGGGTTTGTTCTGCTCAGCTTGCCGGAACATGCACCACCTCCGTTTCAAAATAATGCGCATAAATATCATCCAGGCTGGGACGCTCGATACTCAATGACAGCAATTTGCCACCCTGTTCCACCACCGTTTGCGCCACATCTGCACGCAGGTCGGTTCTGGTCTCCAGCTTGAAGGTGTTGCCATTGGTGGGCTGGATATTGACTACACCGGTCAGTTGTCTCAAGGTGTCTGGCAGGCGTGGCTCAGCGTTTGCTACCTCCAGGTAAATGCGGTACGCCCCACCGAGTACTTGCTGCGCCAGGTTTTCTACCGACCCTTCCAGCACCATTTGCCCTTTATGAAATAATCCCACCCGATCACACACCGCCTGTACCTGAAAAAGCAGGTGCGATGAGAGTAACACAGTGATGCCTTCTGCCTTCAACTGGCGGATGATGTCCAGAAATTCGCGTGCGCCTTCGGGGTCCAGGCCCATCGTCGGTTCATCCATAATGATGAGCTGGGGTTCTTTGACCAGCACTTCGGCGACCCCCAACCGCTGGCGCATCCCCTGGGAGAAGGTCCCCACAGCATTACCGGCAACATCTGCCAACCCCATCTGCGCCAATGCTGCATCAATGCGCCGATACGCTTCTTTACGGCGCAATCCGTTCAGCTTGGCGGTGTAAATCAGGTTTTCGCGGGCAGAAAGTCCATTGTAAAACCCTACTTGGTCAGGCAGGTAGCCCACCCGCGCTTTTACGCTCAACGGTTGGCGCACCGGGTCAAAATCAAGCACCCGTACCGTGCCGGCAGTTGGCTCTGTTAAGCCCAACAACATCAAAATAGTTGTGGTTTTGCCCGCCCCATTTGGACCCAACAACCCAAATACTTCCCCCTGCCGCACTTTCAGGTTCAAATTATCAACTGCGGTGAACGTACCGTATTGTTTCGTTAAGTTTTGGGTTTCAAGGACAACTTTTTGCATAATGCACCTCCTGCGCCGTTAGCGACGCCCGAAGCGTACCACTGCCAGCCCCACTACTAGCACCGCAATAGCGATGAGCGCCAGCCCGGCAACTCCCCACAGCGTAGAAGTGCGCACGGTGATGCGGAAATCGGCGGATTTAGCGGGGGCGGCGGCGGGTTGTGCCCGCACCGTGACCATATAGTCGCCCGCGATTGCCTGATCGGTGGGCTGAATATTAGCGGTCACCTCCACCTGCTTCTCCGGTTCCAGTACATCAATCTGTGCGGGGTCAAATTCTGTTTTCCAGCCGGCAGGCTGCGAGGCACTCAATTTTATGCCCTGTGCCGGAGCCGTTCCATTATTTTGCACAATAATTTTGATGGGGGTTTTCTTGCCCACCAACGCATCGGCAGACAAACGACCATCAGGAGCGCTGACAACCAGGTCGGGTTGCCCAGAAACCTCGGCGGTCAGTTGCAGCTTAGCTTGCACTGCCCCCCCTTCAGCCAGTACCCGGACGGGATATTCACCGGCAGTGGTGCCGGGGAACATTTTCACTTCAACGGTGACACGCTTCGTTTCATTTGCCCCAATAGGGATGCTGGTAACATCTTTGCCGGACAATTGGAAGTTGACGTCGAATCCACGCGGGGCATCTGCCACCAGATTAACGGTTAAATCCTCGTCCCCTTTATTCTTAAGCGTAGTGTTGTACCGGAAAGTGGTTGTCGGCGAGCCTTTTAGCGTTGGCAGGTCAACTGAAAAATCAAGGCTGGGCGGCAATTTTTCTTTGATGGCCAGATCGATAGGCAATTCCACCGTGCTGAGTTTACCTTTTGCCACCAACGTAAAGTGGTATTCGCCGGGTGAAACGTCTTTGGGTGGATCAACTTTAAAATCAACGATGGTATCGTCGCCCGGCTCAACATACGCCGCTTGAATAATGCGTCCTTTGCCTTTGAACGTTCCGGTCCAACCGTCTGGCAGCTCGCGGGCTGCCAGATGCACAATCTGCGGCTCAGCCCCGGCACGCAGGGTTAAACTGAAATTGTCCCCTTCGCCCATTGCAATTTCCTGTGCCGGGAATTTGGTAAAAAACGTGAGTGCGGGAGGGTCAACGGTTTGCCCCCCTGCTGCCAGTACTGCTGGCGCGCCGATGGTTGCCACCAACAATAGCACCAAAAACATTAACCCAAATTTTGAAATTTGTCGTATCATTTCATCCTCCTTTGGCAAAAATAAAATAGCCTTGTCCCCCCAATGAGACAAGGCTAGGCGTCAAACACAAACAACCGGTTCGGCGTCGTTTCCCTGCCCACCGGAGAGGGAATCAACAATGTTTGTGAATATAATGTTCCGTGCGTTAATTTCCGTTCGTGTTATAAAACCGAAAGATGAAATTCAGCTTAAATTTTCATTAAATCTTCATTAGAATATTAGAATGTGCACACAACTCCTCCAATATTTTTCTATATTTACCAAAATCAATTACAATAGCGGTGAGCTGGAAAATTAGCGATCAGAGATTGGAGATTGAGTGCCAAAGAGCGCCCAATTCTAATTTCCAATCGCTAATCTTCCGCCCGTCTTATGCAAAAAACCTTAAACTGAAGGCAGAATGAAAACAGCAGTTTTTTCAATGGTGTCATTGCGAGCAAAGCGAAGCAATCTCTCGTTTGGAAAGTGGGGATTGCCCTTCGGCAAGCTCAAGACGGGCTTCGGCGCAAAAAACGCGCCTCACAATGACATCAGAAACTATTGTTTTCAAACTGAACGCGATTTAACTTAAAAGTTTGCAGACTGCTTAACAGGAGTTTTCTATGCAAGTTGACCCCAAAATTTTCAAAGCCTACGATATTCGTGGCATCTATCCCACCCAATTGAATGAAGACGTAGCATACGCCGTGGGGCGTGCGTTTGTCACCTTTCTGAAAGTAGGGACCGTCATTGTGGGGCGCGATATGCGCCTCTCCAGTCCCTCGCTGGCAAAAAATGTAATCCGCGGTCTCACCGACCAGGGCGCAGACGTGATTGACATCGGCATGGTCAGCACCGATCAATATTACTATGCTTGCGCCACGCTGGGATATGCTGGAATTATGGTTACGGCATCGCACAATCCCAAACAATATGGCGGCTTCAAAATGGTGCGCAAAATGCCGCAACTCCTCAGCGGCGATGCGGGCATTCAAGACCTGCGCCGCATTGTGGAAAATGATGACTTCGCCCCAATGCCCGCGCAAAAAGGCACCGTCACACCAAAAAACCTTAGCAGTGATTTTGTGGATTATGTGCTGTCGCTGGTGGATGTGGGATCGCTCAAACCGCTGAACGTCATTGCCGACACCGGCAATGGAATGGTTGGTCCCAGTCTCAAGCGAGTCTACGAAAAATTGCCCGTCAGTCTGACCGGGATGTATCTGGAACCGGACGGTAATCTGCCCAATCACGGGCTGGATCCTTTGCAGCCGGAAAATCGCGCCGAGTTGCAGCAGCGCGTGGTTGCCGCAGGCGCGGACATCGGCTTTGCTTTTGATGGCGACGGCGACCGCTTCTTCACCATTGATGACCGGGGCAACTTTGTACCCGGCGATTTTCTCACCGCGCTGATGGGGCAATACTTTTTAGAAAGATACTCCGGCGCAAAAATTCTGTACGATGTGCGCGCCAGTTGGGCCGTACCCGACCTGATTTCGGCGGCGGGGGGCATCCCCCTGATGGAACGGGTGGGACACGCCTTCATCAAACGTCGAATGGCAAAGGAAAATGCTGTATTTGCCGGGGAAGTGACCGGGCACTATTATTTTAAGGATTTCTTCTTCGCCGATTCCGGCATTGTGCCTTCACTCATTATCCTGGAAATGATTTCCAAAAAAGGCGAAAAACTTTCTCAAATGCTAGAAAAGCTGGAAGCCAAATACTTCATTTCCGGCGAAATTAACAGCCACATCGAAGGCGATCCTAAGGCCAAAATGCAGGAACTGGCGAACACCTTCCGCGACGGAAAAATCGAGTGGCTCGACGGGGTAGCGGTCACGTACCCCGATTGGCACTTTAACGTGCGCCCATCGAACACCGAACCGTTGCTGCGCCTGAATTTAGAAGCCACTTCGCAAGTGTTGATGGAAGAGAAACGTGATTTGGTGTTAGGGATAATTAGAAACTGACAGCTATCAGCTAAAAGCTATTTTGCAGTCAAAGGAGACTGATTTTATGCTTCGCAGTTTTTTCATTGGATTATCGCACAGCGAATCTGCCCGCAGTGTTGTGACTCATTTTGGTCCCGCCCGCCGCACCGCACGGCGGTTCATTGCCGGAGAAACACTGGATGAGGCCGTCGCCGTTGTGCGCGAATTGAACTACAACGGTATCAAGGGGTTAATGAATGAGGTGGGCGAAGCCATCACCACCCGCGCCGAAGCCACCCAGGCCGCTCAGGACATCAAAGGATTGCTGCATCGTATTGATGCTGAAGGGCTTGATGCCAGCATTTCGCTGAAACCCTCACACATTGGATTGACATTTGGCACCGATTTCTTTTTTGAAACCGTCGCCGATATTGTTGAAACTGCCCAATTGTTGGGCAACGTTGTTGAAATGGATATGGAAGGCAGCGCCGATGTAGATGACACGCTTGAGGTCTTCCATCGTCTGTTGGATACATTCGGCAGCGGATTGAAGCTGGCCGTTCAGGGGTATTTGCACCGCACCCCTGCCGATGTGGAACGATTGATTGCCCACGGCGCGGGCATTCGGCTGGTGAAAGGGGCGTACAACGAGCCGCCAGAAATCGCCATTCAGAACAAGAACGAAATCAACGCGGCGATGAAGCAGCTGATGCAGCAAGTATTGGCTCCAGAAGCCAGAGCAAAAGGCGCGTTTTTGGCGCTTGGTTCACACGACCCGGCGCTAATTGAATGGCTCAAAACGCACACCACCGGGTTGGGCATTGGCAAAGACCAGTTTGAGTTCCAGATGCTGCAGGGTGTGCGCCGAGATGAACAGCTTCAACTGACACAAGAGGGGTATCAGGTGCGGGTGTACGTGCCATATGGCGTGGCCTGGTATCCTTATTTTATGCGTCGGCTGGCAGAACGGCCGGCAAATGTGTTGTTTATGACACGAGCGTTTTTTGGAAATTAAACGGAGGATAGAGAATGAGTAAAATCGCAAATGTAACCACCCTGGCAACTATGGTCAGCTACCAAGCCGATGCCATCGTCAGCAAAACCTTGCTTAAGCAAGAGACGGGGTCTGTGACTCTGTTCGCTTTTGACCAGGGGCAAAATTTAAGCGAACACACCGCTCCCTACGATGCGTTGGTGTATGTGATGGACGGCAGCGCCGAGGTAACCATCTCCGGCAAAACAGTGACCGTGGGCACGGGTGAAATGGTTATTATGCCCGCCAATGAACCACACGCCCTGAATGCCGCCGAAAAATTCAAAATGATGCTGACAATGATCCGCGCATAAAAAGAGATAGATGAAGATCGCATTTGCCCTGCTGCTCCCTGACGCAATCCATAATTTTATGCGGTCGCTGACGGTGCAAATTCACAATCGCTATCGTCTGGGGTACAGTGCAGCCAGCGCGCCGTCACACATCAGCCTGAAACAACCATTTCATGTCGATAGTCTGGACGCCATAGAAACCTATTTTGATAACTTTGCTGCCAGCATCGTACCTTTTTCAGTAACGCTTTCCCACCTGGAAATGCAAATTGCCCCGGATGTCGACGGGAATGAACGAGGCATTTTATGGTTGGCCGTCGCCGAGAATCCAACCCTGCGTGCGCTGCACTGCCGCATTAACCGGGAATTGGCGACACGGTTTGAAAATACTGCTGCGTCATTTGATGGTGACAATTACCGCTTTCACGCCACCCTGTTTGCCGGTGGTGCGCCCATCGAAATTTACCGGCAGGCGTTTGCAGCGTTCAAAAACACGGCCGTCAATTTAACCTGTACAGCCGCGCGCATCACAATGTTTTATAAAGAAGCGGATAATTTGAACGGGCATGATTTAATCACCTACAAAATTTTACCACTGGGGGGGAAATGACCAACCTGTTTTTAGCGGGGAGAGTCGCGCTCATCACCGGTTCATCACGGGGTATTGGTCGCGCCATCGCCCTGAAATTGGCCACGCACGGCGCAGACATCGTCATCAATTATGCGCGCAAAACCAGCGCCGCTGAGGCAGTGAAGGCGGAAATCGAATCGCGGGGCAGACGTGCTATTGTCGTTAAAGCGAATGTGGCAGACCCCGCCAAAATCAACGCCATGTTCAACCAGATTGAAGCGGAATTTGGTCGCTGCGATATTTTTGTGGGTAATGCTGCCAGCGGCATCCCCCGCCCGGTGCTGGAAACCACCGACAAACATTGGGACTGGACGATGGACATCAATGCCCGTTCCATTCTGCGCTGCGCCCAGCGCGCCGTCCCGCTGATGGAACAGCACGGTTGGGGGCGCATCATCAACATTTCCAGTCAGGGCAGCACCCGCGCTATCCCCAATTACGGCGTCACCGGATTATCGAAAGCGGTCATTGAGGCGTTGACACGCTATTTGGCAGTTGATCTGGCGGCAAAGGGCATCACTGTCAATGCCGTTTCGCCGGGGGTGGTGGATACGGACGCGCTCACCCACTTCCCCATCGACGTGCAAGAAACTATCGCCGGGGTAGCAGAACGCACCCCCAGCAAGCGCATCGTCACCCCGAAAGAAGTGGCGTCGCTAGTGGCCTACCTCTGCACCGAAGAGGCCAAGATGATTGTGGGACAAACAATTATTGTTGACGGTGGGCTGAGCCTGTTGCCGTAACCGAGCATTTGACAAAGAAAGAAATCCTTCTATAATCTCTGCAAACTCATTCATTTGTTTTACTTAAGCTTATGAAAAACTACTCGCATCTTGTTTCAAATGCATACACCTCAAGAAACTGCACAATGTGTTGTTGTTGCGCAATGTGTTGTTGTATGCCGCCGACTATTGGCGATAAATCTGACAGGATGGAGGGTGAGAAATAACCCTTTCGTTTGCACCGCATCGTTGTGCCACCAAAAGCCTGCCGGGTTTATCGGCGGGCTTTTTTATTTTTTCCAAAAAGAGAAGTGTTATGAGCAATCCTATTTTTCGCAGCCTAAAAATCGACTCCCCCTACTCCCATTGGTGCAACTGTATTAAGCGGGACCGCCGGTCTCGCTGAGGCAGTTGAAATTGTAATGGGGCATTTTAACCAAATCAGATAAATCGAGACAGGTGTTTCCCGCATGCAGGGCGAAGTGAATGTGCGGCCATCGACTTGAAGCCGATGACGCAATATTCCCGGCGCCCTTTTTTGTTGAATGTGTATTGGTTGCAACGAGGCAATATCAAACAATAATAAAATCCAAAGCAATAAAAAGGAGAAAATTATGCACCCGAACACAAACGGGAACGGAAATGGAAATGGAAATGAACATCGAATTGAGAGTTGGGCGGACGCCACTGAAGCCAAACGCTTTGCGGAGGTCCTTCAAACACGCAAGGCCGGACTGATTGAGGAAAAAGACTTCAAGCGTTTCCGCCTGCAACACGGCATCTATGGTATTCGCGGGCTGACCGATATTCAAATGATCCGCCTGAAAATCCCCTTCGGACGGCTCACCGGCGAGCAAATGGCAAAAATTGCGCAGATTGCCAGGACCTATTCCAATGGCACGGCCCACATTACCACCCGGCAGAATATGCAGCTTTATTATGTTGATCTGGAAAAAATCCCTCAAGCACTGGCAGAATTTGCCGAGGTGGGACTGACCACCCGCGAAGCCAGTGGCAATGTGGTGCGCAACGTTACCGCCTGCCCCCTGGCGGGAGTGTGCGCCTCAGAAGTATTCGACGTAACCCCCTACGCCGAAGCCACGGCGCGCTTCTTTTTGCGCAATCCCGTTGCGCAAAATATGCCGCGAAAATTCAAAATTGCCTTTTCCGGCTGCACCACCGACTGCGCTCTGAGCGCAATCCATGACATCGGGGCAATAGCCGTCATCAAGACCGAAGGCAAGCAGGTCATTAAAGGGTTCAAACTGTACGTTGGCGGCGGGCTGGGCGCATCGCCCAAACTCGCGCAACTGCTTGAGCCGTTCACCCCTGCCAACCGGCTTCTCCTCACCGTTGAAGCCATTATCCGCGTCTTCGACAGGTTGGGCAACCGGGAGAACCGCGCCCAGGCTCGAATGAAATTTTTGATTGGCGCCCTCGGTATTGAAAAATTCCGTGAGCGGGTCTTCGCGGAACGCACCGCCTTGTGGGGAGCAATGCCCACGTATCCCACAATTGATGATGACTCTGCTCCACGGCTCATTCCGGGCGCTCTCCCCGCGTCGCTTCCGGTGGACACCCGCAATCCAGCCCTCCAGCAGTGGATTGCCACCAACGTTGTTCCCCAGAAGCAGAAGGGGTTTTACAGCGTATTCATCTTTTTGCCCGGTGGAGACATCACCACGGCTCAACTGATCCAACTGAGTGCGATTGCACGCCGTTACGCCCGCAACGAAGTACGCACCACCATTACCCAGAATATGGTTCTGCGTTGGGTGGAAGAAAAAAATCTAGAAACCCTGTTCAAAATCTTGCAGCCCATTGGACTGGCGAAACCGGGCGCTCATCGGCTGGGAGATGTGGTGAGTTGCCCCGGCGCCGATACCTGTAATCTGGCAATCACCCATTCTCAGCGGTTGGCAAAAGAACTAATACGGCGACTGGAGACGACCGGTGATCTGGCCCTGGCAGACGATCTGCAAGACATTATCATCAAAATTAGCGGCTGCCCCAACAGTTGCGGACACCATCACACTGCTCCGATTGGATTGCAGGGTGCTGCCAAAAAGGTGAACGGACAGCAAGTTCCGTATTACACTTTGTTGTTGGGCGGTCATATGGACGCGGAAAACAGCACGTATGGCACGCCGATGATGCGTCTTCCGGCGCGGCGTGTGCCCGATGCCATCATCAAATTGGTGCAGGAATACCGCACTCAGCGGCAAAACGGCGAAGCCTTTTTGGACTGGTTGCAACGTCTGGACACCCCCAACGGCGCGTTGAAGCGAACAATCCGCGCGCTGCTATCAGAATTTGAATCTCTGCCCCAGCCAGAAGTCTCGCCAGAATTGTATGTCGATTGGGGGCAGGAAAATGGCGTCTTTGCCGTTGAAATTGGTGAAGGTGAATGTGCTACTTGATTTTTACCCGAACCGCAAAATACATAGCACATTCAATTAGGAGGCAAACGTATGTTGATGACAGAAGAAAAAACGCGCACTACCATTCAGTCACTCACGTTTTCAGAATCGTCACCTTTCGATGCCGATACTGATTTCACCGCGCTAAACCGGCATTTTGAAACGCGATCGTTGGAAGATATTTTGAGCTGGAGTCTGGATGTATTTGGCGATGCTGTGGCGCAAGTAACCAGCTTCGGCCCAAGCGGGATGGTCATTCTACACCATCTGGCACAGATCAATCCCGGCTGCCGCATCATCACCATTGACACCGATTTTCTATTTGATGAGACCTATGCCCTGTGGGAAACTGTGCAACGAAAATATGGTATCACAATTGAAGTGCATCGCTCGACCCTTTCCCCGCAGATGCAGGCACAGCAAATTGCGCCGAACCTGTGGCAAAGCAATCCCGATCACTGCTGCTTTTTGCGAAAAGTTGTTCCCCTGAAGGAGGCACTTGCTGGGCTTAACGCCTGGTTCACCGGCTTGCGACGCGATCAATCTGACACACGCGCAAACTTGCCGCTGATATTGTGGGACAACAAATATCAGCTGGTAAAAATCAATCCGCTGGCAGGATGGACACGCGAACAGGTGTGGGCAACCATTGTTCAACACAACATTCCGTACAACCCTCTCCACGATCAGGGATACGCCAGCATCGGCTGTGTTCACTGCACCATCCCTGCCACCAACCCCGCCGACGAGCGGTCGGGGCGATGGCACGGCAGTGCAAAAACCGAATGTGGTATTCACGTTTAAAGGAATGACCGATGAAAACGTACCCTGTCAATTTGGTACTGAAAAATAAGCTGGTGGTGTTGATTGGGGCCGGGAAAGAAATAACGCGCAAAATACCAGGCCTGCTTGAAGTTGAAGCGCGGGTGCGGGTGATTGCTCCAGCAGCCACCGAAACAATTCAGCGTTATGCCGCCGCAGGGAAGCTGGCGTGGCTGCCTCGTCGCTACCGCCCCGGCGATTTAGCCGGCGCATTTTTAGTTATTGCTGCCACCGGCGATCCCGTTGCCAATGATGCCATCTGGGCAGAAGGGGAAGCAAACGGGCAATTGGTAAACGTGATGGACACGATTTCCCAATGTAATTTCCACGCCGTATCGGTGATGCGGCAGGGGCAGCTAACCATCGCCATTGGCACGGGTGGGGCAGCCCCTGCCCTGTCGGCTACCCTGCGCCACCGCTTTGAAACCGAATTCGGCCCGGAGTATGCCCGGTTTCTGGCGTACGCTCAATCGCTACGCCCGGTGGTGGCAGCGCAAATTCTACCCGCACAGCGGGCTGATTTTTGGTATACCCTGATTGACCAGCACCCGATTGAACTACTGAAAGCAGGTCGGCAAGAGGAACTGGAAGCCATTATCGCCAGTTTGCTTATAGACTACAAGCGGAACAACGGCGTGGGCGAATCAGTGAATAACCGATGACAAATGGAGACAATAATGACTGCTATCCAACCTGGAACCGTCTACTTGGTGGGCGCCGGCCCCGGCGACCCCGGTTTAATCACGACTAAAGGGTTGAATCTACTGCGCCGCGCCGATGCGGTGCTGTATGATGCTTTGATTAACCCTGTTTTGCTGCAAGAAGCCAATTCTGCCGCCGAATTGATTGATGTCGGCAAGCGGGCCGGACACCATCGTATGGCGCAGGACAAAATTAACCGTCTGCTGGCGGAATTGGCCTTTTCCTGCCAGACGGTGGTTCGTTTGAAGGGCGGCGATCCCTTTGTGTTTGGGCGAGGCGGGGAAGAAATGGCGTACCTGCGGTCGGCGGGGGTGCCGGTGGAAGTGGTTCCCGGCATAACCAGTGCTGTAGCCGCACTGGCTTACGCGGGGGTGCCGGTGACCCAGCGCGGGGTGGCAGCTAATTTCGGGGTGATTACCGGTCATCGGGCAGGTGACACCAGCGCAGCAGGTAGATCGTATTGGCAATCATTGGCACAACTCGACACGCTGATAATTCTGATGGGAATGAAAAACCTGTCTCATATTACTGAGCAACTGCTGCAAGCTGGAAAATCACCCACCACTCCCGCGCTGGTGGTGCAGTGGGGCACACTGCCCCACCAACAGATGGTTTCTGCACCGCTGCACGCCCTGCCGCAACGGGTCACCGAGACGGGGGTGCGGGCGCCGGCGGTGATTGTGATCGGCGCGGTGGCAGAGCTGGCAAATCTGCTGCTGCCCGCCGAACAATTCGCCATTACACTTTAAATATTCTGGGGAGCGGGCAATCAGTTCTTCCCCCCAAAGATTGCAATCTGAATAATTTTGGCATGAACTTGCAAGGATTCTGGGACATTTTAGTGTTATACTATTGCCCAACCTTAATTAACACTATTCTTCTGCATTTCCAGGACACTTTGCAATGGAATCACACTTTCACTTTGATGACATCCAGGCCGATAACTCGATTTCGCTTTACCTCGCCGAAGCAACGCGTGTTCCACTACTCACCAAAATTGAAGAAAAGCGACTGGCGCAGCAAATGGAATATGGGGAAAAAGCCCGGCAACAGTTGGCCCAGGGGGTGGCATCGCCAGAGAAAATCAGAGAATTGAATAACTTTGTTGAAGCTGGCCATGCTGCACGCATACATCTGATTACAGCGAACACGCGACTGGTGGTGAGCGTGGCGCAAAAATATCGCGGGCAAGGGCTACCCTTCCCCGACTTAATCCAGGAAGGAAATTTGGGACTCATAAAAGCTGTTGAAAAATATGATTACCGGCGTGGGAATCGGTTTTCCACCTATGCAGTTTGGTGGATCAGGCAAAACATCATTCGCGCCATTGCCGAGCAATCCAGAATAGTTCGCCTGCCGATACACATTAATGAAAAGCTGTACAAGCTCCGCCATTCGGCGCTGGAGTTTGAACTGCTGAAGGGCCGTAAACCAACAAGTGCAGAACTATCCAAAGCAACGGGGCTGAAGGAGAGCGAGGTTGAACACACCCTGCACATCAGTCATCGTCCTTTATCATTAGACCACCCCGTCAATACAGAAGAGAACACCGCGCTGCAAGAGTTGTTGCCAGACACCCGCACACCTTCACCTCCGCAGTCCGCCTATATCGATGCATTGCGAGAATCGTTACAAAAAATTCTTTGCACTTTAACTCCGCGGGAAGCCACCATTATCCGTCTGCGTTTTGGCCTGAGAAGCGGACAGGCGCTTTCACGTCAAGAAGTAGGGGAAAGGATGGGCCTGGACCGGGAGCGCATTCGGCAACTTGAAATGCAAGCACTCAAGCATCTACGCCACCCCCGACGGGCGCGGCTTCTGCGAGATTTTTGGGTTGAGAGTAATTGAGGGAGTTTCTCTGTGGGGTATTCGTGAATGTGATTGGTGGAAAGCGTCCCTTCGCCAAAGGAACGCGGTACATTGTGCCGCGTTCCTTGTTTTTGGGTCTAAATTACGCTTATCCAAACTGAATGCCCTGTGCCAGGGGCAGTTCGCTGGAGTAGTTAATTGTATTGGTTTGACGACGCATGTACGCCTTCCATGCATCTGAGCCGGATTCGCGCCCGCCGCCGGTTTCCTTTTCGCCGCCAAACGCACCGCCGATTTCCGCGCCGCTGGTGCCGATATTCACGTTGGCAATCCCGCAATCGGAGCCAGAGGGGGAGAGGAAGCGTTCCGCCTCCAGCAAGTTAGTGGTGAAAATAGCGCTGGACAACCCCTGCGGCACACCGTTGTGCAGTTCAATCGCCTCGTCCATTGTCTCATATTTCATAATGTACAGAATTGGGGCGAAAGTTTCATCGCACACCAATGGGATCTGTTCCGGCATCACAATGATGGTCGGTTCCACAAAGTTGGCGCCCAGTTCCGGCAGCCGATTGCCACCGTACACCACTTCGCCGCCGTGTTGTCTGGCAACATCAATTGCGGCCATCATATTTCCCACTGCGTCACCGTCAATCAGCGGTCCCATCAAAATGCCATCCCTCATTGGGTCACCAATGGAAACTTGCTTGTAGGCGTCTACCAGCCGTTGGGTCAATTCTTCCACCACCGACTGGTGGGCGATGATGCGCCGGGTGGTCGTGCAGCGCTGTCCGGCTGTACCCACCGCACCGAACAGAATAGCGCGCACAGCCATATCTAGATCGGCATTTTGGGTAACGATGATGCCATTATTGCCACCCAATTCCAGGATGGTGCGCCCCAACCGTTTGGCAACTTCCACACCCACGTGTCGTCCCATTTTCACGGAACCGGTGAAACTTATCAGCGGCAACCGGTAGTCTTCTGCCATTGCCTGCCCTACTTCGCGGCCACTGCCAATCACCAAATTAAAAATGCCGGCATAACCATAATCGGCCATTACGCTGTTGGCAATGTGCTGCACGGCGACGGCCGTCAGTGGCACGCCAGACGACGGCTTCCACACCATTGTGTCGCCCGCCACCGCAGCAATGGCGGAATTCCACGCCCACACCGCTACCGGAAAGTTGAATGAGGTGATGATGCCGATAGGGCCTAGCGGCAACCATTGTTCATACATCCGGTGGCCGGGACGCTCTGATTGCATCGTTAACCCGTACAGTTGGCGCGACAACCCTACTGCAAAGTCGCAGATGTCAATCATTTCCTGAACTTCGCCCATCCCTTCAGCCTTGATTTTCCCCATTTCCAGGGTGACCAGCTCGCCCAGCGGTTCTTTGTATTCGCGCAGGGCGTTCCCCAAATCGCGTACCATCAGCCCGCGTTTGGGCGCGGGAATGTGTCGCCAGGTTTTAAATGCTGCGGTGGCTTTTTCTGCAACCTGGTTATACGTCGCTCCAGTTGCTTGAACAACACTGGCAATTGGCTCGCCGGTAGTGGGGCTGTAAGAAACCAACTTTTTCCCATTTGGATCGATGATCCATTCAGCGGGGCCAACACACGCACCTGCATTCACCTCTTGCAGATGCAATTTTTTCAACAATGTTTTCATAAAAATACCTCCTTGTAATTGTATTATTCAGATGGTGGTATCTCGTGGGATTATACGGCTTGCAGGGAGAAATGGCAATCGTAGGGGACAAAATAATTGAGAGGTTGCGAACTGACGTTGGTAAATCCGCAACGTTTAATTTACCGAATATGCTGACTGTAGCGCCAGCGCCAGAGTGCACCGCCCAGCAAAAACAGCAACAACGCCACACTCCCCCACACACGCGGGTCGCTGGGGAGGGTAAATTGCACCGAACCGCCCGTAGTAGGTAGTGGTTGGTTAAACATTTCTTCCATTGGCTGGGGGCCAACCAAACTCAGCGAATCGAGTGTGTACTGTGCTTCGAGCTTATCGGGCCACTTGTTCCACGCCCGAATAAACAGCGTGAGCTTGCCGGTGGGTGGCACCAAATCGGTTGTGTAATCCAGGAAGAACATGTTCTCGCCATCAATGAACTGTTCGTCCCACGGAAGTTCGATCCACTCATCGGCAGGGATGTTTTGCCAATCTGTCCCACCAGACCAATCAACAGCGTATTGCATTCGATACCCGTACTGGCTGTCTGCCACATCGCCGAAGGTGCTGCGCACCTGTCCGTTGAGGGTTAAACGATACGCTTCGCCGGGGGTAACGCCCACCGTTTGATAGATTCCAGCATAGCGGTCAGGTTGAGTGGCATTTGTAATTGTAATGCGCTGAGCGTTGTCGCCATCCAAAATGGCGGCGTCCCACGGCTCGGCCATAAAGATGAAGGTTGCACTACCATTATCAAATCGCTGCCACGCCTGCGCCACGCCATCGTCGCCAAAGCCCCACTCAAATCCGCCGTTGCGCAGCAGATTCACCAGCTTAGGCTTTGCGGGGGTCGGTGTATTGGTTGGTAACGGAGTGGGCGTTGTGGTTGGTGGCCTCCGGGTGGCTGTTGGTTTGGGGGTGGGCGTGGAAGTGGGAGTTTTGACCACTTTTGTGGGGGTGGAGGGGGGGGGGGTCCGCGGCTCATTAGACTCGGCTACTCACACCACGGGACAAGAGCCGCTGGTGGCGACGGGACCGTGCACCTCCATCGGC
>CAYPUV010000015.1:0-29342 GCA_964413895.1 uncultured Anaerolineaceae bacterium
AGGTAAACCAACCCCAGCGTCCCCCAGTCTTTGGGCAGCCCGTAGGTCTTGCCATCCAGGGTGAAGATGGTCAGCAGGCTGGGAATGAAATCGTCCCGGCTGACGCCCGCTTCTTTCATAAAGTCGTCCAGGGCCAGCAATTGCCCCGATGAAGCAAAGGCAGTCATCAACTGGTCGTCCACGTAAAAGACGTCCGGGGCCGTGCCGCCCGCCATCTGTGCTTTGAGCTTGGTCTGAAAATCGGCGGGAATCGGTTCGTAATTGACTTTGACGTTGGGGTAAACTTCGTTGAAGCGTTTGATGGAGTCGCGGTAGATTTGCTGCTCGGTCTCGTCTCCCCAGCCGGAGAAGGTGATCTCGGCCCCGTCCTCAACAGGGAGGATACATTTGCTTTCGGCAACCGCCGGGGCTTCCGTTGGTTTTTCAACGGCAGCTTTGGGGGCTTCGGTAGCAGTCGCTTTGGCAGCGGGTGCTTTGGTAGCAGGGGCTTCGGTGGCGGGTGCACCTCCGGCGCAAGCCGCCAGTATCAGCACAAAAATTAACAAGCTAATCAGGGTTAACCATTTCAGTTTCACTTTTTCCTCCTTCATAACAACACACTGCGATTTTGTTAATTGGTTTTAGGTGAATATGTAATTAGCTGCGAGCTTTTCTTTTCTCTCAATAAACAATGACCCCCTTTTGAGTTTTAATCGCAGTGGCAGGAGGGTTGAAACTCGACAGTGAAGGTGTTATAATCCTCCTATTCCTGCCCACTGCGGATAGGAATTTCCTGGAGCCGTTTGCCCTGTCCGGCTAAGACTGCAAACGGCTCCAGCCTTTTGGGTTATCCGTTATTACAACCGCACGAGCGGCGGATGACCATCTTGGTTGCTACCCGAAGCCTGAGGCGAATATGTTCCGCCTCCCAGTCATTCTCAATCAGTTCGATAAGCCGTTGGGCGGCCTGCCGTCCCATCTCTTCGCCGAAAGCGTGAACGGTGGTTAGAGGCGGATTGTGCAGGGCAGCCCAACCGATGTCGTCGAAGCCGACAACGGCAACTTGTTCGGGGACGGCGAGACCGGCCTCTTTGCAGGTTTGCACGGCGCCAACGGCGACGGCATCGTTGACGGCGACGACGGCTGTCAAATTGGGAACCTCAGTCAAAGCGGTCTGCATGGCCTCCATACCGGTTTCAACCGTCGTGTTCGGCATGAAAATGATGTGCGGCTCCAGCGACGCTTCGACCAGAGCGCGGCGATACCCGGCAGCCCGTTCCTGACTGCTGAGCCAGTTTTCCGGGCCAGAAAGGAAAACAATGTGCCGCTGCTGATGCTCACCAATGAGGTGTTGCGTCAGACGATACGCGCCGGTTTCATTTTCGTGCAACACACAGTCAATATCCGTCCCGCGCAGCCGATTGTCGAGCAGCACAATTGGCAGACCACTGTTGTAAAGTTCCAAAACGAAGGCCGGTTTAATAGCCGGTCCGGCCAGAATGAGACCGTCCACGCGCTTCTCACGGACCATCGGTAGTTGAAGCGCGTTTTTCATGCTCCGTTCATCCACTAATGTACTCAACAAGTGATACCCTCGACGCTGACAAACCTCATCAATCCCCACCGAATCAAGTGATGAGGTTAAAAAATGAGAGGGCGCCGACCATTTGTAGGTCACCAGCCCAATGTTGCGGGTGCGTTTTGTGGCTAAATTTTGAGCTGCCACGTTGGGTACAAATTGCAGCTCTCGAACAATTGCCAATACCTTGACCCGGGTTTCAGGGGCAATGCCGGGCCGGTCGTTGAGCACCCGCGAAACCGTGGAGACGGAGACGCCCGCTTTTTGGGCAATTTCACGCAACGTTGGTGGATTGGTCATCTCTGTGCCTTTTTTTTTGCAAATGTTTTGCAAGCGTTTGCAAACTATTATAGAACAAGTCCGGCCTCCCGTCAACAGGGATTTGGGACGTGTGCCGGGTGATGCGAGACAGATTCGCTCACGCATCCCGTTCCACCAATAGCCTCCGCTCCTGCACCGCAACTGGCTGACCCGGTTTGATTTCCACCCACAGTTTTTCCCCCCGCACTTGCAAGGCAAAGGCCAGGCGCGTCCAATGCGCCGGAAGTCGGGGGTTGAAATGGTATTTTTCCTCCTCAAGAACCAGCCCGGCGAAACCGAAAACGATGGCTTGCCACACGCCCCCCGCCGAAGCGGCGTGAATACCGTCGGCGGTGTTGAGGCGGCTATCGTCCAAATCGGTGCGGGCAGCCCGCATAAAGTGACTATACCCCTCCTGGGGATCACCCATCAAGCAGGCCAGGGTAGCGGTGATGGCCGGGCCCAGGCTAGAGCCGTGTTCATGATCGGTACGGGGATGATAGTAATCCCAGTTAGCCCGTATTTCGTTGAGCGTGTAATGATCACGCAACAGGTACTGGAGCATCAGCACATCGGGTTGCTTGATCACTTGCGAAGCGTTGGCTCCTTCAATACCCAGCATGACTTGCATAGATTTGTCCCGTGCCGGATCACGCAGCACGCCAATGTCGATGTCGGTCTGGTCAAAATAACCCTTAAATTGCTCGATCAAGCCAGTGGCGTCCCGATTGATGAACATCCGTTGGCTGATATCGGCCCAATGTTGCCGGCGGGCGGGGGTTAATTTCAGCCGGGAAATCAATTCAGCGCGACGATTGGGGGCGTGTTGGGCCAGCCAATCCAGCAGGTTTAGAGCGGTTTGCAGGTGCCAGGCGACCATCCGGTTGGTGAAGGCGTTGTCGTCCACGTGGTCGTGGTACTCGTCCGGGCCGATGACGTCACGCAGATGGTAGAAGCTATCATCCTCCTTTTCAACACGGCTCCCCCAAAAGACGGCTCCTTCCAGAATCAAGTCGGCGCCGTAATCGCGCAGCCAGTCATCATCGCCGGTGGCCCGCCAGTAAACCCAGACGCCATAAGCCACGTCGGCGGTGATGTGCAGTTCAATGTCGCCGGGCCAGATGCGCACCAGGCGGGTGGGGTCTTCAAAACGAGGTACCCAGCGCGGGGTCACCTCCGTGCCGCCGGCGGCGCTCTCCCAGGGGAACTGCGCCCCGGCGAAGCCGTTGGCAGCGGCTTTGGCTCTGGCTCCGGGCAAGTTGTGGTAGCGGTACAGCAGCAAATTGCGGGCAAGGTGTGGTTGGGTGAGGGCGAAGAGGGGGAGCATAAAAATTTCGGTGTCCCAAAAAACATGCCCCCGGTAGCCGTAGCCACTCATCGCCTTGGCCCCGATACTCGCCCGGTCATCGCGGCGGGGGGCAGCAACAAGAAGCTGGAAAAGGTTGAAGCGAACCGCCAGTTGCGCCACCGGGTCCCCTTCGATGACCACATCGGCAGCGGCCCATTCTTCTCCCCAGGCGGCTTCGCTTTCCGTCAGCACCCGGTCAGGGTCAGTCGCTATTTGCAAGAAAGCCAGCGCCCGATTGAGGGGGTCAGAGCCGTCCCGGTCAGTCGTAACGGCTACTTCTTTGGTGACGGTCAATCGTTGTCCCACGTCCACCGTGGCCGAGACGACGGCGGTTGGCTGGCCCCAAGCCGGGCAGACCGCTTGGGTGATGGCTTGCGGGCCGGTTGCCGTCACCCGCGCTGCTTGCCCAATTTCAATGCCCGTATGCCGGGTTTTTGTGTGCAACCAGAACAAATCATCCGTCTGGCCCTGGTTAAGGAGGGTGAGGTGGCGCAGGCCATCGTTGTCAACGTGGCCCATCAGTCCGGCGCGAATCTCAATCAAACCGCCGAAGTTGAGGGGCGTCACGGCGCAGCGCAGGCCGACCAGGTGTTGATTCGCCAGGCTGCACCAGCGCTCCCACTCCAGCCGCAGGAGCCGCCCGCCAGGGCCGCGCCACGTGACCTGGCGGCTCACCATGCCTGTCCGTAGATCGAGTTCGCGGCGATAGGCCAGCAATTCGCCCTCGGCGGCGTCCAGTGAGAAACGCTCACCTTCTACAAAAATTTCGACGTTGGTCCAATCGGGAATGTTGACCAGTTCAGTGAAGCTGATGGGCATATCATCGAAGACGCCGTGAACAAAGGTCGTGCGGGTTTCGGTGGGATAATGTTCCTCGTAGGCCCCCCGGCTGCACAAGTAGCCGTTGCCGGTGGTGAAAAGGGTCTCTTTAGTTGCCAGGCGATTGGGGGTGTAGGCAGTCTCTGCAAAGACCCAGCCCTGCCGCTCTGCCTCAAGGTGTGCGATGGCTCCCGGAAGATTAACCTGACTGAGGGCCTGGGTGTCTGAAAAACAAAGATGGGCACGGCCCACCCGTTCGGCGGGGCCAATGCCCACCGCCCACATTCCGGCAGCGAGGGCCGCTTCAACGCCAGAAGCAGCGTCTTCCACCACGGCGCAGTTGGCAGGGGATATGCCCATCTGTCGGGCGGCGAAGAGAAAAAGATCGGGGGCAGGTTTGGTCTGGGTGACGCTGTAGCCGTCGGCAACAACGTCAAAATAATCGGCAATGCCCAGACGATCCAGCACCAGATGGGCGTTTTTGCTGGCGGAACCGACGGCCAATTTCACCCCGTCCATTTTTAACGTTTGCAAAAGAGACACTGCCCCGGGGAGAAGGTTGTCGGCAGTGATGTTGCGCAATAGTTCAATGTAGTAGCGATTTTTGCGGGCCATCATTGCCGCAAAGGTATCCGGGGCCACCATCCGGCCACCCAGAATAATTTCCAGCGACCGTCGGCGGGAGACGCCACGCAGTTGCTCATTTATCTGGCGGCTGAAGGGGAGGCCCTCTTCGTCGGCCAGGCGCTGCCAGGCCCGGTAGTGGTATTCGGCGGTGTCGGTCAACACACCGTCCAGATCAAAGATTACAGCTTGCACAGTCATAGAGCCACAGGCCCTCCTGTAGATTGTCGGATGATCAAGCGGGGTGGAAGTAAAATCTGGCGTTCGGGAGGTTCTTTGCCAGCCATAAGTTGAAAGAGAAGGTTAATGATGCGCCGACCTACCTCCCAGATAGGCTGGCGGACTGTAGTCAGAGGAGGTTGAATATACTGGATGAGAGGAGCGTCGTCGAAGCCGGTGATGGAGACATCCCGGCCTACCGTCAGTCCCAGGTTGTGGGCGGCGTTGATGGCTCCCACGGCCATCGTGTCGCTCATGCAGACCAGGGCGGTGGGGCGTTCGGTGGGGGAGCGTTGCAACCACCGCTGCGCCATTTCAAAACCGGCGGTGACGGTATTTTCGCCACGCATAATCCACGCTGCTGCAACGGCTATGCCAGCCTGCTGCATAGCCTGGTAATAGCCCTGCAAGCGATCTTCGCCGGTGCGGGAGGCTTCTGGCCAGGCCAGCACGCCGATGCGCCGGTGGCCCTGTGCAATGAGATGTTCCGTCACCTGTCGGATACCCGCCCCGCCGTCCACATCTACGTAGGGAAACTCCCACTCTGGATTAGCCCGGCCAAACGCCACAAAAGGAAAATTCATCTTCATTAGGTGAGCCACGCGGGGATCGTTAAACTCAACGGACGAGAGGATGATGCCGTCAACCCAATTAGACTGCACAAGTTTGTCGTAGCCGGTTATTTGGTCTGGTTCCTGCTGCCAGGCAAACGTTAAAATGTGATAATCCGAAGCCTCGGCAGTTTGCATCACACTTTGCAAGAACTTCTCCAGAATCGGATTATATAGGTCCGGCGGCTCGGGTCGCCAGGAGTAACCGATCAGATGGCTGCGCCGCACCCGCAGGTTACGTGCCCGAACATCGGGCTGGTAGCCTAATTGTTGCACGACTGCCCGAATGCGCGCCTCTGTCTCTGGGGAAACCGTCCCTTGCCCCTGCAGAACTTTAGAGACGGTTTGATAGCTAACCCCGGCTTCTTTGGCAACGTCTTTGAGGGTGACCCGTTTTTTCATCGGTAATCGCTCCTGAACGCGAGGAAGCGAACGTTCGGGCGAACGTTCGCTTCAATAGCATAACACACTTTCAACCCTCTGTCAACTCATCTTTGACAGGCAGCACGGCTGTTGCAGGCAGGGCGAACACATCTTATCTTTAATTATTTGCAACGATACAGGGCATCGGCTATTTTTTGAGAATTTACAACCATTCACTGTGTATGCCATTGCGAGCGCAGCGAAAGTCTGTTCTGAGCCTGCCGAAGGGCAATCACCGTTTTTGCCATCAGGGGGATTGCTGCGGCGCAAAAAACGCGCCTCGCAATGACAGTCTGTATCGTTATTCGATGGGACAACCGCAATATTCTGTAGGGGCGATTCGCGGATCGCCCCTACTCTTCTACCGCACGTTTATCTGCGTGCAGCTATGGTTGAGCCACGATAAATTTCACAACCTCCAGCGGCCCCAAATTGGTGATTGCTTCGATGTTCAGACCCGAGCGGCGCACGTTTTCTACGGTGCGGCGGTTGACGTTTGCCCCGGAAAGACGCACCATTACCGGGTTCATGACATCCATTACCTGCCCAATGATGGGGCGGTCAATGCGGACATGGTCAAGCAGGAAGATCTGCCCCTCTGGCTTAACCACCCGGCTCAACTCGCGCAATCCCAGCAAGGGATCTGGAACGGAACAAAACACAAACGTTGCCACAGCTGCATCGAAGGTGTTGTCTGGGAAATCAAGCTGCTGCACATCCATCAGGCGTAAATCAATCTGCTTGCCCAGCGCTTGTGCTCTGCTGCGGGCGCGCGCCAGCATCCTGTCACTGAGGTCAATGCCGGTTACGGCGACGGTCGGCGGGTGAAAAGGAAAGTTTTTGCCAGTGCCGACGCCTACTTCCAGCACCTTTCCGGCGGGAACCTGTGCCCACAACTGCCGCCGCCAGGGGATAAAACGCCGTTCCGGTAGAATCTCCATCAAGTCATAAATAGGTGCAATACGATTGTAGCGGGCGCGAGTGAGCAATGTCTGCTGCGAATTGAAAGTCGGGTGGTCTTTTGTCATTTATTTGCCTTCTGTAATTTATTTATCTACCAATTTATTGCCGGCTTGCTGCCAGGCATTCATGCCGCCAGTAACATCCACAATATTAGTGTAGCCCAGACCAACCAGTGTTTTCGATGCCTGGGCGCTCATACTACCACTACGACAGTACACCACAATAGGAGCACTTTTGTCGGAGGGCAACTTGCCAAGATTTGCCTCAATATCATTGAAGGGGATGCTCACATCCGTTTGAGGAATATCGCCGGCGTAGGGAATGTGAACGTTTACCAGCGCGAAATTCTTATTCGCCAGCGCCCCTTTCAATTGTTGAACAGAAATACTGGCATAACCGTTGCCGTTTTTGGGCAGGCTGAGTAGGTCAATCGTTTCGGCGTTGCTGCTGGCAGCAGGGGCATTCCCGGAAGCGCAAGCAGCGCTCACAAGCGCCAGCAAGGTAAGCAACGAAAAGAGGATCATAGATTTACGACTAAACATTGGGTTAATCTCCTTGATCAGGGGTTTATTCTTATTCGATGATTAGTTGTTTTCCAGTGTTTCAATAACGCGGGTCAGGCGGATTTTGGCTTCGGTGGCGACGGCGGCAATTTTATCATTGTCGATAATACCTAGCATGACAACTGGATCAACAATAGAAACCACTATTTCATTAGCATCTGTTTCGTAGAGGACTACATTGCAAGGTAGCAGCAGCCCCACGTCCAGTTCATCTTGTAGTGCTTGATACGCTAATGGGGGGTTGCACGCGCCCAGAATAATATAACGCCGAAAGTCAACATCCAGTTTCTTTTTGAGGGTTGCTTTCACGTCAATTTCGGTAAGTATGCCAAACCCCTGTGCCTTGAGTGCGGCGGTGGTCTTTTCGAGTGCTGTATCGAATGGTACATTTAGTTTAGTCTCAAATCCGTATGCGGTTGTCATAAACAGTTTCTCCTTAAATAGTTTGCGAAATACATTTCACGTTAGTTAAACAAGCGTTGTTGTTTTGAATGTGTGCTGCATGAAGCGTGATAAATTTTCTGCATGCTCATCGCGCAACATGCAGCACATAAGTTGATAAATTATTCTGCACTCATTTCGATGAAGTTGCCGTGCCAGGTGTGCAAGAAAACTTGCCGGGTGAAGCCATTGACACTGAGCATTCCTACCACGTTGTCATTGCGAGTGACGTGGATGGTGTAATAGCCATAGAAGGGGTCGGTGCGGGTTTCAACGTTTAAGTTGCCAGGAACGTAATTATCCAGGTACGACTGGGCAATTTTCACCGCCTCGTCGGCGCTCACCGGCATGTCGGCTGGAATATCGGTCGGGGTAGTGTTACCGTAGCCGTAGCCGCCCATCATGCCCATCATTCCATACCCGCCGAAACCAGCCATCATTCCATATTTGAGGTTCCACATCATATTAGGGCCCATTTCCGGGTACACCGATTTTGTTACGGGGTCAACCAGCACTTCCATCGCCCCAATGCCGGTGTCAGTTTCCACAATTTCAGCATAGGCGTGATTATCGAAAACCATTACTTCGCCCAGTGCCAGATTGCTGTCGCCCAGGGTATCGAGATACGTTTTGACGGCGTCGGTTGCGTCGGTGAGCGTCAGGGGGTCGGAGGCGAACAGTCCACCGTTGAACATTGAGCCGTAACCGCCCATCATGCCCATCCCCATCATCCCACCACCCATCATATTGCTACCATAGCCGTAACCGCCAGCCGGGAGGGTGTTGCTGTATCCCTGGGTGTAGCCCATCATATTGCCACCGTAACTGCCATATCCACCCATCATACTGCCGGGACCCTGTGCCAGCGTCGGGTTGGCAACTACCAGGCCGACTGCCAGCAGGGCAATTAGAGTGACGCTTAAAATTAGTACGGTCCATTGTTTTTGTGTTTTCATTGGTTAACTCCTTTGCCTTTTATGGTTGTTGGATACTTTGTGCTATTTGTTGATACTGTTCTTCTGTAATCTCGCCACGAGCGTAGCGAGCATTCAAAATATCTTGGGCCGACAGTTGACTGTTGGCTGTGGGTTTGCCGATGGCCCTGGCGGTGGGGAATAGAAGCCCCACCAGCCACACAGCCCCCGCAATCAAGCCGCCCCAAAAAAGGAGCATAAATGCCAGCCCCAAAAAACCCAATCCAAAGCCCATCATTGAATCACCTCCATTGTTTTTAGAGAATATCGTTCAGCATCGTTTGGTATTCGTCGCGGTTGATTTCACCTTTGACGTAGCGAGTATCCAAAACTTCACGGGCTGATTGGGAGTTGTTGTTGGTAGGCAGTTGCGGCGTGCCGATGACACTACGCTGGCTAGTGAATTGCTTCACTGCCCATACTACGAGTAAGACAATGCCTACCAGAATAACCACATTAAAAATCAGGCCAATCAGTCCACCTTGCAGCCCATAGCTGCCGCCAAAACTAGAACCGAAACCGCCCATCATTCCACCCATCATTTTTTGTATCTCCTTTGCAAATTTAGATTTGCGGCAGTAAATTGTGCCGCGCTGTGTTTCAAACTTGTCTATATGATACCGGGTGTTTTTAAAGCGAAGATGACGATTCTGTGAAGATTGTGTAAAGATTATTTTCAACGAATTTCAAAAAACGCCAATGTCCAGCTCATATTTCCCCGCTTACCGTAGGCACACACCGCTTCTCTGGGGCAGAAGGTTGCCAAAGAGACGGGGAAAAACATAACCACAGTTCAACACAACCCCACCCCAATTTTCAGAAATAGCATTTATCAGGTAATATCAATAATAATTGTTTAATTTACCCGCAAACATAAATTAGGGTGACCCAATTTTATTGGTGAAAAGATATGAACACAATAACTGTTACCAGTGAAAGCATTGAAATGTACTTAAAAAGTATCGCCGAATTAGAGGCACTATACAATCCTGTCGCAATCTCACAACTGGCGCAGCGATTAGGCGTATCATCCCCATCGGTAATTGATATGGTTAAGCGATTGGCCGGGCAAGAATTGGTGGTACACACCCCGTACAAGGGGGTAACGCTCACCGAACGTGGTCGGCGGCGGGCGCATGGCGTATTGCGGCGACATCGGCTGTGGGAGCGATTTTTAACCGATCGACTGGATTTGCCGTGGGAAGCAGTGCATGACTATGCCTGTCAACTTGAACACGCTACCGCCCCCGATGTGGTAATGGCACTAGAGAACTTTCTGGGGCATCCGACCAGGTGTCCGCACGGAAACCCTATCCCCGACGTAGAAGGAAATCTGTCAGACATTGAAACGGTAGCGCTCATCAATCTGGCGATAGGGCAAACTGCGCAGCTAGAGAACATTACTTATGAGGAGACAATCCTGTTAGAATATCTGGCCCAGCGCGGATTTAAACCTGGTGTCATCCTGACCCTTGAAGATATTGCGCCGTACCAGGGGCCGCTAATGATACGAGTGGAAGGGCATAAGCACCCGGTGGCACTGGGAAGAGAAATCGCGTCTCGTATTTTTGTTGCCTTAAAAGCATCCTAACGTGCATTATTATGAGGATGTCCTTCGGGAAACCATAGCCTGGTATCGTTACCAGCGTACGTCAAATTGAGAATATTTGTCAACGGAGAAATCAATTACCTATGACACACCAAACAACGTCGGCAACTTACAACAATATCAGCGAGGCGATGCGTGATTACCTGGCGGAAATATACCGCGTGAGTCACGGCAACTTGTGGGTCAGCACCACAACCATCGCCGAGCAATTGTCTGTTTCCGGCCCGGCAACGGTGCGTATGGTACGCCGATTAAAAGAGCGTGGATTGGTAGAACACTTCCCCTACAGAGGCGTGCGCTTAACAGCAGCGGGGAGCACAGCAGCTTTGTTGGCTATTCGCCGTCACCGGCTGGTTGAACGATTTTTGGTTGATGTGTTGCAATTCGGTTGGCACGAAGTCCACGATGAGGCAGAGTCGTTGCAAAGAGGCGTCACACAAGCTATCGAAGATCGCATTGATGATCTTATGGGTCACCCAACAACCTGCCCCCACGGCGACCCCATTCCGTCGCGGGAAGGGGTAATGCCGCTCATTAACGATCGCCCACTTACTGTAGTGCCAAAGGGAACAACGGGCACAATCAGCCGGGTAAAAACACGGGAGGCGCAAAAACTCCAGTACCTGGCCGAAATTGGCCTGGTTCCCGGTGTTTCATTCAAGCTAATCAACCGCGCGCCGTTTAACGGGCCGCTTCGGTTGCGTGTGGGTCGGCAAGAGCAGATTATTGGGAATGAACTGGCGATTGGGTTATGGGTAGTCGGCGATGGGCAATCGGCGGAAAAAGAATAGAGACGAGAGACAGAGATAACGGGTACAGAGCGCACTGGTGAATGGGAACCCACCTTCTGCCAGCTCCAGCCGTTATCTCGATTAAACTACGCATTCGCGCCGCCCGTCGCTTCGGGGTGTGGGGTGCGTGAGAGATATTCTTCCACGCGGAACAAGTTATCACCCGCTCGTTTGACAATATTCAGCAGGTCGGACATGCTGGAGACCTCTTCCAATTGTTCAGTCACAAACCATTGCAAGAATTGGCGGGTCAGATGATCTTTGTTTTGAATTGCCACATCCACCAGAGTATTGATTTGGTCGGTAACCTGCAATTCCAGGTTTAACGTTAATTGAATACACTCTTCCACATTGGAAAAATCGTTTTGCACGGGTTTGGTGGCGGGGACAAGGGGCATTTCTCCGGCATCATTGATGTATTGCAGCAATTTCAGCGCGTGCCCGTATTCTTCCTGCGCTTGCAGGCGAAAATAACCCGCCAGTTCGGGCAGGGTCTCACGCTCAAAGTAAAGGGCCATTGCCAAATATTGCGCCGAAGCCGTGAACTCTTCCACCACTTGCGCGTTCAGTGCATCTACCACAGGTTGTTTTAAGAGCATGGTCTCTCCTTTTCGGTAAAAAGTTATCAGTGTATTACGCTTTGTTTTCCATTTTTCACGTTGCAGCGTATCTTTTCAAAAATTTGGGGCAATCGGTCAGATTATTGAGCAGATACGCTGCACTTCTATTGTATGCCAATGTGCAACTCATACACCAGCACGCCCCCCTGAAATCCGGTGAATACAATCGCCGCCAGTCCCAGCAGCATCAAGCCCAGGTACTGCCATTTTCGCCCGGATGAGAGCACATCTTCCCATCGAAAGCGCATGTACAGCAGCAACCCATTCAGCACCAAAAAAACAATCGCCGGGGTGATATGCTGATTGATCGCACTCTGGCGGGGGTCATCGAAAGCCAATTGCCCTTTATCAATTAAACCAATTAAACTGGCGGCGATGGCGGCAATCCAGCTTAAAAAAAACACCCAATATGCAAAACGCTCATAATCGGCATTATTGCGCCACAGATAGCCCGCCGTCAGCAGCACGCCCAAAAAGTACAGCGCAATGGGAAAATGCACAAACAATGGATGAATGGGTGACGGCACGAATTACCCCTTGACAGTTTTGGTATAAGTGGGATTCTCCACCCCATGTTGTTTGTCCTCGTACAGTGCCAGCACAAATAACAGCGACGATAACCGATTCAGATAGTGTAAGATGAAAACGTTTTTCAACGTGCCTTCGTGATGCAACCGGGCAACCTTGCGTTCTGCCCGCCGAACCACCGTCCGTGCCAGATGGGCATATGCCCCGCTGAAGGTATCACCGGGGAGGACAAAATCGGTAAAATTGCCGGTGATGCTGCCAATTTCATCAGCCGTTTGTTCCAGCCACTCAATGTCGCTCTGGTCGATTTTGTGGGTGGGCAGTTTAACCGTATCGGCAACGGCCAGCTCACTCATTATCAAATAAAGGTCGCGTTCCACACGTACCAGAACCTTTTTGGTGCGTGGCTGGCTGTCGGCGGCGCGAAGAATGCCCAGTACCGCCTGTGCTTCGTCAATTGTGCCGTATGCCTCTGGGCGGGGATGATTTTTGGGCAGGCGTTCTTTTTGCCCGTAGATGGCAGTGGTGCCGTCATCGCCGGTGCGAGTGTAAAATATTGGTTTTGGGTTTTGGCTTTCGGGCTTCGGGTTCAAAATAGTTACTTGAGGTTTGTGATTTGTCATTAAAATAACCAACAAGATTGTAATTCGGCAGCGTGGAAAAATCAAACTAGAGGGAGGTATTTACACAGGTGGGAACAAAAATAGTCGTTTCAATTACTGCCCCATTGCCGATGCGGATGGTGAGCGTTGTAGCCTCAGCCGGATAAAATAGTACATCAACCGCCCTATTTCTCGCGCCGAAAGAAGATCACGGGTGATGTCGCGGTACGACCGGTGCGCCGACACCGCATCGAACAGGGCATGCTGCAGGGTAACATCCTGTTCTGCCAATGTGATGAGGGTATCGACCAGCCCCAGACGACTGCCGATAATTGCCACCCGACGCATGATTCGACCATAGGGCAGGTCATGCAAAATAGCGTGACACGCCCGGCGATAGTGGACGGCAAATGCCTGACGGGACACGCCGGTGGTGAGGGTTGTTTCTGCGGCCCAGATGGCTGTTTGCACAGCAGAGGTGACCCCTTTTCCTTTAAAAGCACGCACCAGCCCGGCAGCATCGCCCACGCAAACATAGCGGTCACCGTAGAAATGCCGTGCGACCGAAATGGGGAATCGTCCCCGGTAGTATTCAAAATCCTGTGTCGGGTTTACGGGATGGTGGCGGTTGGCGAAACTGAGCAACGTGTGCACGGGTGGGTAATCTAAAAAAATATCCATATCCCGGCTGTTAACCTGTGCACCAGCCAGATTAACAGTGATGTGGTTGCCTTTGGGTGTGATGGCACCAAATTCAATGCGGGGGTTGCGCGGCAAAAACGCATGAATATTGTTACCGAACGTGGCCATCACTTCTGTGGACGGATGAATTTTTGTGACCAGGGAAACCAGATAGCTCGGTGAACGGTAGGAGGTGGATTGTGACAGCAGTGTGGTTGTGCCGGGGTCCAACCCAAATGCGCCGAAAACCACATGCGCAGTGATGTTCGAGCCTTCGGCAAACACGTTCACCCGATCAGGTAGAAATTCCAGGTCGGTCACGCGACTGGCGCGCACTTCTACGCCGTGCGCGCGCGCCTGCTCTAGCATATAGGCATCAAATTGCACGCGGCGGGTGGCGTAACTCACTTCGCCTGGGGCAGTCAGGCGAATGTGTCGCCGTTCGCCGTGCAGAATATAGGCCTGGATCTGTCGCTGCACCAGATGGTATGGAAACGGCACGTCGATTGCTACCAGCAGCCGGTCAATTGGCGGCGAAAGCACGCCCACACATTGATTGTAATGAGTTTCACCGACCATAGCTTTCCCGTCGAACAACACCACCCGAATAGTTTTACCCTGTTCGCGCGCCATTTTAAGCAGAGCGATGCCACAAGCGGTTCCCCCTGGCCCACCACCGATGATGACGGCAGTGTCTCCGTTGCGTAATGGTCCCATATCCATTATGGTTCTCCCTAAAACGCCGGTTTTTCTCGCCGCACGCGCCGACCAACAATCAGCAAAAACCACAGTATGCGTGGGTGAATTAAACTTTGTAAAATATGCCAGTAGCTGTCATCGCCGGTGAACATATTCCACAGCGCCAGCCGGCAGCGGTTCGCTTCTTCGGGGTGCGTGTTGCCAGCGGTGAGCGCCACCAGCCATAGGTGAGCCAGCAGTGGAATTCGCCCTGAGATTTCCCAGGCCGAGAAAAGTAGTTTGCCCCAAAAATTATCCAATGCGATGCGGTGACACAGGGGCGCATAATGTTCTTTGAACGCCCTGGTGTGTATGCCATGCTGCACGGCGGTGTGTGCGGCGCGCCGGGCGGTGCGAAATGCCGAGCCGATGCCATCCTTGTACAACCGTGATACTGCTGCATCACCAATGGCAACAAAACGGTCGGCGTAATACCTCCGCGCGATTGAAACGGGAATATGTGGCTTGCACCCGCAGAGCCGCCGATAGCCGCTGCTGATGCCAGCCGCGGCCAGAAATGTTGCTACCGCATTCAAATTCATATTTTTGCCCAACAAACTGATATTCACCATATTGCCTTTGGGAACCGTGGCGCCGAACACAATGCCCTTTTGATAGCCAAAATACACATGCACCCGGCGCTGTGCGCCTGGCAGGTTGATGAGTTCATCTTGCACCATTGTTTTAGTTTTTGGGGGGCGGTAATTCAGTCCAGACAGGGTGATACGCCGTCCGTTGACACCGCTTGCCAGCACCAAAAAATCAACCGGATAGCGGTTGCCGACTGTTTCTATCGCCGGTTGGGGGGTTAAATGAATGGCTGTCACCAGCATCGGGATGACGGTTGCCCCGGCCTGTTCAGCTTGCGCCAGCAACCAGGCATCGAAGTTGGCTGCTTTGCCCAAAGGAGCCAGTCGCGGCCCGCTCCCCCGGTACACGCTGGTGATTTCTCGGTGGGGCGTGGGAGGGAAAATTTCCACCTGGCGGTCGGCCAGATGCAGCACGTAGCTATCGGCCTTGCTCTGAATGACCTTCTCTGGCAGCGTCAAACCGAAATCACGCAGATTTTGTTGCAGCCCGGCAGAAAGTAATCCGGCGCATTTGGCGCAGCCCGGTGGGCCGGCCCGGTCAAAGTCACGTCCTTCAAATATGGTGATCGTCAGGGTAATGCCTCTGTCGGCGGCGTATTGCAGCAGGTGCAGGGCAAAAAAACTGCCGGCGGGACCACCGCCTACAATGCCCACCTGCGCGCCGTTTGTCAGTTGGAGGGACCTGCTTTCTGCTTTCCACATCACAATGGTTTCCGCCGGTAAAAATTAAGTTGGATGGTAATAGTATAAACAATTTTACAGCGGAACACAATGGTAAAAATCGTGAGCGTGTGTAACTGTTCAGCTGCCTATAAAGAATAGTACACGGAGGTCACTGATTTCCACCGTTTTTTATGTAAGGGCGAACCTACGTGTTCACCCCTACAAGAAAAACAATATTTGTGTCAATCGGTTCAATCCGTGTGCTATTATCGGCTTCAGGTTATCAGCGATACCCGATTTCCGCAGACAGAGGAATACGGCTGGGCATAAATGTGCCGCTACCGCGAGCCACCACATGTCCGGCGGCATCGGTGACGATTGACTCGGCGATGAGCAACCGCCGCGAGCGGTTCACCACTGTGCCGGTGGCGGTCATCGTGCCATCGCTGACGGGGCGGGTGAGGTACACCGTGAAAGAAGTGGTCAGCACGAACACATCCTCCACCAGTGAGTTGGCGGCAAAAAAGGCGGCATCGTCCATCAGCTTGAAATACACCGAGCCGTGTACGGCGCGCGCAGCGTGAAAAAAATCGGGGCGCACGGTGATGCTGACTTCTGCCTGCCCTGCACCGATGTGGATGGTGGGGCGATAATACTCGTTGGTGGGCGCGGAGAGATACATATTTTCGAGCTTACGGAAATGGGTTGTTGACATAGGGCTTCTCCATGATGCGTGATGCGTGTCATATTTTACGCCAGAATCACCGCACTGAAAAATGGAACTTTCCCGCGCGGTGGAACGTCAGGAGGGTAGAGAATGGAGATGCTTTCCCCTCTCCCTAACCCTCTCCCCTCTGTGAGGGGATTAAGGGGGAAGAGTTCAACCACCACCCGGAGGAGACCGATGAGAACCAAAATCTTTTTTTTGCTGCTTGCCCTGACCACCATCTTCGCCGTACCGATACCTGCTTTTGCGGACGGCGTCATCATCCCCGAACCGCCCATCTGCATCGAGCCGTGCCCCGTACCGCCCCCGCCTCCCCGCGAAACGCCCTACCTGACCGTGCAGAACCATCACGTCACCGTCACCATCGACCGGCAGATTGCCACCACCCGCGTCGAGCAGGTTTTCCGCAACGATTCACAGTGGGCGCTGGAAGGCACATACATTTTCCCGCTGCCGGAAAACGCCGCCATCAACCAATTTTCAATGTGGATTGATGGCGAAAAAGTGGACGGGCAACTCTACACCAAAGAGGAAGCCCGCCGCATTTACGATGACATCGTCCGCTGCCGGCTCGACCCCGCGCTGCTGGAATACATCGGGCGCGATTTATTCCAGGCCAGCATTTTCCCCATTGACCCCGGCAACACGCGCAAAGTGGTCATCGAATACAGCGAAATCCTCCCCGCCGACGCCGGGCTGGTGAAATACGTTTACGGTCTCAGCACCGAAAAATTTTCCGCCAAACCGCTGGAAGATGTCTCCATCACGGTCAACATCCGCTCCGACGACCCCATCAAAGCGGTGTACAGCCCCAGCCACCCGGTCAGCATCGACCGCCCCGACGACTACCGCGCCACCGTCGGTTGGGAAGCCCGCGACGTGCGCCCCGACACCGACTTCGCCCTGTATTTCACCCTTTCCCCGCAGGATTTGGGGCTGAATCTGCTCAGCTACAAAAATGGGGATGAAGACGGCTTCTTCACCATACTGATTGCGCCATCCATCGAAAGTGAGCGGATCATTGACAAAGACGTGATTTTGGTGCTCGATACCTCCGGTTCGATGGAAGGTGAAAAGTTAGCGCAGGCGCAGGACGCACTCAATTTTGTACTGAACCATCTCAACCCGAATGACCGCTTCAATGTGGTGGCGTTCAGCACGGGCGTGCGGGCGTTTTCCAGTCGGTTGGAAAGCGTTTCTGCTGTGCCGGAAGCCGAGCGATTCGTGCGCAATCTCCGCGCCGAGGGGAGCACCGACATCAACCGCGCCCTGCTGGAAGCGATGGCGAGTCTCGACCGCGACACCGCCCGCCCCGCCATCATCATCTTTCTGACCGACGGACTGCCCACCAGCGGCGTGACTGAACCCGACCAGATTCTGAACAGCGTGGCGCAATTCGCCCCGCAAAACGTGCGTATTTTCCCCTTTGGCGTGGGCGACGACGTGGACACCTTTCTGCTTGATTCGCTGGCGCGCGAGTTGCGCGGCGCAAGCGCGTATGTTCGCCCCGGTGAGCGGGTGGATGAAGCGGTGAGCGGATTTTACGCCAAAGTGAGCACGCCCGTGCTGGCGGATGTGCAACTCGATGTGGACGGTGTGAACCTTGAAGACACCTATCCGTATCCGCTGCCCGATATTTTTGCCGGCACGCAGTTGGTTGTCACCGGACGCTACCGGCGCGGCGGCGGCGCGACTGTCACCTTGCGCGGCACGGTCAACGGGCGCGAACAGGTTTTTCGGTACGCTGACCTGACCTTCGCCCGTGACGGCGGCGCGGAATTCATCCCACGCCTGTGGGCAACCCGAAAAATCGGCTATCTTCTGAACCAGATCCGCCTGCGCGGCGAAACAGCGGAAGCGATTGACCAAATCGTCACCCTCAGCGTGCGCTACGGCATCATCACCCCGTACACCTCGTTTTTGGTGGAAGAACCGACTGACGCGCTGACCGAGCGGGGGCGGGATGTGATCATCCAGCAGGAGATGGAAGAAGCGGCGAGTGCACCATCAGCGCCGAGTTTCGGTGCGCAAGCGGTGCAAAAATCGGTGGAAAGTATGGCGTTGGAAAGCGCGAATATGGCGGCGCCCGCGCCACAATCCGCTCCGATGGAAGCTCCCGTCGGGGGGGGTGCGATGGGAATGCCACCATCGGCGATGCCCGCCGTGACCACGATTGGCGAAAAGGCGTTCATCCTACGCGACGGCGTGTGGACAGATACCACCTTCGACCCCGACAAAATGACCGCGCAACCGATTGGCTTTGCCTCGGCGGAGATGATGCGCTTGCTGGAAAAATATCCGGCAGCAGCAAAATATTTCTCGCTGGGCGATGCGGTGATTGTGGTGCTGGGCGGCACGGCATACCAATCCACCCCGCCGGACGCGGCAGATATTGCCATTGCCGCCGCGCTGCCATCTGCCTTAGCCACCCCCATCCCCATGGAAATGAATGTCACTGCCCCATCATCAACTGTCGCTACCCCCGCCGATATTTCCGCCGCAGCGCCGGAGGCGGTGCTGAATTGGGCGCTGCTGACAGGCGGCGTCGCTGTGGGATTGCTGGTAGGGGTATTCGGTGTGGTTGCGGTGCTGGTATGGTGGCGACTGGCGCGCAAGGTGTAAAATCAGCACACTCTACCTGCCGGTCACGTGTTCCAAGGTGAGGTTACCATGTAAATTTCATCTCATTTTGCCAAATTTTCTTGCTTCCAGTATCATAGCGCATTGTGCGTCCAAAACCGGACAGGTTTCAAAAACCTGTCTAATTTTTGTTCCGCAAAATCAAGACGTTTGGTAGTTGTAACACAGTTATTGGAGGCCAAAATTACAACCCAACCGCAAGATTCACCGTATCTTTCTGTAATAATACCCGCCTACAACGAATCAGTACGTTTGCCCCAAACCCTGCGTACGGTTTTAGCTTATTTTGAGCAGCAACCCTACCCCATGGAAGTGATGGTTGTAGATGACGGCAGCACCGACGACACAGTTGCTTTAGCTGAAAGAGTGGCAGAACAACACCCGGCGTTGCACATCATTAAAAACGACCATCGAGGTAAAGGATACACTGTTCGCACCGGAATACTGAAAGGACGCGGGAAATACATCCTGTTTTCCGACGCAGACCTTGCCGTACCGATTGAAGAAACGGCCAAATTACTTGCTGAACTTGAAGCGGGCTACGATGTGGTCATCGGCTCCAGGGAAGGGCAGGGAGCGCGTCGCATTGGTGAACCGTGGCACCGCCATTTTATGGGACGGGTGTTCAACCTCATCATTCGCCTGATTACGTTGGGTGGTTTTCAAGACACCCAATGCGGATTCAAAGCCTTCACCCGCGAAGCCGCCCACGACCTGTTCACCCGCGTGCAACTTTACGGCGAAAACGCCCAACGCATCACCGAAGCCGCTGTCACCGGCTTCGATGTGGAAGTGCTGTTTTTAGCAGTGAAATTCGGCTACCGGGTAGAAGAAGTACCCGTCAAATGGATTTACGGCACTGAAACAAAAGTTAACCCGCTAAAAGATTCCTGGCGCAACCTCAAAGATGTGGTTGCTGTGCGCCTGAACGACCTCAAAGGAAAATACAACTAACACCCAGAAGCTATTTACAAACAACCAAAACCCGCTATAATAAGTTTATGAACGTTTTGAAGCACGCGACTAAACTGATGCCTATGATTATGTCCAGCCGCCCGACGGCGGTTATTGCTGTGCGACAGCCGGCGCTACAATTAGCCCCGCGTGCTCAGTCATAACTGCACGTCACGGTGCGGTTTTTTGTTCCCTTCTGTTCAATTCAAATTGATTAACTGACCTTGACATTCTCTCTTGTAAAAAGGAGTTTATGCAATGAGTGAATATATTCTCGTTTGTACCGCCTGGCCCTATGCCAATGGCGACCAACACGTGGGGCACGTAGCCGGGAACTTCCTCCCCGCCGATATTTTCGCCCGCTATCACCGCTTAAAAGGAAACAACGTGCTGATGGTCTCCGGTTCTGACTCCCACGGCACGCCCATTACCGTCAAAGCGGACGCTGAAGGCGTTTCACCCAGAGAAATTTTTGAGCGCTACCACTACCGCTTTTTAGACACGTTCATCAAACTGGGTATTAGTTACGACCTCTTTACCCATACCGATACGGAAAATCACTACCGTGTTGCGCAAGATATCTTCAGCGCTGCGCTGAAAAATGGCTATATTTACAAAGAAACGCAACAACAATTCTACTCTCCAGCCCAGAGACGCTTTCTGCCCGACCGCTACATTGAAGGAACCTGTCCCAAGTGCGGCTACGAATCGGCGCGCGGCGACCAGTGCGACAACTGCAAAAACCTGCTCGAACCCACTGACCTGATTAATCCACACGCCAAAACCGACAACTCGACCTTGGAACTGCGGCACACCGAGCATTTCTTTCTAGACCTGCCCCAGTTAAGCGACCAGATTCTTGCGTATCTGGAAGACAACAAGGATTTTTGGCGACCCAACGTCATCAATTTTAGCCGCAATTACGTGAAAGAGGGGCTAAAAGGTCGTCCCATAACACGTGATATTGATTGGGGAATACCGCTACCTATTGCAGGCTACAACACCAAACGGCTTTATGTGTGGTTTGAAGCGGTCATCGGTTATCTGAGCGCCAGCATTGAATGGGCCGCCAACAACGGCACACCAGAAGCCTGGAAAAGCTGGTGGTACAATCCGCAGGCAAAAACCTTTTACTTTATGGGGAAAGATAACATCCCCTTCCATGCCATCATCTGGCCCGGCGAACTGTTTGCCATCGGGCGCAATCTATACGAAGACGATCCCGCCAAACAAATGAATCTGCCCTACGATGTCGTTTCCAACGAATATTTGACGATGACCGGCTTTAAAATTAGCACCAGTCGCAATTTCGCCATCTGGGCGCCCGACATTCTGGAGCGCTTCGACCCTGACCCCGTGCGCTACTACCTCACCGCCATCGCCCCCGAAACCAGAGACACCGACTTCACCTTCGACGACTTCATCCGCCGCAACAACGACGAACTTGTCGCCACCTGGGGCAACCTGGTCAACCGCATCCTGGGTTTTACTTACAAACGGTTCAACGCCAAAGTTCCCCAACCTGGCGAACTCAACACAATGGACCAGGAAATTCTAGCAACAATAGAAGCCGGCTTCGACACGGTGGGCAACCTGCTAGAAGCCACCAAATTCAAAGCTGCCCAGCAAACAGCGATGAAACTGGCGCAGGCGGCAAATATCTATTTAGACCGCAAAGAACCGTGGAAAACCATCAAAACAAACAGGGAAGCCACTGCCACCACCGTGTACGTCACTTTGCGCGTCATCGACAGCCTGAAAACCATTTTTGCCCCCTTCCTTCCTTTCAGCGCACAAAAGGTGCATGAATTTTTGGGGTACAAAGGCCAACTTTTCGGCCAATCTTACACAGAAACCTTCACCGAAACAACGCGCCAACATACGGGTCTGTGCTACAACGCAAAAGACGTGGTGGGTCGCTGGGAACCGAGTCGACTCCTCGCTGGGCAAGCTTTGCAACAGCCGGCCCCCCTCTTCAAAAAACTTGACCCGGAAGCCACAGTACAAGAACTGGCCCGTATGCTAGAAGGCACGGCTGTTGCAGAGTCAGATTAAGTAGCATCCTGAGTAGCCGGAACGGAGTGACGGCGTAGCGAAGGGAGTCCGGCATTGCATGCTAGAAGTGGGGCAATCGCATACTGATTTTTTGAAGCAAGATTTGTGGTTTATCAGGTCAATTTGTAGGGACAGAGCAATGCTCTGTCCCTACACGGATGAGATTTTAACAAAATACGGGTTTTTACCGTGGATTTTTCAAGAAGAATCCCGCCGCCCAGGTACATTCCATTGAGTATGCGTTTGCCCTGTGCTAGAAGGTCAGGTTGGTTGACAGTATGAAAAGGTTCGTGCTACAATCTTTTGCAGTACAGTTTTCAATCTGGCCGAACCATAGCTGCTGCACACAACCTGGCAACGGCAACCAAACCCTCTATAAAGTGAGATTTTTATGATTGCACTCAAAAAGCGCAAACGATTATCTTCTGGAGAACCGACCCTGGACAGAATGATGGACGGGGGGTTTATTGAAGGCACGGCCACGCTCATCAGTGGCGCACCGGGCGTTGGAAAAACGACACTGGGCCTGCAATTTCTGTGTACCGGGGCCGCTCAGGGTGAACCAGGGGTACTCGTCACCTTTGAAGAATTTCCTACCACCCTCATCCGCGACGCCCGTGCGCTGGGGTGGGATTTGCAGCAACTTCAGGCCGATGGACTGCTGCGGATTATGTTTACGTCGCCCAAAGTTTTTTTAAGCAGCTTGCAAACCCCTGATAGCCCCCTCTCCGAAACAGTTCGCACTCTTGCGCCCACGCGCGCCGTTGTTGACAGTGTGACCCATTTTCAGCGACTGACCAACGATCCGGTCAAGTTGCGCGACACGCACAATATGCTTATCAACGCGCTGAAGCGAGACGGCCTCACCTCTTTGCTACTTGACGAAGATGCAAACATCACCAGGCCCAATGAGGGGAGAATGCCGTCACTCCCCTTTGTAGTTGACGCAGTGCTTTTAATGCGCTACGTAGAGGTTGACAGCGCGATGCGCAAAGCAATAACCATCCTCAAAATGCGCGGTAGTCACCACACCAAAGAAATTCGCGCGTATGAAATTGCTAAAGGGGGAATAAAATTACAAGAGCCGTTCACCAATATCCGCGGACTGCTCTCCGGCATTACCCATCGCGTGAAATAAGCAGCGACGAGCGACAAATACCTCATTCCTCATTCGTTTTTCGCAATTCGTAACTTGCCAATCCCCCTGCAAGCAGCAGCCCCAACACCGACAGTACGCCTCCCCATAAAAACGTCTGCGGTTTGAAGGCCAGTATTACCGTGTGCCTGCCCGCCGGCACAGCCACCCCCTGGAATACCCCATTCGTCTGTAAAACTGGCACGGGCGCGCCGTCCAACGTGGCCTGCCAGCCCGGATAGTCAATATTGCTCACCACCAACAACCCAGCCGCCGCCGTTTCAACCGCAACCGCCAGCCAACCAGGATAGCTGCCTGTTACCGTTGCGGCTGCAGGGCCGTTCGGCGCAGTGAACGGGATGTTTGTCCCCGGCGGCAGCAGCGCCGTCGTCTTCAAATCGGTAGCGTCTTCCGCCAGCACGCGCCAACCAGCGCCGTAAATGGCGTTGTACACCATCCGCGCCCGTGGAAACGGGTCGCCCACTTCAAACACCTTCACCCCATCGGCTTCAAAACGACGCGCCAGCCCCGCCCCGTCAATATCGCGCTTGTCCACCACATAGCGCACATTCATCAACTGCCACAGCCGCCACGCGGGCATTTGCGCATTGAACGCCGCTACATTTGCCAATTGAAGGGGTGTATTGCCCGTAATATCTTCTAATCCCAATACAGCCCCCGCATTATTGCCCCCGTTTAACAGCCCGCCCCCTGCTACGCGAATAGGCTGTGTCTGGGTTGCTGTTTTTTCAATCAAAAATTGACTGACTCCCGTCGGCGCAAACAATTTTCCCAATGCTCGATGTTCCAGGTTAAATTGCCAGTTGACGGAAAATAGATTGAATGCCAACCACGCCGCCGCCAGCGTCATTCCCCACCAGCGACGCCAGAAACGGCGCGGACGCAACGCCAGCATCAGCAATCCCCCACCGTAAATGATTAACCCGAAAACATGATGTCGCAGCACACCATTGAACAAATTGACATCATCGCCGCGCACATTTGCCGATACCGCGCCGTAAACGAACAGTCCGGTCAGCGCCAACGCCACCGCCCCCACCCGATTGGCCTTGCGGGCAAAGCCTTGCCACATCGGCCGCACCTGCTTGGGGAGGGGCAAGGCCAGTGCCAGCGCCCCGTATCCCGCCAACACCGACAGGGCGAAGCTGTACAGTAAAAAAACCCGTTCTTGCTGGCGCACCGCAGCGAAGCCGGGGACAGAAAGGTAGAAGAAAGGATAAAGAAACGTGTTTGCTCCAAACGCCAACACCAGCGCAACCACAGCCACACCCAACCAGAAGCGTATCGTCCCCCGCAGCGAGGGACGGCTCAACATCAGCGCAGCCGCCACCAGCAGCAAGGTAAAAATCCCCACATATTCCGGCGACCCACCAAAATAACCGGGGTACACCAGCGAAACCAGCTCGCTCAGTGGCAACCCCGCCGACACCGCGCCGAACGGCAACTCAGCGCGCAGAGAATGGCGAATGAATTCCAGCGTGGGCAAAAGTTGTGCGGCAGCAATCAGCCCGCCGAGGACAACGACGAGTAGCCAGTGGAAGGCAAAGCGTGAAACGTGATGCGTGAAACGTGATGCGTGAAACGTGAGATTGGTTATTGGAGATTCTGTAGCTTTGCCACTCTGCAACTCTGCATCTCCAAACTTTGAACCTTGAACTTTGAACTTTGAACCTTGAACTTTGAACCTTAAACCCTGAAATACCCCATACGCCAGCATCAGATAAAAAATATACATCACCGTTTGCGGGTGTCCTGCCAGCACCGCCATCGAAAACGCCAGTGCCGTCCATCCATCCCGTGCCAGCGATATTCGCAGCGGCAGCCCGTCTTCCACCGCATCGAGCGCGCGCGCCAGTGTCCACATCACCCACGGCAGCCATGCGCTCACCAGTAGAATGGTCATCTGTTGCACCGGAAAGCCGGTGAGATAGCCGCTATAGGTAAAGGCGAGCGACATAACCACCCCCACAAATCGCCCCACGCGCCAACTACTCCCCGCGCGGCGCGCCCAATATCTGCCCAGTAGATATGCCCCCACCCCAGCCAGTGCAAAATGAAAAATTACCTGCCACTCCAGCGCCCATAGCGGAAAGCCGATGCCCAGCCAGCCCAGCGCCAGCGCCTGTAACACGTGCGGGGGGTATAGTGCCCCCGATTGAATATCGGCCAGGCCGGGTTGTCCGCCGAAAATGTACGGGTTCCACAGCGGCACGCGCCCGTTCACCCATTCTCTGGCGGAAAAAGCGCGCAAGGGGAAATATTGCTCGGTGAAATCACCTGTTGCAATCCGCAATTGGTCTTCCGGCTTCGGTGCGGCCAATCGCCAGAAAAACAAAATGGGGAGCAAGGCAATAATAAGGATAATCAGGCCATCGGTACGAAAACGCATTTGCAAAATCCTGGTATCTGCCCCACAAAATGCAATCTTCTCGGAAATTCTAAACTTCCAGGGTTACAACTCAGGCAGAGAGGGGAATAGCACACAGATAACACAGATTGAACGGATTAACGCAGATTTTAATTTTTTTTAGCAAGAATCCGTGGAAATCTGTACAATCCGTACCATCCGTGTGCCATTGAGCGATGGCTGAGTAGTTACCTTCCAGGAAGATTAGCCGGGGGTGTTTCAGCTTGCTGCGGGGAGCGTTCATTTTGATAATGTTTCTCTCAAAAGTCTTTCTGCCAGTTTGGGATTGGCTTTTCCGCGACTGTGGCGCATGACCTGCCCCACCAAAAAACCAATGACCTTCTCTTTACCCGCCCGGAATTGCGCCACCGGGTTGGGGTTGTCGGCGATTACCTGTGCGATGATGCCATCAAGCACCACTGTATCACTGATCTGCTGCAAGCCTTTTGCCGCCACAATTGCATCGGGCTGGCTGCCGCTGTTCCACATTTCTGCCAGCACATCCTTCCCCGCCAGCCGATTGATGGCTCCGTTTTCCACCATCTCAATCAGCCGGACAAAATCGGTGGGGGCAAATTTGATGGCCGAAACGTCCAGCCCACTTTCATTCAGCAACCGAAACAGCTCGCCTGTGGTCCAGTTCGCCACTGAGCGGGGTGAAACTTTTCCCGCGCCGGCTGCCACAACCGTCTCGAAATACACGGCACGGACACGGCTCTCTGCCAGCAATGCGGCATCCTGCGCCGAAAGGTCCCAATCAGCCACATATCGCGCGGCCTTTGCCTGGGGCAATTCGGGCAGCGTGGCGCTTAGCTCGTCAATCCAGCTTTGTGCCAAATTCAGGGGCGGCAAATCTGGTTCGGGGAAGTAGCGATAATCGTGCGCATCCTCTTTGGTGCGCTGCACAACGGTTTGCCCTTTGTTTTCGTCCCAACCCATCGTCACCTGCTGAACCTGTCCGCCGGACTGGAGTACTTTCGTTTGACGTTCAATTTCATAGGCAATGGCATTGCGCACAGCGCGAAAAGAGTTGAGGTTTTTCACCTCCACCTTTGTGCCCCATTTGTCCGCATCCACAGGTTTGAGTGAGAGGTTCACTTCGCAACGCATCGCGCCTTTTTCCATATCGCCGCTGGACACACCCAGGTAGCGCACAATCTGCCGCAGTTGATTTACATAAGCGTATGCCTCGTCGGCAGAGTGGATATCAGGTTCTGATACAATCTCCATCAACGGCACGCCGGCCCGGTTCAGGTCTACCAGAGAACCGCCTGCAACGTGGGTGAGCTTGCCCGTGTCCTCTTCTAGATGGACGCGAGTAATGCCCACTTGCTTGCGCCGACCGTCGGCCTCAATGGTCAACCGGCCGTCCGTGCAAAGGGGCAATTCGTATTGCGAAATCTGGTACCCTTTGGGCAAATCGGGATAAAAATAGTTTTTGCGGGCAAAAACATTGTGTCGATGAATGTTGCAGTTCAAAGCCAGGCCGGTCAGAATAGTGTATTTTACGGCCTGTTCATTAATCACCGGCAATGCGCCCGGCATGCCCAAACACACCGGGCAAGTATTGGTATTGGGGGGCGCGCCGAAAACATTGGCGCTACACCCACAAAACATCTTGCTCCGGGTTTGCAGTTCAACATGCACTTCCATCCCAATAATGGCTTCGTAAATTGTCATTTTGGCCTTACCGTCCTAAAATTAAAGTATTGGGCTGTACCGTCACTACTTCAATTATAATATGGATGGAGTGAAGGCGAAAACCCAGACGTGAGGCGTGAAACGAGAGGCGTTCATAACAAGCGTGTTACGTTTTGTGCATCACGTTTTATATTGGTAACTATTCAGCAAGCAAGTTGTAACACAGAGTTTCACAGAGATAAGGAGATTTTTACGGTATTTTTTTGTTTTTCTCAGTGTATCTTTGTGTTTTCTCCGTGTTTCTCTGTGTAACTGAATAGATACTTATATTGAACGTGGGAGAACTTCCCACCGATTTCATATTTTCACACAAAAGGAGTTTTTTGACAATGATGTCAGTTGAAATGTTAGCTAAAAATCCTGGCGCCAGTTTTCTGGCGAATGCGCAAGCAAGCCTCAAAAAAGCAGCGATGGCGCTTAACCTCGATCCCAATATTTACGCAATCCTCAAGACCAACAGCCGCTCGCTCATTGTTGCGGTTCCCGTTGAAATGGATGACGGGCACGTGGAAGTGTTTCAGGGCTACCGCGTGCAACACACCACCGCCCGCGGACCCGCCAAAGGTGGAATTCGATACCACCCCGCCGTAACACTGGAAGAAGTTTCCGCACTGGCACAGTTGATGACATGGAAGTGTTCGCTGGTGAATGTGCCTTTCAGTGGCAGCAAAGGCGGCATCGCTGTTGACCCCCGCAAGCTTTCGGAAAATGAACTGCGTCGTATGACTCGCCGCTACACTTACGCCATTAGCCCCATCATTGGCCCCAATATCGATATTCCCGCCCCGGATATGAACACCAACGAACGCACGATGAGTTGGATTACCGACACCTACTCTATCTTCAAGGGTGAAAACAGCGGGGAAATTGTCACCGGCAAACCCGTGAGTCTGGGCGGCAGCGTGGGGCGCATCGACGCCACCGGGCTGGGCGTTGCCATATCGGTAAAAGAAATGCTGAAGCGCGCCGAAAAAGAACTTTCCAAATGCACCGCGGTGGTACAGGGGTTTGGTAATGTGGGGACGTGGAGTGCGCGTCACATCAGCGAAATGGGCGTGAAAATTGTTGCCATCAGCGACATCACCGGTGGCTACTACAATCCCGCCGGGCTGGATGTGGAAGCGATGACAGACTACGTAAAGCAAAGCAGGTCTCGCACGCTGGAAGGCTACACCGCTCCCGGCGTGAGCAAAATTAGCAACGAAGAACTGCTTGAATTGCCATGCGATGTACTTGTGCCCGCCGCGATGGAAAACCAGATTACCGAAGCAAATGCCGATAAAATCCAGGCCAGCTTCATTGTGGAAGGTGCAAACGGCCCCACCACCCCAGAAGCAGACGTCATTTTAGCCGACCGGAGTATTATCCTTGTGCCAGACATCCTGGCCAACGCCGGCGGCGTAGTGGTGAGCTACTTTGAATGGGTACAGGGGCGCGAAGGATTCTACTGGACCGTTACTGAGGTACGCGAGCGATTGCATCATTTTATGGAAGTAGCGTTTGACGATATGTACACCTTTGGCCAACAACGCAGCGTTCCACTGCGGCAAAGTGCAATGATGTTGGCGGTGCAGCGCGTGGCCGACGCCATTGCTTTACGCGGCATTTTCCCGTAAAATCTAAAGATTGGGAGATTAGAAAGAACAAGAATCTCCAGAACCAGTCTCCAGTCTCTGGAACCGGAAATGACCAACTTCTGGCAGAAACTCTGGCGCTGGACATTGGGCGGGTCGTTTTCCCCGCCGCCAGCGCCAGTTTCCCATTCGAAACCGATTGCTTCCCCCCAAAAACAACCGCCGCCTAAAGCACCCACCCAAACCATTACCGTGCGTCCGGGCGACACTTTATTCACCCTGGCAAAAAAACACAATGTCACCGTGCAAGCGATTGTGCAAGCCAACCATTTGCACCCCCATCGCCCCCTGCACACGGGACAGCAGCTAATTACGCCGGTGCCCACAACACCGGTAACACTCCCCGCCCCCACAGAAACAGAAGCTGAATTTGATACCCCCCTCGGTCAGGTGTCTCCCCCAC